>DAHWJK010000004.1:0-27539 GCA_027344185.1 Thiobacillus sp.
TTCTTCACCGAGCCGGCCTTGATGGCGTCGATGTCGCGGCTCGACTGCAGGATTTCGCGCGAGACGTTCAGGGGCAGGTCGGCCGAGTCGATCACCCCGCGGACGAAGCGCAGGTATTGCGGCATCAGCTGCTCGGCGTCGTCCATGATGAAGACGCGGCGCACGTAGAGCTTGATGCCGTGGCGCTTCTCGCGGTCGTAGAGGTCGAACGGCGCGTGCGAGGGCACATAGAGCAGCGAGATGTATTCCTGCTTGCCCTCGACGCGGTTGTGCGACCAGGCGAGCGGCGGTTCGAAGTCGTGGGCGACGTGCTTGTAGAACTCGTTGTACTCGTCGTCGCTGACGTCCTTCTTGGCGCGCGCCCACAGGGCGGAGGCCTTGTTGACGGTCTCGTCCTCGTCGGTGGGGGTCTCGACGCCGTCCTTCCATTCGGTCTTCTTCATCACGATGGGCAGGGTGATGTGGTCGGAATAGGTGCGGATGATGGACTTGATCTTCCAGTCGGAGAGGAATTCGTCCTCGCCTTCGCGCAGATGCAGCACGATCTCGGTGCCGCGTCCGGGCTTCTCGACGGTTTCCAGCGTGTAGTCGCCGGCGCCTTCGGATTCCCAGCGCACGCCGTGCTCGGCGGTGAGGCCGGCGCGGCGGGTGGTGAGCGTGACGCGGTCTGCGACGATGAAGGCGGAGTAGAAGCCGACGCCGAACTGGCCGATCAGCGCGGCGTCCTTTTGCTGGTCGCCGGACAGTTGCGAGAAGAATTCGCGGGTGCCGGACTTGGCGATGGTACCGATGTGGTCGATGACTTCCTGCCGGCTCATACCGATGCCGTTGTCGGAAATCGTCAGCGTGCGCGCCTCGCGGTCGAAGGCGATGCGGATCTTGAGATCGGGGTCGTTCTCATACAGCGCGGGGTCGGACAAGCCCTCGAAGCGCAGCTTGTCGTCGGCGTCGGAGGCGTTGGATATCAGTTCGCGCAGGAAAATGTCCTTGTTGGAATACAAGGAATGGATCATCAGCTGCAGGAGCTGTTTGACTTCGGCCTGGAAGCCGAGGGTTTCTTTGGTGGCGGACATGCCTTTATCTCCCGTAAGGTACAAACAAGGTGATAC
This sequence comes from Thiobacillus sp., assembly GCA_027344185.1. Lineage (GTDB taxonomy): Bacteria > Pseudomonadota > Gammaproteobacteria > Burkholderiales > Thiobacillaceae > Thiobacillus. The sequence goes on from DAHWJK010000004.1 coordinate 1,110, forward strand.
GGGAAATGGGGACGGATTGGCGGGTTTCAAGCACCGTGGCGTTTGTGGTCGGCGAGGCCGTCCTTCCGGCATGGGGATGCATGCGCCGAAATGACAGTGGCAGCAGGCTTAACGCGCGAACAGCTCCAGCAGCACGTCCTGGGCGCTGTAGTGCTTGGCGCGGCGCGCCTTGCGGCGGCGGTAGCTGCCGTCGGGCTGCATGTCCCAGGCCTGCACGTTGTCGCGCAGGTAAGGCTTGAGGCCTTCGGCAATGACGCGCTTTTTCAGCTTGGGGTTGAGGATGGGAAAGCCGGTTTCGATGCGGCGGAAGAAGTTGCGGTCCATCCAGTCGGCGCTGGACAGATAGACTTGCTCGTCGCCGCCGTTCCTGAAATAGAAAATCCGCGAGTGTTCGAGGAAACGGCCAACCACCGAGCGCACCCGGATGTTGTCCGACAGGCCGGCGATGCCGGGGCGCAAGGCGCACACGCCGCGGATGATGAGATCGATCTTCACCCCCGCCTGGCTGGCGGCATACAGCGCGGCGATCACCTGAGGCTCCAGCAGCGCATTCATCTTGGCGATGATGGCGGCGGGCTTGCCGGCGGCAGCCAGCTCGGACTCGTGGTTGATCGCGGCGATGACTTCGCTGTGCAGCGTGAACGGCGCCTGCCACAGGCGCTTGAGCTTGCCGGCTTTGCCCAGCCCGGTGATCTGGGTGAACAGGCTGGCGACGTCGGCGGTGATGGTTTCGTCGGCAGTCAGCAAGCCAAAGTCGGTGTACAGGCGGGCGGTACGGGCGTGGTAGTTGCCGGTGCCCAGGTGGGCGTAGCGGCGCAGCTCGCCCTCTTCGCGGCGGATGACGAGCGCAAGCTTGGCATGCGTCTTGTGGCCGACCACGCCATAGACGACATGGGCGCCGACTTCCTCCAGTCTGGCCGCCCAGTTGATGTTGGCTTCTTCGTCGAATCGCGCCATCAGCTCGACCACCACGGTGACTTCCTTGCCCGACTGCGCAGCGCGGATCAGCGCCTGCATCAGCTTGGAGTCGGTGCCGGTGCGGTAGACCGTCTGCCGCATGGCGACGACGCTGGGGTCGGCGGCGGCCTGTTCGATGAAGTCGATCACCGGCTGGAAGGATTCGAACGGGTGGTGCAGCAGAACGTCGCCCTTGCGGATGTGCGCAAAAATGTCGTCCTGCTTGGCCAGACGAGGCGGCAGGGCGGGGACGAAAGGCGCAAACTTGAGCTCGGGACGGTCGACCCAGTCGGGCACCTGCATCAGGCGCACCAGGTTGACCGGGCCGTGTTCCTGGTAGAGGTCGTCGGGCTCGAGCTCGAATTGTTCCAGCAGGAAGGCCGCCATCGAGGCCGAGCAATTGTCGGCCACCTCCAGCCGCACCGCGGCACCAAAGTGGCGTTGCGGCAGCTCGCCCTGCAGCGCCTGGCGCAGGTTCTTGGTTTCCTCGTCGTCGACGAAGAGGTCGGAGTTGCGGGTGACGCGAAACTGGTAGCAGCCCTGCACCGTCATCCCGGCGAACAGTTCCCCGACGTGGGCATGCAGGATGGACGACAGGAACACGAAGCCGTATTCGCAGCCGGCGATTTCCTCCGGCAGGCGGATCACGCGTGGCAACGAGCGCGGCGCCTGCACCACGGCGGCGCCGGAATTGCGGCCGAAGGCGTCGCGTCCGGACAGCTCGACCGCAAAGTTGAGGCTCTTGTTGAGCACACGCGGAAAGGGGTGCGAAGGATCGAGCCCCACCGGGGTGAGCACCGGCATCAGCTCGCGGAAGAAGTAGTCGCGGATCCACGCCGTCTGTGCTTCGTTCCAATGCGTACGGCGAAAAAAATGCACGCCGTTTTCGGCCAGCTCGGGAACGATATCGTCGTTGAAGAGTTCGTATTGCCGGGCCACCAGCGCATGCGCCATGTCCGACACTGCACGAAACTGCTGGCGCGGGGTCAACCCGTCGGGCGAGCGCTGGTTCGAATTGGCGCGGATCTGTTCCTTCAGTCCGGCCACCCGCACTTCGAAGAATTCGTCCAGGTTGCTGGACACGATGCACAGGAATTTCAGCCGTTCCAGCAGGGGTATGGCAGGATCGTCGGCCTGCGCCAGTACCCGGTGCTGGAATTCGAGAATGCCGAGCTCGCGGTTGATCAGTGTGTCGGGACTGGTGGGTGTCATCGTTTTAATATCCAATGTCGTGCTTGAATCCTGACGTGCTTGAATGATAAGGGGCCGCCGGGGTTCCAATATGACACTTAAATGACAACTACGCATTCGCAGGAAATCGAACTCAAGCTGGCGCTGCCGCCCGAACAGGCCGCGGCTTTTCTCAAGCGCATGGCGCGGCGGCGCAGCGAGCCAGTGCAGCAGGACCTCGTCACGCGCTATTTCGACACACCCGACTTTGCACTGAGCGCGCAGGGCGTGGCGTTGCGGGTGCGCCGCGTGGGCCGGCGCTGGCTGCAGACCTTGAAAACCGAGGGCGAGCGCCAGGGCGGGCTGTCGCGCCGCGCCGAATATGAAATGCCGGTGGCGGGTGGCGCACCGGACTGGACGCGGTTTCCGCCCGAGGCGCAGATCTGGGTGCCGGAGGCGATGCGCGATGCCCTCGTTCCGGTATTCGAGACGCGCTTTCACCGCACCGCCTGGCTGCTGAAAGGTAAAAACGGCGCGGTGATCGAAGTAGCGCTGGACGTGGGCGAGGTGCGGGCCGGGGCGCGCAGCCAGCCGATCTGCGAGATCGAGCTCGAACTGAAATCCGGCCAGCCGGATGCCCTGTTCGAACTGGCGCTGGCGTGGGCCGACGCATTCGACTGCCTGCCGTTCGACGTCAGCAAGGCCGAGCGCGGCGTGCGCCTGGCGCAGGGCGTGGCGGATGCGCCAGTCAAATCGGTGCCGCTGGTGCTCGAGGACGGCGTCAGCGTAGAGGAGGGCTTCGCCGCGATCGTCCAGGCCTGCCTCGCGCAATTCCAGGCCAATCTGCCGGGCGTGCTAGGGGCTCTCTCTCTCCCGCAAGCGGGGGAGGGGACGAAAGCTGGGCCCGAACCGATTCACGATACCGAATACGTACACCAGGCGCGGGTGGCGCTGCGGCGGCTGCGTGCGGCGCTGCGGCTGTTTCGCCGCGTTTGCGTCCTGCCGAACGACCTGATGGGCTGTCTGCGCACGCTGGTCGATGCGCTCGGACCGACACGCGACTGGGACGTGCTGTGCAGCGAAACGCTACCGGCGATGGCTCCGCACTATGCGGATCAGGCAGGCTGGCAGCATGGGGCCGAGGCGCTTGACGCGCAGCGCGCCAGGGTGCGGGCGGCCATGCGTGCCGTCCTGATGAACGGGCAGACAGGCGCCTGGCTGCTGGCGATGCAGCGCTGGCTGCTGCAGCATGGCTGGCGCTTATGTCCGGCAGGAGAACTGGTGCCGCAGGACCAGCGTCTTGCGCAGATGTCGCCACTGGACGCGTGGGCGCGCCGGGCGTTGAAGAAGGGACATCGCCGCGTCGTGCGCGGCGCGCGCAGGTTCGCCGACCTGCTGCCGGAAGAACGGCACGGGCTGCGCATCGCGATCAAGCGCCAGCGCTATGCAGCCGAGTTTTTCCAGACGCTGTTTTCCCGGCACAGCCGCCGGCAGGCACGTTATCTGGCGGTGCTGCGCGACGCCCAGGACAGTCTCGGGCGTGCCAACGATGCCCATATTGCGAAGGGCTTGCTGGAGGCAGCGCCGGCGGAGACGGGGCCGGTGCGCGATTTCGCGCTCGGCTGGCTGGCAGCGCAGGAGGTGGGAACGGGCAACGACGACAGCGCCGCCCACCTGCACGATTTTCTGGCGTTGAAGCCCCGCTGGCAGGGGCGGCGTCGGGACGAATATTGAATGACTACGAGGAGAATGTATGGAACTCATTTTGTGGCGGCACGCCGAGGCGGACGATTCGATCCCCGACCTCGAACGCGAACTGACCGACAAGGGCCGCAAGCAGGCCTCGCGCATGGCCGACTGGCTCAACCCGCGCCTGCCGCCGGACATCCGCGTGCTGGTGAGCCCCGCCACGCGCACCCTGCAAACGGCACAGGCGCTGGGACGCTACTACGACCAGGTGCCGGCGCTGGCGCCGGGCGCCAGCGCCGAGGATGTGCTGGCGGTGGCAGGCTGGCCGGATGCGGCGTATCCGGTGCTGATCGTCGGCCATCAGCCCACGCTGGGGCAGGTGGCGATGCGCCTGCTGGCCGGACAGGCGGGCGACCTGACGGTAAAAAAAGGCGGCATCTGGTGGTTTCAGGGCCGCGAGCGGGCCGGACAGATGCAGGTGGTTTTGCGCGCTGTGGCCGCGCCTGACTGGTTATAATCCGTATGTGAACACACAGCCCATCCCGCAGCAGGCAACCCGGCAGACCCCAGCCACGCCGACGAGGTGTTTCCCGTGCCGGGCTGGCTGAGCAGTCTGCGCGAACTGATCGCCGAAGCGAGTCCCCTGCGCCGCTTCACGTTCGCGCTCTTGGTGCTGTTGCCGCTGGCCGCGCTGGCCGCGGCGTATCTGTGGTTTACCCCGCCTGTCTACCGCGTGCTGTACGCGCAGCTGTCCGACCGTTCCGGCGGCGAAGTCATCGCCGCGCTCGAACAGCTCGACATTCCCTACCGCCTGTCCGCCGTCGACGGCAGCATCGAGGTGCCGGCCGACCGCCTGCATGCCGCGCGCTATCGTCTGGCCGCGCGCGGTCTGCCCCGTTCCGATGCCGACGCTCAGGATGAAGCCGAGCGCGCGCCGCGCTTTGGCGCGTCGTCGCTGCAGGAGCAGCAGCGTTTTCAGCGCGCGCTCGAAACCGAACTCGCGCGGTCGATCCAGACCCTGGAAGCGGTCGAGCTGGCGCGCGTGCATCTCGCCCTGCCCAGAGTGTCGCCTTTCCTGCGCGATGCGCCGCCCGCCACCGCCGCGGTGCTGGTGCGGCTGCGTCCGGGCGCGCACCTGCAGCCGGAGCAGGTGACGACGATCCAGACCCTGGTGGCGGCCAGCGTGCCGCGCATGAAGCGCAGCGAAGTGCAGGTGCTCGCTCCGAGCGGCATGCTGCTGGGCGAGGCCGTGCCCGAGCCGGTGCAGTCGCAGCGGCTGGCGCTGGAGCAGGATCTGGTGCGGCGTGTGCTCGCGGTGCTGACGCCCTGGCTGGGCGAGGACCGCGTCAGCGTGCAGGTGACCGCCACGCTGGACGACAGCGAAATCCGGCAGACCGTAGAGCGCGTGCAAAACGTCGTGGTGGCGGGCAAGGCGCATCCTCTGGAAAAAAGCGTGCGCACCACGCGCGAGCCGGAAGGCCGCATCGAGCGCATCCAGGCCATCGTGATTCTCGGCTTCGACGCCAGCGCGGAGGAGTTGCAGCGCGCGGGGCAGCTGGCGCAACAGGCGCTGGGCCTGGAGCCGGCGCGCGGCGACAGCGTCAACGTCTATGCCCTGCCGACGGCGGCGCCGTCCGCCGCCGCAGAGGACCGGGCGCCGGCCGAAGCGCTCGAGCATGCGCCGCCGGCGGCCTCGGCACCGGTCTCGGTTCCGCGCGTGTCGCCGGCGCGTCCGCTGGCGCCAGCTTGGGCCTGGCAGGCCTTGCCGCCGTGGGCGCTGGTGGCCGTCGCGGCACTGCTGGCGCTGCTCGTCATGATGATCTGGCGCCGCCGCGGTCCGCCGCCCGAAGCGCCGGCGGTGGAGGCGGATTTCGACGCCGAGCTCGACGCCACGCGCAATCAGGTGATGGCCAATCCGCGCGTGACGGCGGATGTGATCCGGCTGTGGATGCGCGCATGAGCCAGGCCGGCATCGAAAAATCCGCCGCGCTGCTGCTCGCTTTGGGCGAAGAGGCGACGGCTGCGGTGTTCCGCTACCTGAGCCCGCTCGAGGTCAGCCGGCTCGGCAGTGCGATGCGCGAACTCGACGTGCTGCCGCGCGATCGCGTGCGTGCCATCCTGCATGACTACGCCAGCGAAGCGGCCGAGCAGACTGGCTTTGCCGCCGACACCGGACGCTTCCTCGACGAGGCCTTGAAGCAAGCCTTCCGCCCCGAACACGTGCAGGCGATGCTGCAGCGCCTGGGGGCAAGCAGCGCGCAGGCGCTGGACAAACTGGCCTGGTGCGAGCCGGCCGAAATCGCCGGCCTGCTGGAAGCGCAGCCGCCGCAGCTGATCGCCGTGGTGATGACCCAGTTGCCGCGCGATGTCGCCGCCGCCGTGCTGGAAATGCTGCCCGGCGAAATCCGCGCGGAAGTTTTGATGAGCCTGGCGCACAGCGAAGCGCCCAGTTCAGAGATGCTGCGCGAACTGGACGACTGGCTGAGGAGCCTCGATGCGTCCGCGTCGCTGCAGGGCGAGGCGGCGGTCGCCGGCCTCTTGGGACAGATGAGCGAAGGCAGCGCGGCGGCCGCGCTGAGCCAGCTCGACCGCAACGATGCGGAGCTGGCCGCGCGCCTGCGCGTGCGCACGCTCGCGTTCGAGGATCTGGCGCGGCTGCCCGAGGCGAGCCGCAAGGCCTTCCTGCGTCATGTCGGTGCGCGTACCCTGCTGCATGCGCTGAAGGGCAGCGACGGGCAGGTGCTCGACGCGCTGGCCGCGGTGATGAGCCCGACTGCGGCGCAGCGCATGCGGGTCGATCTTGATACGCTGGGCGTGGTGCCGGTCACCGTGATCCAGGCGGCGCAGGATGAAGCCGGCGCCACCCTGCGGCGACTGGCGGCGGAAGGCGCGATTCTGTATCCCGAAGAAGAGGAGGCGGCATGAGTACGCAAGACGACCCCTCGACCGATGACACCACGGCATTCGAGCAGTGGGAGGTGGTGGAACTGGCTGCGTCCGCCGAGGCGGTATCGCCGGCCGCCGACCTCGATGCCGAACTGGCGCGGCTGCGCCAGGCCGCGCGCGACGAAGGCTATGCCGAAGGCCTGGCCGCCGGCCGGCAGGAGGGCGAGCAGGCGTGTGGCCGCATGAAGCAACTGGCCGAAAGCTTCAACACCACGCTCGACAACCTCGATTTCCGACTGGCCGACATGCTGCTGCAACTCGCGCTCGACGTGGCGCGCCAGGTGGTGGCGGGCGAACTTGCCGCGCGGCCGGAACGCGTGCTCGACGTCGTCAACCTGGCACTGAAGGAAATGGCCGAGTCCAGCCGCGAAGCGCGCCTGCTGCTGCATCCGGACGACGCCATGCTGGTGCGTCCGCACCTCGACCAGGTGCTGGACAAGACCCGTCTGCGCATCGTGGAAGATGTCCGCATGGTGCGCGGCGGCTGCCTGATCGAAACCCCGCAGGGCGAGCTCGATGCCACCCTGCCGGCACGCTGGCGCCAGGTGGTGCAGGTGCTCGGCTCCAACCAGAACTGGATCGAATGAGCGAGCGCATCGTCCGCCTGCGCGAATACCTGGCCAACTGCCGGCGGGCAGTGAACTGGGCGACGCCGATCACGGTCACCGGACGCCTGACGCGGGTGTCCGGCTTGGTGATGGAAGCGGTGGGGGTGCGCCTCCCGGTGGGCAGCCAGTGCCATATCCAGGTGCCCGGCGGCCAGAGCATCGAGGCCGAGGTGGCGGGTTTCTCGGGCGAGCGCCTGTTCATCATGCCGGCCACCGACACCTATGGCGTGATGCCGGGCGCGCGCGTGGTCCCGGACAATCCGATGGTGGCGCAGCCGCCGCGCCTGGGCACGCGCTATGTGCCGCGCCGCCGCGCGCACGACCGCGTGCGCCACGTGCCGGTGGGCGAGCGTCTGCTCGGACGCGTGCTCGATGGCGCCGGGCGACCGCTCGATGGCCTCGGTCCGTTGTCGCTGGAACGCCGGGTGCCGCTGTACAGCCGCCCGATCAATCCGCTCGAGCGCGCGCCGATCCGGCAGACGCTGGATGTCGGCGTGCGCGCGATCAACGGCCTGTTGACGGTGGGGCGCGGCCAGCGGCTCGGCCTGTTCGCCGGCAGCGGCGTGGGAAAAAGCGTGCTACTCGGCATGATGGCGCGCTACACCGAAGCCGACGTGGTGGTGGTCGGCCTGATCGGCGAGCGCGGCCGCGAGGTCAAGGAATTCATCGACCAGATCCTGGGCGCGGAGGGCATGGCGCGCGCGGTGGTGGTGGCCGCGCCCGCCGACCATCCGCCGCTGATGCGCCTGAACGGTGCGGCGTATGCGATGTCGATCGCCGAATATTTTCGCGATCAGGGCAAGCACGTGCTCCTGATCATGGATTCGCTGACGCGCTACGCGATGGCGCAGCGCGAGGTGGCACTGGCGATCGGCGAGCCGCCCGCCACCAAGGGCTATCCGCCGTCGGTGTTCGCCAAGCTGCCGCAGCTGGCCGAACGCGCCGGCAACGGCCGCAGCGGCAGCGGTTCGGTCACCGCGTTCTTCACCGTGCTGATGGAAGGCGACGACCAGCAGGATCCGATCGCCGACGCGGCGCGTGCGATTCTCGACGGCCACATCGTGCTCACCCGCGACCTCGCCGATGCCGGCCATTACCCGGCGATCGACATCGAGGCCTCGATCAGCCGGGCCCAGCCCGACCTGCTGTCCGACGATGCGCTGGAGCGCACCCGTCGCTTCAAGTATCTCTATTCGCGCTACATGCGCAGTCGCGACCTGCTCGCCGTCGGCGCCTATGTGCCGGGTGCCGACGTGGTGCTGGACGAAGGCGTGCGGCTGTACCCGAGGATGCAGGGCTACCTGATGCAGGGCATGCGCGAGCGCGCGACGCTGGAATCGTCGCGCGCCGGACTCGATGAGGTGCTGGCATGAAAGGCTTTTCGCTGGCGCGCGTGCTGCAGCTGGCCGAACGGCGCAGCGAAATGCTGTCGCGTTCGGTTAAGCTCGCGCACGGCATCTGGCTGCGCGCACGCGGCCATCAGGTGCAGCTGGTCGCGCTGCGCGACGCGCGCATCGCGCAACTGGCCGGCGAGCTGCGCGCGGGCGTGAGCGCCGCGCGGCTGCAGGAGACGAATCGCCTGCAGCAGGTGCAGGCGGCCGAAATGCGGGCGGCGCAGGCCGACATCGATGCCGCGCATGAGGCCTGGCAGGCGCGGCTGGCCGAATGGATGCAGGTCGAACAGCGGGTGAAGGCGCTGCGCCTGCTGGAGCAGCGCCACCTGGCCCACCTGGCCGTGCAGCAGCGCCGCACCGAACAGCGCGAGCACGACGAGCTGGTGGAGTTGATGCATCGCCGCGAAGCGGGCACGCGGGAGGTCTGGGATGCTGCTTGAACTGACGCCGGCGGAAACCGCTTTCCTGACGACGCCGGTCGTCGTATCCGACGCCTTCCCGCAGCGCTTGACCCGCCGCCTCGCCGCGACGCTGACCGCGCGCCTGCACCTGCCGGTGCGCGCGCTGCCGCTGCCGGCCGTCGCACCGTCGGCCGCGCCCGCGATCCCGGTCTGGCAGCCGGATGCGGCGCTCGCCACGCTGTGGCTGACCCGCCGGCTCGGCGGCCGGCGCGTCTCGGGCGCCTCGCCCTTCGTGCCGGCCGCGCTGATGCGCACGCTGGACGCGGTGCTGGCCGAAAGCTGGCTCGACGAACCCGCAGCGGATCCGCTGCCGTCCGCGCTCGCATGGCAACTCGGCACCGATCTCGCGCAGGCGACACTGGACCTGGCCTTGCCGCCGCAGCCCGCCGATCTGACGCGCTGGGCGCGCGGGGTGATTCGCCATGGATAAGCACACGAACCGGACCCGACCGATCATGACACCTCTCCTCATTGCGGCCATCGCGCTGCTGCTGACCCCGGCTGCGGCGCTTGCTGCGCCGCCCGACATGGCCGGCGGGCTGTTCACCGTGCTGCTCAGCCTGGCGCTGATTCTCGGCGGCTTCGTCGCGGTGGCCTGGTTCGCGCGCCGCTACCTGCCGGGCATGGGCGCGCAGGGCGTGGTGAAAGTGGTGGCCACGACGGCGGTGGGGCCGCGCGAGCGCGTGGTGGTGGTCGAGATCGACGACACCTGGCTGATGCTGGGCGTGGGCGGCGGCAATGTGCGGCTGCTGCACACGCTGCCGAAACCGGCCGCAAGCGCGAACTCGCGGACGGAGCGCGCGCAATGAAGCGCATCCTGTTGCTGGCGGCGCTGGGCCTGAGCCTGCCCGCGCTCGGCGCGGACGCGAACGTGCCGCTATTGTCGGTGACGCCCGGAGAAGGCGGGCAGGTGATCGGCGTGCCGGGCGCGAGCCTGCCGTGGCTGCTGCTGTTTCCGTTTTTGCCGGCCCTGCTGCTGGCGTTCACGGCCTTTACCCGGATTGCGGTGGTGCTGTTCCTGCTGCGCCAGGGATTGGGCAGCCCCACCGCGCCGCCCAATCTGGTGCTGATGGGGCTGGCGGTGCTGCTGACGATCTTCGTGATGTCGCCCGCGCTCAAAGTCATCGACGCCGAGGCCTATCAGCCTTTCCTGGCGGGGTCGCTTTCGTTCAACGAAGCGGCCGGGAAGGCGTCGTCGCCGCTGAAGGCGTTCATGCTGCGGCAGACCCGCGCCGAGGACCTCGACCTCTTCATCGGCGACGACAAGACCATCGATCCGCGCCAGGTCGACACGGTGCCGCTGGCCGCATTGGCGCCGGCCTTCCTCACCAGCGAGCTGAAGACGGCCTTCCAGATCGGCTTCATGGTGGTGCTGCCGTTTCTGGTGATCGACCTGGTGGTGGCCGCGGTGCTGACCGCACTCGGCATGATCATGCTGCCGCCGCAACTGGTGTCGCTGCCGCTGAAATTGCTGCTGTTCGTCACGGTCGACGGCTGGTATCTGCTGGTCGGCTCGCTGCTCGGGAGTTTTTAATGGAAGGCCTGGCCCGCGACGCCCTCTGGCTGACGCTGATGATTGCGGCCCCGCTGCTGCTGGCGGGGCTGCTGGTGGCGTTTGCGGTCAGCCTGTTCCAGGCCGCCACGCGGATCCACGAACCCACGCTGGCGTTCGTGCCCAAGCTGCTGATCATGGCGGTCGTGCTGGTGGTGCTGGGCAGCTGGATGGGCGGCCAGCTGGTCGAGTTTGCGCGGACCCTGCTCACCGATTTCCCCGGCCTGATCGAATGAGATGCCGTTGACCGAAGCGGGCGTCTCGGTCTGGCTGTTTGCGTTTGCGCGCGTCGCCGGCTGGATCGTGTTCGATCCGCTGGCGGGCCGGCTGCCGCTTGTTTTGCGGTTGTTCATCGCCGCGGTGCTGGCCGCGGTGCTGGCGCCGGGCGTGGCGGCCGGAGAACTCGCGCCGTTTACCGTACCGGGTCTGTTGGCGCTGAGCCTGGCTTTCCTGTGGGGAGCGGCGCTGGCACTGTGCGTGTGGCTGGTGTTCGCCGCGGTGAGCGCTGCGCTGGTGTGGACCGGCCACACCGCCACCGGCGGCCTCCTGATGCTGACCGCCGAACAGGCGGGGCCGGCCGACGCCGCCTGGCGTGCGCTGGCGGGCTGGCTGGCGGCGCTGGCCTTCCTGGCGGCGAGCGGCCACCTGATGGTGGTCAGCGCACTGCGCGACAGCTTTGCGGCAATGCCGGTCGCCAGCCTGCCGGCCGCGGCCGATCTGCGCCAGCTGGCCGAAGCCGCCGGCTGGCTGTTTGCGGTCGGCATGCAACTGGCGCTGCCGCTGGTGGCGCTGGCGCTGCTGATCCAGCTGGCGCTGGGCATTGTGGCGCGCACCACGCCGGGGCTGGACATGTTTTCGGTCGGACTGGGGCTGGCGGCGCTGGGGCTGATGGCGGCCTGGGTGTGGGCGGTGCCGCTGGTCACGCAGGCCATGGGCCCGGGCATCGGGCAACTGGGCGTCTGGCTGGCCGCGCTCGTCGCAAGATGACGCCGGTCCCGGCCAGATGCATTAGAATGCTGCGATTTAATGCAATCGCGTCGACCCTGCGGCGCGGTACTGAAATTACAGCGGCGGAAACAACAAGATGGCCAACAAGATGGCAGAGATGAACATGCCCCGAGGCAGCCTGGTTGCCATCGTCACCCCGATGTCCGACGATGGCGCGCTCGATATCGGGTCGCTGCAGAAACTGATCGACTGGCACATCGCGGAGGGGACCGACGGCATCGTCGTCGTCGGCACCACGGGCGAATCGCCCACCGTGAATTTCGACGAACACTGCCAGCTGATCCGCGTTGCGGTCGAGCGGGCCGCCGGCCGGGTGCCGGTGATCGCGGGCACCGGGGCGAACTCCACCCGCGAAGCGATCGAACTGACCGAATGCGCAAAATCCGCCGGTGCGCAGGCCGGCCTGTCGGTGGTGCCGTACTACAACAAGCCGACGCAGGAAGGCCTGTTCCAGCATTACAGGAAAATCGCCGAGGCGGTCGACCTGCCGCTGATCCTGTACAACGTGCCGGGACGCACAGTGGCCGATCTGTCGAACGACACGGCGCTGCGCCTGGCGCAGGTGCCCGGCATCGTCGGCATCAAGGACGCCACCGGCAACATGGAGCGCGCAGCCGATCTGGTGCGCCGCGCGCCCAGGGATTTTCTGCTGTATACCGGCGACGACGCCTCGGCCATGCCTTTCATGTTGCTGGGCGGTCATGGCGTGATTTCGGTCACCGCCAACGTCGCGCCGAAAATGATGCACCAGATGTGCGTGGCGGCGTTCGAGGGGAACCTCGCGCGTGCGCGTGAGCTCAACAATGCGTTGCTGCCGCTGCACAGCAGGCTGTTTGTGGAAGCCAACCCGATCCCGGTCAAGTGGGCATGCGCCGAACTGGGTCTGATCCCGTCCGGTCTGCGCCTGCCGATGACCCCGCTGTCTGCCGGATTGCATGACACCGTTCGTGACGCCTTGCGTCACGCCCAATTAATCTAGCGCGGTGCGTTGCGCCGCCGGTTTGATGTAAGCCTTACGTTTAGGACTCCTTATGCGTTTACTGCCCCTGTTTTTGATGATCGCGCTGGCTGCTTCGGGCTGCGGCATCATCGAATCCAAAAAAATCGACTACAAATCGGCCGGCAAGCTGCCGACGCTGGAAGTGCCGCCCGACCTCACTGCGCCGACCGGCGACAACCGCTACGCCGTGCCCGACACGCAGGGCAGCGGCTCCGCCACGCTGTCGACCTACAGCCAGGAGCGCAAGGTTGCGCCTGCCGGCACGCAGACGCTGCTGCCCGCTCAGGATAAGGCGCGCATCGAACGCGCCGGCACGCAGCGCTGGCTGGTAGTGCAGGCCACGCCGCAGCAGGTGTGGCCGGTGATCAAGGATTTCTGGCAGGAGACCGGCTTCATCGTCAACCTCGAGTCGCCCGAAACCGGCGTGATCGAAACCGACTGGGCCGAGAACCGCGCCAAGATTCCGCAGGACGTGATTCGTCGCACCATCGGCAAGGTGCTCGACGGCATGTATTCGACCGCCGAGCGCGACAAGTTCCGCACCCGCATCGAGAGCAGCGACGCCGGCACCGAAATCTATGTCAGCCACCGCGGCATGATGGAAGTCTACGATTCCGCGAACAAGGACCGCACCGTGTGGCAGCCGCGCCCGGCCGATCCCGAACTCGAGGCCGAAATGCTGCGCCGCCTGATGCTCCGCTTTGGCGTCGAGGAAAACCGCGCCCAGACCCTGATCGCCCGGCAACAGACGCCGGAGATGGCGCGCGTGCTCCACGATGGCGGCGCAGCGACGCTGGAAATGGACGAGAACTTCGACCGCGCCTGGCGCCGTGTCGGCCTCGCGCTCGACCGCGTCGGTTTTGCGGTGGAAGACCGCGACCGTTCCAGGGGCGTCTATTTCGTGCGCTATATCGATCCCGAGATCGACAACGACAGCAAGCGCGACGAAGGTATTTTCGCCAAATTTGCGTTCTGGCGCAGCAAGAAGGAGCAGGCCTCGCCGCAACTGCAGATCGTGGTCAACGACGCCGGCGAGAAAAGCCGTGTCAGCGTCAGCAGTGCCGACGGCAAGCCGGTCGACCCCAACACGCGGACCCGCATCATCAACCTGCTGCACAAAGAGCTGAAGTGATGCGGGAATCCGCCTGATGCGGTTTGCGTGCCTGGGCAGCGGCAGCGAGGGCAACGGCCTGGTGGTCGAGGCCGGCGCCACCCGGGTGCTGATGGACTGCGGCTTTGGCCTTGCCGACAGCGTGGCGCGGCTGGGTCGCCTGGGCCTGCAGCCCGCCGACCTGGCCGGCATCGTGGTGACCCACGAGCACAGCGACCATATCGGCGGAGTGGGGCGGCTGGCGCGCAGGCACAAGCTGCCGGTGTGGCTGACCGCGGGCACGCTGGCGATGGCGCAGGACCTCGACGGCGTGGCGGTGCAGGTGATCGACAGCCATGCCGCGTTTGCGGTGGACAGGCTGGAAATCCAGCCCTATCCGGTGCCGCACGATGCGCGCGAGCCGGTGCAGTATGTGTTCGGCGACGGCAACCGCCGGCTGGGCGTGCTGACCGACACCGGCTGCAGCACGCCGCACATCGAGGCCATGCTGGCCGGCGTCGATGCGCTGGTACTGGAATGCAACCACGACGCGACGATGCTGGAAAACGGACCCTATCCGGTGAGCCTCAAGCGGCGCGTCGGCGGCCGCTTCGGCCATCTGGAAAACGGCCAGTCGGCGGCTTTGCTGGGTACGCTGAAGCACGAAAAACTGCAATGCGTGATGGCCGCACACGTCTCCAGAAAGAACAACACGTCCGCGCTGGCGCAGCGCGCGCTGGCGCAGGTGCTGGGCTGTGCGGACGACGACGTGCGCGTGGCCTGTCAGACGGCGGGATTTGATTGGATAAGGCTTTGACGACTTTTGCTGAACTCGGGCTTGCGCCCGACATCCTGCGTGCCCTCGACGACCTGGGTTACGCGACACCGACACCGATCCAGGAGCAGGTGATTCCGCTGGCGATCAAGGGCGGCGACATCCTCGGCGCGGCGCAGACCGGCACCGGCAAGACGGCCGCCTTTGCGCTGCCGCTGATCCAGCGCCTGCTGCCGTTCGCCAACACCGGCACCTCGCCCGCCAAGCACCCGATCCGCGCGCTGATCCTCACGCCCACGCGCGAACTCGCGATCCAGGTCGAGGAGAGCATCAAGTCCTACACCAAACATGTGCCATTGCGTTCGCTGGTGGTGTACGGCGGGGTCAACATCAACACCCAGATCCCGATCCTGAAAACCGGCATCGAAATCCTGGTGGCCACCCCCGGCCGTCTGCTCGACCACGTGCAGAACAAGACGCTGATGCTGAACCAGGTCAACACCCTGGTGCTCGACGAGGCCGACCGCATGCTCGACATGGGCTTCATGCCTGACCTCAAGCGCATCGTCGCGCTGCTGCCGACGCAGCGGGTGAACATGATGTTCTCCGCCACCTTCCCGGAGGAAATCCGCAAGCTCGCCGACAGCATCCTCAACACCCCGACCTTTATCGAAGTCGCGCGCAACGAGACCGCGGTGACGGTGACCCAGGTGGTGCACCCGGTGCACCACGAGCGCAAGCGGCAGCTGCTGGCGCACCTGATCAAGAGCCGCGAACTGAGCCAGGTGCTGGTGTTCACCGGCACCAAGCTGGGTTGCAACCGGCTTGCCAACGAACTCAACAAGGTCGGCATCCACGCCGATGCCATTCACGGCGACAAGACGCAGCAGGAACGCATCAAGGCGCTCGACGCCTTCAAGGCCGGCAGCATCCGCGTGCTGGTCGCCACCGACGTCGCCGCGCGCGGCCTCGACATCGAGGCCTTGCCCTTCGTCGTCAACTACGACCTGCCGCACAACGCCGAGGATTACGTCCACCGCATCGGCCGCACCGGCCGCGCGGGGGCCTTCGGCGAGGCGATCTCGCTGGTGAGCGAATCGGAGACGCGCTACCTCAAGGACATCGAGCGGCTCATCGGCAGCGCGATCGAGCCCACCATCGTGTACGGCTTCGAGCCGGGCGCGGCCGACGTGCCGGCGTATCAATCGCGGCCGCCACGCCATGAGCGCCCGTCGGAGCGGCATGCGGAGCGCGCGCCGGAGCGGCAGACGGAACGTCCCGAACGCGCGGGGCCGCGTCCGCGCCCGGCTACGGCGGCGCGCGACGCGCTGTTCGATGCGCCCTATGTGCCGGGCGAAGCGGCGACAAGCGCCGCCGCACCCGCACGCCCGCGCCCGGCGCAGAAGAAACCGGTGGCGGCGCTGTTCCGCAGCCCGGTCAAGCCGGACGCCGCCGGGCAGTGAGCTGGGAAGTCCTGCTGCTGGGCCTGTTCGGTGCCGGCGCATGGTACTGGTATGCCGGCATGCAGGCGCGCGAACAGGCGGTGGCGGTCAGCCGCCGTGCCTGTACCGATGCCGGTCTGCAACTGCTTGACGACAGCGTGGCCCTGCGCCGGCTGCGCCTGGCGCGCAATGACAACGGCCAGATTCAATTCCAGCGCGATTTCAGGTTCGAGTTCTCCGACACCGGCGACAACCGCCGCCCTGGCGTCGTCCGCATGCTGGGCGAACGCGTGGAATGGGTCAGCCTCGACGGGGAATGGCAGCCGGGCAGCGTGGCGAGCGTGACCCAGCTGCACGACTGAACCGGCGCGTTCGCGCCGGGACCCCGTTTTTTACTCCTGTTCGATTTCCAGAATTGCCAGACTGATCTGCAGACCGAGATTGGCCTCGAATTCCGCCCAGTTTTTGTAGGCTTTGAGCTTTTCGGCGATTACCGGTTTCATCTCGAAGTCGCTTTTGCCTTCGTCGTACATGCGGCGCACTTCTTTCAACAAAATGTCGAAATACGCCTTCTGGTCGGCGATGAAGGTGCGCTTGCTGCTGGTCTTGCCGTGGCCGGGCACGTAGCGCTTCGCGTTGAGGTCGTACGCGCGCTGGGTGGCCTTGATCACGCCCTTGAAGGTGCCGTCGCGCAGGTTCATCGACTGGCGGTTGAGCACGTTGTCGCCGGTGAACAGGATCTTGTCCTCGACGAGCTCGATCATCAGGTCGGTCTTGCTGTGCGCGTCGTCTGAGGAATGAATGCGGAAGGTCTTGCCGCCGATCCTGAATTGCTGGCCGTCGGCCGCTTCGACCGTGGGGATCACGGCGCGGGTGCCATCGGTGTAGCCCTTCGTCAGGTTCGACATCAGGTCGAGCCAGAACGTGTCGGCACCTTCCTTTGCCTGCTTGATCATGTCGGGGTGGGCAATCAGGGTGGCGTTCGGCCACGCTTCGAGCACCGCCTGATTGCCGAGCCAGTGGTCGCCATGCACGTGGGTGATGAACACGTGGGTGACCGGTTTGGTGGTCGTCTTCTTCAGTTGGGCCACGACCATGCGGCCGGCCTGCACGCTCGAACCCGGGTCGATCAGCACGACGCCGTCGGCGGTGACGATCCACGCCGGGTTGTTCATGAAGCCCTGGTTTTCCACCGACGGGATGCCCTGCGGACCGTGGATGACGTAGGTGTCGGCCTGGATTTTTTGCGGCGGGTGGGGTCGCACGACGTCGTTCGGGCCGGCGACTGCGGTGGTACAGACAGCGAGGGCAGCGAGCAGCGGGAAGAAGATGCGCATGGGAGGCTCCGTTCGGGGTCAATGCAGAGAGCGGTTCAGGCTACCACCACTTCTCGAAAATGATGCGGTTCATCGGCACGCCGAGGTCATGCAGCAGCGTGCTCATGTCTTCGACCATGCCCTTGGGGCCGCACAGGTAATACAGCGTATCGTCCGGCACGTCGAGCGCGTGCAGCTTGACAGGATCGATGCGGCCGGTGAGGCCGTGCCAGTTGGGATCGGGCTGGGTGACGGTGATGCTCAGGTGGAGGTTGTCGTGATTGCGGACGGCGGCATCGAGTTCGTCGCGGAACAGGATCTCGCGGCTGTCCGATACGCTGTAGACCAGATGCGCCTGCGTCGGCAGACCGGCGTCGCGCACGTGGCGGAAGATGGACAGCAGCGGGGTGATGCCGACGCCGCCGCCGATCAGCACCACGTTGTCGCTCATTTCCGGCAGATAGACGAACGGCCCCTGGCCCTGGCTCACGCGCACGCGGTCGCCGACGGCGGCATGCTCATGGGCCCAGCGCGCCACCGGGTGATGGGTGCTGGACTTGATCGCGAGTTCGATTTCACCTGGATGCATGGGCGAGGTGGTGACCGAATAGCCGGCTGTATGCATAGCGCCATCGATCTCGATGCTGAGGTCCACCCATTGCCCGGGCAGGAAACGGAAAGCGGGGTCGGGGATGGCGAGACGCAGGGCGCGAATGCTGGGCGTGGCGGCGGCGATGGCCGTGACGTTCGCGTCGAAGATATGCAAGGCTCAGTCCTTCTTCCGGAAGCTGAGCGAGGCCGAATTGATGCAGTAGCGCAGGCCGGTGGGGGCGGGGCCGTCGGGAAAGATGTGGCCGAGGTGCGAACCGCAGCGGCGGCACAATGCCTCGACGCGCACCATGCCGTGGCTGCTGTCGGTTTTTTCCGCGACGGCATCGGTGTTCAGCGCCTGGTAAAAGCTTGGCCAGCCGGTGCCCGAATCGAACTTGGCGGCAGACGAAAACAGCGCTTCGCCGCAGGCGGCGCAGCGGTATTCGCCGGTTTCGTGGTGGTCCCAGTATTGTCCGGTGAAGGCGCGCTCGGTGCCGTGTTCGCGCAGGATGCGATATTGCTCGGGGCTCAGTTCGGCGCGCCATTCGGCGTCGGTCCGGGTTTTGTCGTCACTCATGGCAGCTCTCCTGTAGCCGACGAGTTTACCTTCAAGCGGCCGGTCCTGGATGCAATCCCATGCCGTAGCCAAGGTCACTCCCTGGAGAAGCGGACCCTGCATTTCCGGTGGGTCGTTGGGATGAAATCTCTTTCCGATGGCAAAAATCTGCGTGAGGTTGACAGCGTCATCGCAGCGGGTTTATTCTTCGTTCAGGTATTAGACTTAGTCTAAAAACCGGATACCCTCGCGCGTCAAACTGCTATAAAGCCCAGGCTGAAGACGCTGAGACGGGCGGGGTTCATCAGTGCTGAAAAGCATGTCAAACGAATCAAGGAGATCACGTTATGCAACTCAAAGGCTCAAAAACCGAAGACCATCTGAAAGCCGCCTTTGCCGGCGAATCGCAGGCCAACCGCCGCTACCTCTACTTCGCAGCAAAAGCTGATGTGGAAGGCTACAACGACGTCGCCGCCGTGTTCCGCTCCACCGCGGAAGGCGAGACCGGCCACGCCCATGGCCACCTGGAGTACCTGGAAAAGTGCGGCGACCCCGCCACCGGCATGACCTTCGGCCCCACCGCCGACAACCTGAAGACCGCCATCGCGGGCGAAACCCACGAGTACACCGACATGTACCCGGGCATGGCCAAGGATGCGCGTTCGGAAGGCTTCGACGAAATCGCCGACTGGTTCGAAACGCTGGCCAAGGCCGAGCGCTCGCACGCCAACAAGTTCCAGAAAACCCTGGACACCCTGGGCGCGTAAGTCTGCTCAAGATAAAAGCGGGTCGATTGCGGCCCGCTTTTTTTGGCCCCGATTTTTCAAAAAAACAATGGAGTTCGCATGAGCACACGTGAAGGCAGCCTCGAAGCCCCCACCCGTCATCCGCTCGACTGGAAAAACCCGGATTTCTATAATGAAGAGAAGCTGACGCACGAACTCGAGCGCGTCTTCGACATTTGCCACGGCTGCCGCCGCTGCGTGTCGCTGTGCACCGCGTTCCCGACGCTGTTCGACCTGATCGACGAGTCTTCGACGATGGAAGTGGATGGCGTCGCCAAGACCGACTACTGGAAGGTGGTCGACGAGTGCTATCTGTGCGATCTCTGCTACATGACCAAGTGCCCCTACGTGCCGCCGCATCCGTGGAACCTCGATTTCCCGCATACGATGTTGCGCGCCAAGGCGATCAAGTTCCAGAAGGGCGGCACCACGTTCCGCGACAAATTGCTGTCATCAACCGATGCGATGGGCAAGCTCGCCTCGATTCCAGTGGTGGTGCAGGCCGTCAACGCCAGCCTGAAAAGCAAGCCGATCCGCAAGATGGTCGACAGCGTGCTGCACATCCACCCCGACCGCAAGCTGCCCGAATACGACAGTGCGAAATTCCGCGCCACGGCGAAGCCGCGCGGCGATTTTCCGGTGAAGGCCGGCGAAAAGACGCCCGGAAAAGTGGCGATCTATGCGACCTGCTACGTAAACTACAACGAGCCCGGTATCGGCCACGATCTGCTGAAGCTCTTGGCGCACAATGAAATCCCCGCCGTGCTGGTGGAGAAGGAAGCCTGCTGCGGCATGCCCAAGCTGGAACTGGGCGACCTCGACGCGGTGGCCAGGCTCAAGGAAACCAACATCCCGCATCTGGCGAAGCTCGCGCGCGAAGGCTACGCGATCCTGACTGCCGTGCCCTCGTGCACGCTGATGTACAAGCAGGAATTGCCGCTGATGTTCCCTGACGACGCCGACGTGCAGGCGGTGAAGGAGGCGATGTGGGACCCGTTCGAATACTTGATGGCGCGCAACGTCGACGGCCTCTTGAAGACCGATTTCAACAGCCCGCTCGGCAAGGTGGCCTACCACGTGCCCTGCCATCAGCGGGTGCAGAACATCGGCAACAAGACGCGCGACGCGCTGCAGCTCGCCGGTGCCAAGGTGACCATGGTCGAGCGCTGCTCGGGCCACGACGGCACTTGGGGCGTGAAAAGCGAGTTCTTCGACAAGTCGATGAAGATCGGCAAGCCGGTGTTCCGCCAGATGGCCGAGCCGCAACCCGACTATGTCAGTTCCGACTGTGCGATTGCCGCGCGTCACATCCTGCAAGGCATGGGCGAAACCGCCACCGCGCAGAAGCAGCATCCGATCACGCTGCTGCGCATCGCCTATGGTCTTGAATGAATTGTTATCAGTAAGGAGAACAACATGCCGCACATTACTCGTGACAGCCTGATGAGCCTGGAAAGCTACGCAAAGGTGCGCCCCGAAATGCGCGCCGAAATCATGGCGCACAAGAAGAACCGAATGGTCGAGCTGGGCGACCACGTCACGCTGATTTTCGAAGACGAGAAGACCATGCGTTACCAGATCCAGGAGATGCTGCGCGCCGAGCGCACCTTCGAGGAAGCAGGCATCCAGGACGAACTCGACGCCTACAACCCGCTGGTGCCGGACGGCAGCAACTGGAAAGCCACCATGATGATCCAGTATTCCGACCCGGACGAACGCAAGGTGGCGCTGGCGAAACTGAAGGGCATCGAGGACCGGGTGTGGGTTCAGGTGGCCGACCAGCCGAAGGTGTTTGCCATCGCCGACGAAGACCTGGAGCGCGAGAACGAGGAGAAAACCTCCTCGGTCCATTTCCTGCGCTTCGAACTCGACGCCACCTCGATCGCTGCCGCAAAATCGGGCAGCCCGATCCGCATGGGCATCGATCTGGAGGCTTATCCGGTGGCATCCGTAACGCTGGCGGACAATACCCGTGCAGCACTTGTGGTGGATTTGACCTAAAGTGATTCCAAGGCGGTCTTAACGATAACGACAACGCACCGCCATCTGACAAGGAGGGTCGATGCTGGATCAACTGCTGGTTCATCAGGTGCGGCGGCGGGTGGAGACTTCCGGCCTGCCGTTCGTGGTCGAGTTATGGAATGGCGAGCAGGTCGGCGCCGTCGACGCTGCGGCGGTGCGGGTGCGGCTGCATCGGGCCGCCTGCCTCAAGGTAATGGCAGACCCCAGCCTCGGTGCACTGGCGCGTGCGTATGTCGAGGGCCACCTCGATCTGGAAGGTACTGCCCACGACATCCTCTCGCTCGGCGACCGCCTGTGCAACGCAGGCAGCTGCGCGCCGCGAACCGGATCGGACGGCTGGAAGTGGTGGCGCCACACGCGCAGCAAGGATCGCAAGAACATCCAGTACCACTATGACGTGTCCAACGATTTCTATGGCCTCTGGCTGGACAAGCGGCGCGTCTATTCCTGCGCCTATTTCAAGACCCCGGACACGAGCCTGGACGCGGCGCAGGAAGCCAAGCTCGACCACATCTGCCGCAAGCTCGCGCTCAAGCCGGGCGAGCAGTTCCTCGACATCGGCTGCGGCTGGGGCGGGCTCATCCTGCATGCGGCCGAGCAGTACGGCGTGCGCGCGGTCGGCATCACGCTGTCGGACGAGCAGCACGCCTGGGTCGACGAACAGATTAGGGCACGCGGTCTCGCCGGCCAGGTCGAGGTGCGCCGGATGGATTACCGCGATGTACCCGAGCACGGGGGCTACGACAAAATCGCCAGCGTTGGCATGTTCGAGCATGTCGGGCGCGCCAATCTGGTGACGTATTTCGAGAAAATCAATGCCCTGCTGAAGCCGGGGGGACTGGTGCTCAACCACGGCATCACCACGGCCACGCCGGATGCCGGCGGCCTCGGCGGCGGCATTGCGGAATTCATCGAGGACTATGTCTTCCCCGGCGGCGAGTTGGTGCATGCCTCCGACGTGTTGCGCGCCGCCGCGACAAGCGGCCTGGAATGCCTCGATGCCGAGAACCTGCGCCCGCATTACGGCAAGACCCTGTGGCACTGGGTGACCCGGCTGGAGCAGCACGCCGAATCGGCACGGCGGCTGATCGGCGAACAGAAATACCGCATCTGGCGCATCTACATGGCGGGGTCGGCGCATGCGTTCGACCGTGGCTGGATGGAGTTGTGGCAGGTGCTGGCCGGCAAGGGCATCGACGGCCGCCAGACGAACTATCCGTTCAACCGCGACTACATCTACCCTCATCCCTGAACAATCGCATTTGACCGCGCAGCCGGCAAACGTGCTGCCGACGCGCGGTCAGCGCCAGTTACCTCTGGGCGTACGGAGGTCCGGTTGGCAAACGTCCTGGCAGATCTGCTCGTGGTGATCCATCTGGCGTTCGTCGTCTTTGTCGTGACGGGCGGATTCCTGCTGGCACGCTGGCCGCGGCTGATCTGGCTGCACCTGCCCGCCGCGGTCTGGGGTGCCACGATTGAATTCAGCGGCGGCATCTGTCCGCTGACACCGATCGAAAATCGCCTGCGGGTGCGCGGCGGCGGCGATGCCTACAGCGGAGACTTTGTCGCGCACTACCTGCTGCCGCTGCTGTACCCCGCGCAGCTCACGCCCGGGTTTCAGTTCTGGCTGGGGCTGGGCGTGGTGGCGGTGAACGCGCTGGCGTATGCGCTGGCCTGGCGTGCCAGGCGCAGGCGATCCACTGCAGGCAGGCGCGGTACCGGCTGAACGATCAAGGAGACTCACCATGCCACAGCTGCTCGGCGCGATCCAACAACGTTTTGCATGTCGCGCGTTCCAGCAGGACCGTCCGCTGAGGGCCGAGGAACTGGCGCTGCTCTGCGAGGCGGGACGGCTGGCGCCGTCGGCTTTCGGGCTGGAGCCGTGGCGTTTCATCCCGGTGACCGATGCGGCTGCGCGGGCGCGCATCGCCGGCGCCTGCTTCGATCAGCCGGCGGCGACCAACGCTGCGGCCTTCATCGTGATTGTGGCGCTGGTCGCCGCACTCGACCCCGATTCGGACTATGTGCGGGCACGCTTTGCAGCGGAAGCGCGCGGCGGCGAGGTGGCGCCGATCGACGCCGCCTACCGCGCGTTGCATCGCGCCGCGCCGTTGGCGGCGTGGGCGCAGGGGCAGTGCCATTTCGCCGCCGCGCAGATGCTGTTGCAGGCGACGCATATGGGGCTGGGCAGCTGCCCGATCGGTGGGTTCGATGCAGCGGCGTTGGCGCAATCCCTCGCGCTGCCGCCGGGCGAGGTGCCGGCGCTGGTGATCGCACTGGGCCAGTGTGCCGAGCCGGCACCGGCGCGGATTCGCAAGCCGCTTGAATAGCCCCTGGAACAAAGCGTGCTGCGGGGCGAATTTCAGCGGTCCCAGTACGGCTCGCCTTCCAGATGCGCGGCCAGGCAATCGATCAGCGCGCGCGCCCGGCTCGACAGGTGGCGCGTGGGTGGATAGACGGCGTACGCGGCGAGCTCGGGCCAGACATGGTCGGCCAGCAGCGTTACCAGTTCGCCGGCACGCACCGCTTTATGAATATAAAAAGTGGGCAGCAGCACCACGCCTTCGCCGGCTACGGCCGCGCATTTCAGGAAGTCGCCGCTGCTGGCCGCCAGCCGCACCGGCACCCGAACCTGTCCGGTCGTGCCGTCGGGCGCGCGGTAATGCCACAGGCCGGGGTCGCGCACGTTGCTGTAGGCGAGGCAGTCATGCTGCGCCAGCTCGGCCGCCTCGCGCGGGGTGCCGCGCCGTGCAAGGTAGGCGGGACCGGCGCAGACGACGTGGCGGATCGGCGCCAGGCGGCGCGCAATCAGGCTGGAGTCTTCCAGCGTGGCAATGCGGACGGCGAGGTCGAAGCCTTCCTGCATCAGGTCGATCTGGCGGTCGTTGAAATCGAGTTCGAGCCGTACCTCGGGATGCCGGGTCATGAAGGCCTGGATCGGCGACGTCAGGTGCAGCAGGCCGAACGCCAGCGGCAGCGCCACCTTGAGCCGGCCCTTGAGCGCGCCGTGCGCCTGCGACACTGCGGCCGCGGCGTCCTCGACGTCGGCCAGGATGGCGACGCAGCGTTCGTAGTAGGCGCGTCCGCTGTCGGTGAGATTGAGCCGGCGCGTGGTGCGCTGGATCAGCGAGACGCCGAGATGCGCCTCGAGCTCGGCCAGGCGGCGGCTGACCGCGGATTTGGCCAGGTTCAGCCGTTCGGCGGCGGCGGTGATGCTGCCGGCCTCGACCACGCTGACGAAAATCTGCATTTGGGTGAGTCGGTCCATTGTTCTTTATTGGGCAATAGATAATTCAATAACTCTATATTTATTCCTATCAAAGCAAAACCAATAATGACATCACCGCGCCATGTTGGCGTTCGATTCAGGAGCGATGTCATGCAAGCAAGCCCGTCTATTTCTGTCCCGTTCCCCCTGCGCGTGCTGCGCATCGACGCCAGTGCCCGCCTGGCCGGCTCGGTCACCCGCCAGCTCGCCGACCGGCTGCTCGACGGCCTCGCCGCCCACGCGCCCGGCCTTGCCCTGCAGCGGCGCGACCTGGCGCAGGGCCTGCCGTTTGTCGACGCCGACTGGGTGGCCGCCAACCTCACCGATCCCGATGCGCGCACTGCAGCGCACCGCGCAACGCTGGCGGGGTCGGACGCGCTGGTGGCCGAGGTGATGGCGGCCGACGTCTGGGTGATCGCGACGCCGGTCTACAACTTCGGCGTGCCGGCCAGCCTCAAGGCCTGGATCGACCAGATCGCCCGCGCGCGGCTGACATTCCGCTATACCGAAAACGGGCCGCAGGGCCTGCTCGAAGGCAAGAAGGTCTATCTCGTGGTGGCTACAGGCGGCACCGAGGTGGGCAGCGCGATCGACTTCGCCACGCCGTGGCTGAAATTCGTGCTCGGCTTTCTCGGCGTGCGCGATATCGAGGTGATCGCGGCCGACCGTGGCATGGCACGCGGCGACGGCGCCCGCCAGGAGGCTGCCGCGCAGATCGATGCCCTGCTAGAACGCGACTGGCCGGCGCGCGCGGCCGCATAGCCCGCACGCCCTTCACTCAACAGAAAGGAGTCCATCATGAACCTGCGTCCCCTCCGTCAACGCGTCCCCGCCTACGAAGTGACCGAAGGCGCCGGCGTCACCGTCCACCGCAGCATCGGCACGCCGGCGCTGAAGAATCTCGACCCGTTCCTGATGCTCGACCATTTCGGCAGCGACAATCCGGACGAGTACATCGCCGGTTTTCCCGAGCATCCGCACCGCGGTTTCATCACCTTCACCTACATGCTCGACGGCCACATGGAGCACCGCGACAGCATGGGCAACCGCGGCGATCTCAAGGCCGGCGGCGTGCAGTGGATGAAGGCAGCCAGCGGCGTCATCCATTCCGAAATGCCGCAGCAGACCAACGGCCTGATGCGCGGTTTCCAGCTGTGGATCAATCTGCCGGCGCGCGACAAGCTGTCCGATCCCGCCTATCAGGAGTTCTCGGCCGAGGCCATCCCCGAGGTGACGGCAGCGGGCGCGCGGGTGCGCGTGCTGGCCGGTGAGTTCGATGGCACCCGCGGCGTGATCGACGACCCCGCCACCGACGTCCTGTACCTGGACGTCACGCTGGACGCGGGCGCGACTTTCAACCTGCCGCTCGACGACAGTCGCAACGCCTTCGCCTATGTGTTCGAGGGCGACGCCCGGCTGGCCGGTACCGCACTGGCGCGGCATACGCTGGCCGTGCTGGGCAAGGGTGACGCATTCGGCATCGAGGCCGGCGCTGCCGGTGCCCGCTTCATCCTGGTGGCGGGCCGTCCCCTGGGTGAGCCGGTGGTGCAATACGGCCCCTTTGTGATGAACACCCGCGAGGAAATCGAGCAGGCCTTCGCCGACTACCGCGACGGCCAGCTGGTGCGCACCCGGGCAGCGATGATCGGCCACTGATCCACGCGTCTATTCCGGGAACCGGTCCAGTTCCTGGTCCGCCATGGACAGCGGATCTTCCAGCGGTTCCAGGTGCGTGGTGAGGTGGGCGTAGGGCACGGCTTGGCGGAGGTCGGCCTCGATGCGCTCCGACCAGTCATGCCC
>DAHWJK010000005.1:0-13407 GCA_027344185.1 Thiobacillus sp.
ACCCACCGACAAGAAAATGCCTGAAGGCAAGTGCGGCGAAGGCAAGTGCGGCGCCGCCAAAAAGCCTGTCGCCAAGTCCACCGAGATGAAACCCACCGACAAGAAAATGCCTGAAGGCAAATGCGGCGAAGGCAAGTGCGGCGCCGCCAAAAAGCCTGTCGCCAAGTAATCCGCGGCCAGCCTGATGACATCCCTGCGCCCGTCCGGCGCGGGGCTCGGATTCCGGCGCGAACTCGTTCCCGCGCTGAAAACCCGGGTCCCCGACGCCATCGATTTTTTCGAGATCGCTCCGGAAAACTGGATCGACATGGGCGGCGCCCATGGTCGCGACCTGCGCGGCTTCACCGAACGCTATCCCTTCGTCTGCCACGGCCTGTCGCTGTCGCTCGGCGGTCCTTCGCCGCTCGACGAAATGCTGCTGACGAAGACGCGCCAATTCATGGATGCCCACGGCATCCGGCTCTATACCGAACATCTGTCGTACTGCTCGGACGACGGGCTCCTGTACGACCTGCTGCCGATTCCCTTCACCGAAGAAGCGGTCAAACACGTCGCTGCGCGCATCCGCCGCGCGCAGGACATCCTGGAACGCCGCATCGCGATCGAAAACGCGTCGACCTACACGGCCGCGCCGATTGCCGAAATGGATGAGCTCGCCTTCATACGCGCCGTGCTCGACGAAGCCGGCTGCGACCTGCATCTGGACGTCAACAACGTCTACGTCAACAGCGTCAACCACCGCTACGATCCGCTCGAATTCATCCGCGCGCTGCCGTCCGAACGCATCGTCTACCTGCACGTGGCCGGGCATTACGTCGAGGCCCCGGATCTGCTGGTCGACACCCACGGCGCCGACGTGATCGATCCGGTATGGGCGCTGCTCGACCAGACCTACCGCATCCACGGCGTCGCGCCGACGCTCTTGGAGCGCGACTTCAACATTCCGCCGCTGGACGACCTCGCGCGCGAGGTCGAGCAGATCGCACGCATCCAGGCCGCCTATGCACGCCATGAACACAACGTCCGCGCTTCCTGAGTTCCAGCGCTACCAGTTCGCGTTCACCGCGCACATCCGCGACCCGAAGGCGCACCCGCGCCCGGCCGGCGTCGAAGCTCGCCGAATGAACATCTACAACGGCCTGTTGTACAACAACATCGAGGGCTTTTTGCTGAGCTGCTTTCCGGTGCTGCGGCAGATGCTGGGAACACGCAAGTGGGCGCGCCTGGTGCGCGCTTTCTTCAGCATCCACCGCAGCCACACGCCTTACTTTCGCCAGATCCCGGACGAATTCATCCAGTTCCTGCAGAACGAATGGACCGCGTCGGAAGCCATGCCGCCCTATCTGCTGGCGCTGGCGCATTACGAATGGATCGAGCTGGTGCAGTCGGTATCGACGCGCAGCGCGGACCGCGCATTCAACCCGGCGGGCGGCCTGCTCGACGGCGTGCCGCTGTTGAATCCGGTGCTGGCCAACCTGCGCTACGACTGGCCGGTACACCGCATCGCGCCTCGCCGCAAGGTGCTGCCGGCAGAAACGCACCTGCTGGTGTTCCGCGACGCCGGGGATACCGTTCAGTTCAGCGAGATCAATGCGTTTACCGCGCGCCTGCTGACGCTGCTGGAAGCGGGCACGTTAACCGGCCGCACCGCGCTGGACCGGATCGCGGCCGAGAGCCGCCATCCGGACCCCGCGCTCGTCGTTAAGGCGGGTGGCGCGCTGCTCGACGACTTGCGCACGCGCGGCGCGATCCTGGGCGCGGCGCACCCCGCTTGAAACCGCGTCGCTCAGTGATGATGATGGTGGTGCTGCATGGGCTGATTGGGCGCGCGCGCCTCGGCCTGCACGTCGACCGTCTGCCGCTTGCCGCCTGCCTCGATCGTCAAGCTCAGCGGAATCACATCGCCGGCCGCAATCGGCTTCGGCAGATTCATCAGCATGATGTGATAGCCGCCGGGCTCGAGCGCAACGGCCCGGCCTTTCGGCAGCTCGATCGCCGTCACCTCGCGCATGCGCATGATGTCGCCGTCCATTTTCATTTCATGCATCTCCACCCGCGGCACCGCCGGGCTGGAGGCGCCGACCAGCTTTGCATCGACATCCGACTGAATCCGAAAATAGGCGCCGCTGACCTTCTGACCCGGCATGGTGGCGCGCGCCCAGGCGTCGGTGACTGCCACCTCGGCGGCATGCAGATTCGCGACGCTCAATAACAGCGCAGCGGCAAGCGGGGTTTTCATCGGCGTTCCTTTCGATACGAAATTCATGGGCTGGGCTGATTCTCACACAGGGGAGTGCCCGCGGGGATAGCAAAAAAATTCCGCCGGCTGGCGGGAATGCGCGTGAGATACGCGATGACGCATGCCGCTACTTTAAGCACCCCGCGCGCGGCGCGCAATTGGACAAATTGTCGCAGCCCGCGGTCCGCGCAGGCGCACGCATTACAATGCCGCCATGTCGTCCGCGCCCGCTTCCACGCTGCTGTCCACCCTGCCCGCCCGCGCGCTGCTGGGGCGGCTGCTGGCGGTGCGCGTGTCGCTGATTGGCGGCTGGGCGGCTGGTATCGTCTGGCTGCACTGGGGGCTGGGCGTGCGCATGCCGCTGTTTCCGATGGCCTCGGTGCTGCTGCTGATGGCACTGTTCTCGCTAACTACGGCGTGGCGGCTACGGCTCGACGCGCCGGCCACGCAGATGGAGTTCCTCGCGCACCTGCTGGCCGATCTGACGGCATTCGCGGTGCTGGTGTTCTTCAGCGGCGGCGCGACCAATCCCTTTGTCTCGCTGATGCTGGTGCCCATCATCATCGCCGCCATCAGCCTGCGCCCGCGCTGGGTGTGGCTGCTGGCGGCGGCGGCGGGCGGCTATTACGCGGTGCTGCTGTTCTATTACCAGCCGCTGGCGATCGCCGACCCGGTTGCCGCCTACGGCATGCACCTGGGCGGCATGTGGTTCAACTTCCTGATCAGCGCGGCGCTGATCGCCTTCTTCGTCACCCGTATGCACGCCGCGCTACGCATTCGCGACCAGGAGCTGTCGGCGCTGCGCGAAAAGCAGCTGCGCGACGAACGGATCGTCGCGCTTGGCACCCAGGCGGCGCTGGCGGCGCACGAACTGGCCACGCCGCTGGCCACCATCCAGACCACCGCGCACGAACTCGCGACTGAATTTGCCAACGACCCCGACATCGGCGCCGACTGCGCGCTGCTCGAAAAACAGGCGCAGGCCTGCAAGCGCATCCTGACGCAGCTCGCCGCGCGCGCGCAGGACGCGACGCCCGCCGCATTGCCGCTCGACACCTGGCTCGCCGCGGTGATCGAAGGCTGGCAGGTCCTGCGCCCGGATGCGCGGATTGCGCCCGAACTGCCGGCGGACGGCCGCGACTTCACCGCGCCCGACGGATTCGAGCAGGCGATCCAGAACGTGCTCAACAACGCCGCCGACGTGTCGCCCGATGCCATCGGATTCCGCGCCGAGACGCACGCCGACGCGCTGGTCATCGAGATCGCCGACCGCGGCCCGGGCTTCACCCCCGCGCAGAAGGCGCAGGCCGGCCGCGTGCTGTTCAGCGGCAAGCCCGGGCGCGGATGGGGCATGGGCCTCGCGCTCACCCACGCCACGCTGGAGCGGCTCGGCGGCAGCCTCACGCTGACCGAGCGCGACGGCGGCGGCACCCGCGTACGCATCTCGCTTCCCTGGAGCCGACCCGAATGAATGCGGCCGCGATGAAATTATTGATCGTCGAGGATGACGCCGACTTTGCCGCGGCGCTGGCACGCGCGATGACAAAACGCGGCTGCGAAGTCGCGCTGGCGCACGATGCCGTCGAGGCCCGCGCCGTGGCAGAACGCTTCGTTCCCAGCCACGCCGTGATCGACCTCAAGCTGCCCGGCGAATCGGGACTCAGGGTTGTCGAGCGGCTCGCCGCGCGCAATCCCGCGCCTGCCATCGTCGTGCTCACCGGCTACGCCAGCATCGCCACCGCCGTTGAAGCAGTGCGGCTGGGCGCACGGCATTACCTGGCGAAGCCGGCCAATGCCGACGAGATCCTCGCCGCGCTTCTGCGCGACCAGCCCGACGCCGCGCTCGAAGTCAGCCCCGAACCCCTGTCGGTGGCGCGGCTGGAATGGGAACACATCCAGAAAGTGTTGAACGCGCACGACGGCAACATTTCCGCCACCGCGCGCGCGCTGAAAATGCACCGCCGCACCCTGCAGCGCAAACTCGAAAAAAATCCACCCCGAACGGGTTGAGGGCAACGGCTCACGCATCGCGTCATGCTGCTGACAGATTCGTGGCGTACGGTGGCATCGTCGGCTCTCCCGACGCTTCCCGCCATCTTCACAGGAGCCCGTATGTTCACCTTCTTTGCTTCCAGGCAGGCTGCCGCTTCCGCCGTCCTGCTGATCGCCGTCGCGCCGGCCTGGGCCGACGATCACCTAGACCGCGACGCGCGGCACGGAGCCGCCCGTTCCGCCCACGCCGTCCAGCTCGGCCCGCGCCCCTTCTTTCTCGTCGAGGACATGCAGGACGGCGCGCTCAAGCGCAGGCTGCAGCAATGCGCCGGCGGTCCGTTCCGCAAAAGCGATTTCTCGATCGGCCACCGCGGCGCGCCGCTGCAGTTCCCCGAACACACACGGGAGTCGTACGAAGCCGCCGCGCGCATGGGTGCCGGCATCGTCGAATGCGACGTGACCTTCACCAAGGATAAGGAACTGGTGTGCCGCCACGCGCAGAACGATCTGCATACCACCACCAACATTCTCGCCACGCCGCTCGCCGCCAAGTGCACGCAGCCGTTCACGCCGGCCGTCTTCAATGCCGACGGCAGCCTCGCCGTTCCCGCCGCGGCCGAGTGCCGCACCAGCGACATCACCCTGGCCGAGTTCAAGACGCTGCGCGGCAAAATGGACGCGTCGAACCCGCGCGCGAAGACCGTCGCCGAGTATCTGGGCGGCACCGCCGACTTCCGCACCGACCTTTATTCCGGCCCCACCAGCGGCACGCTGATGACGCACCAGGAAAGCATCGAACTGTTCAGGAAACTGGGCGTGAAGATGACCCCCGAGCTGAAGAGCGCCAGCGTGCCCATGCCCTACGACAGCGACGGCGATGGCGTCGGCGACTACACGCAGGAAGCCTACGCGCAGCAGATGATCGACGAGTACAAGGCCGCAGGCGTGCGTCCGCGGGACGTGTGGGCGCAGTCCTTCGACATTCGCGACGTGCGCTATTGGATCGCGAACGAACCCGCTTTCGGCAAGCAGGCGGTTTATCTGGACGACGCCAACGTGCCCACCGAGCTGCCGGGCGCAGCTGAACTGCAAAGCTACAAGGACGAAGGCATCAACGTCGTCGCGCCGCCGATGTTCGCGCTGCTCGACGTCGACAGCAGCGGCGATATCGTGCCCTCGGCCTATGCGCAGAATGCCAAAGCCGCCGGCCTCGACATCATCACCTGGACCCTGGAACGCTCGGGCATCCTCGCCGACGGCAGCAACGGCTACTACTACCAGACCATCGACCCGGCAATCCAGCGCGAAGGCGACGTGATGACCGTGCTCGACGTGCTGGCGAAGGGGGTCGGCATCCTCGGCATCTTCAGCGACTGGCCGGCGACGACGACCTATTACGCCAACTGCATGAACCTGAAATAAGCGTTCCCCGCCCCTCCTGACGCGGGATCGCCCGTGTCGGTCTCACCCCTTCCCGGCCGCTCTTGCGGCCGTTTTTTTGCCTGCCCGAGACTCAGGCGCCGGCACCCCAGTCGACCCACCCCAGGTAGGCGGTCATCAGCACCACCCCGCCGAATACGATGCGGTACCAGGCGAACAGCGTGTAGTCGTGGCGGCTGACGAACTTGATCAGCGTGCGCACCGCGATCAGCGCGCTGACGAACGACGCCGCCCCGCCGACGACGAACAGCGGCACGTCGTTCACGTCGAACAGGTGCCAGTTCTTGTAGAGATCGTAGGCCGTGGCGGCGAACATGGTGGGGATCGCGAGGAAGAACGAGAACTCCGCCGCCGCTTTTCTGGACAGCCCGAGGAACAGGCCGCCGATGATGGTGGCGCCCGAGCGCGAGGTGCCGGGGATCATCGCCAGCGCCTGCGCGAAACCCACCGCCAGCGCGCGACGCCAGTGGATATCGTCCACGGTTGGCGTGCTGATCACATGCTTGCGGCGCTCCGCCCACAGGATCAGCACGCCGCCGATCACCAGCGCGGACGCCACCACGATGGGGTTGAACAGGTAGTGCTTGATTTCCTTGTAGAACAGGAATCCCAGTACCGCAGCCGGCAAAAACCCCGCCATCAGGTTGATTGCCAGCCGCTGTGAAAGCGGGTCTGAATGCAGCGTCGTCGCCACGTGCCCGAGCTTCGCCCGGTATTCCCACACCACCGCAAAAATCGCCGCCAGCTGGATGGCGATCATGAACACCTTGGCCTTCTCGCCGCTGAAGCCAAGCAATTGCCCCGCCAGGATCAGGTGGCCGGTGCTGGAAATCGGCAGGAATTCGGTGACGCCTTCGACCAGGCCGAGGATGAGGGCATGCAGCAACAGGGTGAGGTCGGTCATGGCGACGTGTCGGTGATGATAAAAGGCGCGCCTGCGGAGCGCGCTTGCGGATTATACGTGGGCCGGGACCTGGCTATTCGAGGCCGCCCGGTCGACTATGTTACGGAGCATTGTCCGGCTGCACAGCCGGCCACCTGATTGCGGCCCCGCTGCTTGGCCTGGTACAGGCACGCGTCGGCAGAGGCAATCAAGGCATCCAGCGAGAAATGGTGGCCCTCCAACTGGGCAATGCCGAAGCTTGCCGTCAACACGATTTCTCCCGCTCCCGCCGCAACGCGCAGGGCCGCAATCCGCGTGCGCAGGCGTTCGGCCAGCGCCATCCCTTCATCCCGGCCGGTTTCGGGCAGGAATACGATGAACTCCTCGCCGCCCCAGCGGGCAAGCACATCCCCCTCCCGCATCGAGGCCTTCAACACGGCCGTCACTGCTTTCAGCACGTCATCGCCGTGAGCATGGCCATGCACGTCGTTGATCTGCTTGAAGCGGTCGATGTCGATCAGCATGACCGAGGTGGCATGGCCATGGCGCACCGCCTGGCTCCATGGCGCGCCAGTCTTGTCGTAGAAGGCGCGCCGGTTGTTCAGTCCCGTCAGCGGGTCGAGCTGCGCCAGGCGCTCGGCGCGCAGCCGTTCTTCCTGGCCGACGCGAAACTGGTAGCCCAGCGCCAGCGCCAGCAACGTGGCATCGATCAGCATGCCGATCTCCACCGCACGGAAGGTCCAGCTGTTGTAGGGAATGAGGCCCCAGGTGGACAGCGCGGTCAGCAGCGCGCCGGCCATGCCGGCGAGGGCGGCGATCAGAAAATAGCGGGCCGGCTTCTGGCCCGCGCGGACCGAGATGACGCCCAGGAACAGCATGACGACGGTAAACAGAATGGCGAACGCGAAGGCCGCCAGCAGCGCCAGCTTCTGGCTGTCCAGCAGGACGGCAGTCGCCAGCAGCGCGCCGAATATCGCGCAGAACGCGATGACGGCCTTGCGCGCCCGCGGGAAAACCACCCGCAGATCGAGAAAGCGGATGGCGAACGCGAGACCGCTGGTGCCATAGAGGAACATCAGGAGCGGGTTGGACCACTGTTGCCAGGCCGGCGAATCGGGCCACAGCCAGGCGTAGCCGTGCCCGGTGTAGGCGACGTTCATCGCCACGAACATCGCCAGATACAAGGCATAGAGCAGGTAGCGCGTGCTGCGCAGGCTGAGGTAGAGAATGGCGTTGTAGGCTATCAGCGCAAGCAGGAAGCCGTACACGATGCCGTAGCTGAATGCCTGCTGCATCTGCCGGTCGCGCGAGGTCTCCGGGTCCAGCAGGTGGATCGGGACGACCATCGGGTCGGGCGTCTCGACGCGGACAAACACCTCGCTCGTGCCCGCCCCGAACGCATGATCGAACACGAAATAGCGGCTCGCGACCGGCCGCTGTGCATAGGGCTGGCGGTCGCCGACATAATGGGTCGTCAGGCTGCCGTCCGGGTTCCGGATATAGAGCTCGATCCGGTCGAGCCAGGCAATCTCGATCGAGAGCCGCTTCTGCACCGGCGCCGTGGCCGGGTTGGCGAGCGCGAACTGGATCCATACCGGCTTCGCGCCGATGCCGAAACTCAGCACCGGGCTGGTGCCGGGGGTGAACTGTCCGGCCTGATAGGCGACCGTCGCCTCGGCCAGACTCAGGCGGCTCTGGTTTTCCTGCAGGGTGCGGGTCGACAGGCCAATCGCGGAGGCCGGGTCCTGTGCAACCGACAGCGGCGCCGCATGCGCCAGCGCGTCCAGGCACCCGACCAGCACCGCAGCATACCCGACGAGCCGTCTGAACACTCCGCTACGCAAATCTCCGTACCCGTCGGATGAAAAAAGCCTCAGACCTTGCGGTAGACCTCGGCGCCCTGCTTCACGAATTCGACCGCCTTCACTTCCATGCCTTTCGCCAGCGCATCGGCTTCGGTGAGGCCTTCCTTCGCCGCGTACTCGCGCACGTCCTGGGTGATTTTCATCGAACAGAAATGCGGACCGCACATCGAACAGAAATGCGCGACCTTGGCCGACTCCTTCGGCAGCGTCTCGTCGTGGAAGGACTTCGCCTTGTCCGGATCGAGGCCGAGGTTGAACTGGTCGTCCCAACGGAATTCGAAGCGCGCCTTGGAGAGCGCGTTGTCGCGGATCTGCGCGCCGGGGTGGCCCTTGGCGAGGTCGGCCGCGTGCGCGGCGAGCTTGTAGGTGATGATGCCTTCCTTCACATCGTCCTTGTCGGGCAGGCCCAGATGTTCCTTGGGCGTCACGTAGCACAGCATCGCGGTGCCGTACCAGCCGATCATCGCGGCACCGATGCCGCTGGTGATGTGGTCGTAGCCGGGGGCGATGTCGGTGGTCAGGGGGCCGAGCGTATAGAACGGCGCTTCGGAACACTGTTCCAGCTGGATATCCATGTTCTCCTTGATCAGGTGCATCGGCACGTGGCCGGGGCCCTCGATCATCACCTGCACGTCGTGCTTCCACGCCACCTGCGTCAGCTCGCCGAGCGTCTTCAGCTCGCTCAATTGCGCTTCGTCGTTGGCGTCGTAGATCGAGCCGGGGCGCAGGCCGTCGCCGAGCGAGAAGGCGACGTCGTAGGCCTTCATGATGTCGCAGATGTCCTCGAAATGGGTATAGAGGAAGCTCTCCTTGTGGTGCGCGAGGCACCACTTGGCCATGATCGAGCCGCCGCGCGAAACAATCCCGGTCATCCGGTTGGCGGTCATCGGCACGTAGCGCAGCAGCACGCCGGCGTGGATGGTGAAGTAATCGACGCCCTGCTCGGCCTGTTCGATCAGCGTGTCGCGGAACATTTCCCAGGTCAGGTCTTCGGCGCGGCCGTCGATTTTTTCCAGCGCCTGATAGATCGGAACTGTTCCAATGGGTACGGGCGAATTGCGGATGATCCACTCGCGCGTCTCGTGGATGTTCTTGCCGGTCGAGAGATCCATCACGGTGTCGCCGCCCCAGCGGATCGCCCAGGTCATTTTCTCGACTTCTTCCTGGATGCTGGAACCCAAGGCCGAGTTGCCGATGTTGGCGTTGATCTTCACCAGGAAGTTGCGGCCGATGATCATCGGCTCGGATTCCGGGTGGTTGATGTTGTTGGGGATGATGGCGCGGCCGCGGGCGACTTCGTCGCGCACGAACTCGGGGGTGATCTCGTTCTGCAGATTCGCGCCAAAGTTCTGGCCGGGATGCTGGCGGCTCATCCGCGCGGCGAGTTTCTCGCCCATCGGCCCGGTGGCCTTCAGCGACTCCAGATAGGCGGCGCGGTTGTTGTTCTCGCGGATCGCGATGAACTCCATCTCCGGCGTGATGATGCCTTTTCGCGCGTAGTGCATCTGCGTCACGTTCATGCCGGCCTTGGCGCGGCGCGGCGTACGCGCCAGATCGGGAAAGCGCATCGCGGCGAGGTCGGGATTGGCGGCCTGCTGGCGGCCGTATTCGGAGGAGAGGTCGGCCAGCACCTCGGTGTCGCCGCGCGCCTCGATCCAGCGGGTGCGCAGCGCGGGCAGGCCCTTGCGGATGTCGATCTGCGCCGCCGGGTCGGAATACGGGCCCGAGCAGTCGTAGACGAAAATCGGCGGATTGGGCTCCGAGCGGGCGGCGTCGCCTTTGCCCGCCTCGCCGCTGAACATCAGGGGCGTGTCGGCCTGGCTGATTTCGCGCATCGGCACCCGGATATCGGGCTGGCTGCCCTGCACATAAATCTTGCGCGAATTGGGCAGGGGGTGCACCGCAGCCTCGTCGACGTGGGCCGTTGCAGCGAGAAATTTGGCAGCTTGATTGGGGATGGCGGC
This sequence comes from Thiobacillus sp., assembly GCA_027344185.1. Lineage (GTDB taxonomy): Bacteria > Pseudomonadota > Gammaproteobacteria > Burkholderiales > Thiobacillaceae > Thiobacillus. Next base: position 10,384 of record DAHWJK010000005.1, read on the forward strand.
GTTCATGGCGGGCGCTCCAGCAAAAATACAGCGGAGGCTACACGCAGCCTCCTTAAACGAAGCAAGGAGGCGAATCGGCCTCCCTACGGCGGTATCAACCGCATCAGGTTCGAAGGGTATGTCTCACTCCATCCGGAAAAAGCTTCCGCATGGAGGCCCCTGGCGAGCGGCCAAGGTAGCCGAAATGTGGAATAATTGCAAGGCAAGCTCCCATCTAACTTATTGATATTCAAGGGTACCGCATGGACATCGAGCACGCGCGCTACAACATGGTGGAACAGCAGATCCGCCCCTGGGATGTGCTGAATCAGGAGGTGTTGGACCTGCTGTTCAAGGTGCGTCGCGAAGACTATGTGCCTCAGGCGCACCGCGCCCTGGCCTTCGTCGACATGGAAATCCCGCTCGGTCACGGCCAGGCCATGTGGACGCCCAAGCTGGAAGCGCGGGTGGTGCAGGAGCTCGACATCCGCCCCACCGACCGCGTGCTGGAAATCGGCACCGGCAGCGGCTACCTCACCGCGCTATTGGCCTCCCGCGCCGCCGGCGTGGTGTCGATCGACATCCTGCCTGAATTCACCACCTCCGCGACGCAGAAACTGCGCGCGCACGGCTTCGACAATGTGGTGCTGCATACCGGCGACGCCGCCACCGACTGGGCCGACGAGGCCGGTTTCGACGTCATCGTGCTGACCGGTTCGACGCCGCTGCTGTCGGACGCACTGCTGCGCCGCCTCAAGGTCAACGGCCGTCTGTTCGCCATCACCGGCGAGGCGCCCGTGATGGAGGCGCAGCTCGTCACCTGCACGGCGCTCGGCGCCTATCGCAGCGTGACGCTGTTCGAGACCTGCGTGGCGCCGCTGCTCAACGCGCCGCACCCCGCCGCATTCGTTTTTTGAGGTGGCTGCCCGGATGCGCCAGTTTCGTCCTGCCGAACTCGCCGCCCACCTGGAGGCCGGGCACACGCCCGTGCTGCTCGACGTGCGCGAACCGTGGGAATGGAACCTGTGCCGCCTCCCCGGCGCAGTCCTGATCCCGATGCGCGAACTGCCCGCGCGTCAGGCCGAACTGAACAAAGACGCCGAAACCGTGGTGATCTGCCATCATGGCGTTCGCAGTTATCACGCGGCACGCTATCTTGAAAGCCTGGGCTTCGGCAACGTCATCAACCTGTCGGGCGGCGTGGCCGCCTGGGCAGACGAAGTCGAACCGGCCATGCCGCGCTACTGAACCGCTACAAGAACTGGATCCAACATGCAGCTCAAGCCCCTGATTCTCGCCCTGGCCCTGGCGCTGACCCCCGCTGCCCACGCCGCCAACCTGACCGACGTCTACCGCGACGCGCTGGCCTACGACGCGCAATTCGCCGCCGCCCGCGCCGCATACGAAGCCGGCAAGGAAAAAGCGGTGCAGGGCCGTGCCGGGCTACTGCCCAACGTCAACCTGGGCGCCAACGTGCGCTACAACAGCGTCGACTCCAGCCTGCCCGGCGGCGACGCCGATTTCGATTCCAACGGCCTCACGCTCACCGGCGTGCAGCCGATCTTTCGCAAGCAGAATTCGGTGCTGTACGCGCAGGCCAAGGAACAGGTGAAGATTGCAGAAATGCAGTTGAAGGTGGCCGAGCAGGAGCTGATCCTGCGGGTGGCGCAGGCCTACTTCGACGTGCTGGAATCGCAGGACAACATCGCCTTCATCAACGCGCAGAAGGCCTCGATCACCGAACAGCTGGCCGCCGCCAAACGCAACTTCGAAGTCGGCACCGCCACCATCACCGACACCCACGAAGCGCAGGCGCGCTTCGACCTCGCCCTCGCGCAGGAAATCGCCGAACAGAACAGCCTCAACATCCGTCTGCGCGCACTGGAAAAACTCATCGGCAAGCCGGCCGGCGCGCTCGACAGTCTGGTCGACAATAAACTGCTGCAGATTGAAACCGGCACACTTGACGAATGGGCCGCGCGCGCCGCCGACAGCAACCTGCAGGCCGAAATCCAGCGCATCGCCAAAACCATCGCCGACCAGGAAGTCGAGCGCAACCGCGCCGGCCATTATCCGACGCTGGATGCGGTGGCCGGCTACACCGTCAACAACAACCAGAATTTCGGCGCCCAGCAGGTCGACACCCGCACCGCCAGCGTCGGCGTCGAGCTCAACCTGCCGATCTACCAGGGCGGGCTGACCAGCTCGCGCGTGCGCGAAGCCGTCGCCAACCAGGAAAAGGCGCGCCAGGATCTGGAGTTCGCCACCCGCGAAGCCAGCCTGCAGGCCCGCCAGGCCTGGCTCAACGTCAACAGCGGCGTCGCCCGCGTGCGCGCGCTGGAGCAGGCGCTGATTTCCACCCAGGCGCAGCTCGACTCGACCAAGCTCGGTCTCGATGTGGGCGTGCGCACCAACCTCGACGTGCTCGACGCCGAGCAGCAGGTGCTGTCCGCCCGCCGCGACCTGGCCGGCGCGCGCTATGCCTACCTGCTGTCTGCGCTGGCGCTCAAGGCCGCCGTCGGCGCCCTCAGCCCGGCCGATCTGGCCGAGCTCGACCAGCACCTGAGACCGGTTCCGCAGTGAGCATGCGCCGGGCGGGCACCCGTTAAAGACTTAAACGGGGATTGTCCAATAGGGCAGGCGAGGCAGCCTGGTAGGGTGGGCGCAGCCCACGCGGAACGTGGCTTGCGTAGTCGTGGCGGCTGACGGGGTGCGTTGTGGCGGGTTGCACCCACCCTACGCGCCGCTAATCAGCCAATGGACAATCTCGGATAAAGCAGCGCCGACACCAGCGCCTCTACCCGCGCCGCGGCGCCGCGGTGGCGCGCGGCGAACGCCAGTCCGGCCTCTCCCATGCGTGCGCGTGCCGGCGCATCGCCCAGCAGCTTCAGCGCATTTTCAAGCAGGTCGGCGGCGTCGTTCACCCGCAGCGCAGCGCCCGCATCGATCGCGCGCTGGGTCGCTTCTTCGAAGTTGAAAGTATGCGGCCCCACCAGCACCGGCCGCCCCACGCTCGCCGCCTCGATCAGATTCTGCCCGCCCAGC
>DAHWJK010000070.1:0-9486 GCA_027344185.1 Thiobacillus sp.
ACCTCAGTCCCTGAGAAGCTCGTTGATGCCCGTCTTCGAGCGCGTCTTGGCGTCCACCCGTTTGACGATGACCGCGCAATAAAGGCTCGGAGCCGGCTGGCCGTTGGCCATGACGCTGGCCGAGGGCAGGGCGCCGGCAACGACCACGGAATACGGAGGCACTTCACCGTAGGTGATCTCGCCCGTCGCACGGTCGACGATCTTGGTCGACTTGCCGATGAAGACGCCCATGGAAATGACTGCGCCTTCTCCGACGATCACGCCCTCGACGATCTCCGAGCGTGCGCCGATGAAGCAGTTGTCCTCGATGATTGTGGGGTTTGCCTGGACGGGTTCGAGCACGCCGCCGATCCCGACGCCCCCTGAAAGATGCACGTTCTTTCCGATTTGCGCGCAGGAGCCCACGGTCGCCCAGGTGTCAACCATGGTGCCTTCGTCGACATAGGCGCCGATGTTGACGTAGCTGGGCATCAGCACGACGTTCTTGCCGATGTAGGAACCGCGCCGCGCGGCCGCCGGCGGCACCACGCGGAAACCGCCTTCGCGGAAGTCGCGGCTGTTGTAGTCGGCGAACTTGGACGGCACCTTGTCGAAATAGTTGGTGAAGCCGCCCTTGATAAAGGCGTTGTCCTCCAGGCGAAACGACAGCAGCACCGCTTTCTTGATCCACTGGTGGGTGGTCCAGTTCTGGCCATCCGTGCGTTCGGCGACGCGCAGCTGGCCCTTGTCGAGCAGGTCGATCACCGACATGACCGCGTCCTTGACCTTGGCGTCGGCGTTTCGCGGGGTGATGTCGGCACGGCGCTCGAACGCGTCTTCGATGATGGATTGAAGTTCTTGCATGATGGTTTCCTGTCGTTGAGTAGGGGAATTCAGTAGAGAACCGGGTGTGTCACACCTGGCCCACGAAGCGGACGATGCGCCGGGCCGCCTCGGCGCAAGCGTCGTGGCTGTCGACCAGCGCGATGCGGACGAAGCCCTTGCCGGGATTGACGCCGGCGGCATCGCGCGCGAGGTAGCTGCCGGGCAGCACGGTGACGTGTTCGTGTTCATACAGGCCGCGTGCGAATGCGGCATCGTCGCCGCGCGGCACGCGGGCCCACAGGTAGAAGGCGGCGTCGGGTGCGTCGAAGGTGAGCGCGTCCTTCAGCAGCGGCATCACGGTGCCGAACTTTACGGCGTACTGGCGGCGGTTGTCGACCACGTGCGCCTCGTCGTTCCACGCTGCGATACTGGCGGCCTGCACCGCCGGGCTCATCGCGCTGCCGTGATAGGTACGGTAGAGCAGAAAAGCCTTCATGAGCGCGGCGTCGCCCGCCACCATGCCGGAACGCAGGCCGGGTACGTTGGACCGCTTGGACAGCGAGTTGAAGACGATCAGGTTTTTGAAGTTACGGCCGAGCTGTTGCGCGGCAGTGAGCGCGCCCAGCGGTGGGGCGCCTTCCTCGAAATAGATTTCCGAATAGCATTCGTCGGCGGCGATCACGAAGCCGTGTTGATCCGACAGTTCGAACAGCGCCTTCCAGTCGGCCAGCGACATCACCTTGCCGGTGGGGTTGCCGGGCGAACAGACGTAGATCAGGTTGACCTGCTCCCACAGATCTTCCGGCACGCGCGACCAATCCATGCGAAAGCCGTTTTCCGGCAGCGTGTTGAGGAAGAAGGGGCGGGCGCCGGCCAGCAGCGCGGCACCTTCGTAGATCTGATAGAACGGGTTGGGCGAAATGACGACGCGGCGGCCGTGGCGGCTGGAATCGACGCTGGCCTGGGCAAAGGCGAACAGCGCCTCTCTTGATCCATTGACCGGCAGCACCTCGGTCGCGGGGTCGAGCTTGACGCCGTAGCGGCGCCCGGCCCACGCGGAAATCGATTCGCGCAGCGCATCCGAGCCCTGAGTGATGGGATAATTCGCGAGCCCGCCCAGCCCCGCGATCAGCGCGTCCTTGATGAACTGCGGCGTGGGATGCTTGGGCTCGCCGATCGACAGGTTGATCGGGCTGAGTCCGGGATTCGGTGTCACGCCCGCAAACAGCCCGCGCAACTTTTGGAACGGATAGGGATGGAGTTGGTCGAGACGCGGATTCATTGCAGCGTAGAGTCTGATTAAGCCCCACATTATAAAGCCCCATGCCCTCGATTCCCCTGCAGCGCACCCTTGCCATCAGCAGCCTGTTCTATGCCGCCTCCCTGTGGGGGCTGATGTGGTATCCCTACCGGCTGTTGAACGACGCGGACGTCGGCGGCATCGCATCGAGTTTCATCACCTACGTCGTGCCGCTGCTGATCTTCGGCTGGCTGCATGCCCGAGAGCTGCAGCATGCGCGCGGCCGCTGGATGTGGCTGGCCGCGCTGGGTCTGGCGGCGGGCTGGACCAACCTGGCCTATGTGCTGGCGATGCTGCAGGGCGAGGTGGTGCGCGTGCTGCTGCTGTTTTTTCTGTCGCCGCTGTGGACCGTGCTGTTCGCGCGCTTCCTGCTGCACGAAAAACTCAACCGCGCAGGCTGGGCGGTGATGGCGCTGGCGGCAGGCGGCGCGATGGTGATGCTGTGGCAGCCCGACGGCGACCTGCCGCTGCCGACCAACCGGGCCGAGTGGCTGGCCCTGTCGGCGGGCGTGATGTTTGCCATGAGCAATGTCATCAGCCGGCATCTGGGCGGCGTTACCGAAGGCGCCAAGTCGGTGTCGGTGTGGGCCGGCGTGGGCGTGCTGACGGTGGTCGGGCTCGCGCTCTATCCGGGCGAGCTCGACTTCATCGATGGTGCAGAGAGCCACACCTGGCTGCTGCTGCTCGGCGTGGGCATCGCGATCGGCAGCATGACGTATGCGGTGCAGTTCGGCCTGGCGCGCGTGCCGGCCAACCAGGCCATCGTGATCTTTCTGTTCGAACTGGTGGTGGCGGCGGTGGCGGCGTATTTTTTGTCCAACGAACGCATGGGGCCACAGGAGTGGGTGGGCGCGATCATGATCGTGGCCGCCAGCCTGTTTTCCGGCCATATGGAAAACGACCCGTCGAAAGGGAAAACCGATGGCTGAACTGAACCCAGGCGCTGTCACGGCGCTGCTGCATGCCGGCCTGCTGGTGTCCGATCTGGCGCGGGCCCGGGTTTTTTACGAATCGGTGCTGCAGTTGACGCCCTGCCCGAACCGTCCCGACCTGCCGTATCCCGGCGAATGGTACGACCTCGGCAACGGCCAGCAGTTGCACCTGATGCGACTGGACAATCCGGACGCCGAGTCGGTGCGCCCCGAACACGGCGGCCGCGACCGCCATATCGCGCTGGGCGTCAGAAAGATGGACGCGCTGAAAAGCCGGCTTGACGCGGCCGGGGTGAAATACACCGCCAGCAAGTCGGGCCGCGCGGCGCTATTCTGCCGCGATCCGGATGCCAACACGCTCGAGTTCGTCGAAGTCAGCTGACCCCCCGGCGCGCGCGCCCGTCGAGTCGCCGCTCGCATCCGGATTCGAACCCCTCGTTTCGGTGACTGAAAAGATCAGCCCCGCCTGGGGAACGCCGTGAACAAGCCGGTGCGCGCGCGATCCTCCGCAGCAGATGGGCGAAGAAGTCGACCTGCGTGGTGACCGGATCGCCGGCGAAACCGATATCGATCTTCTTCGAAAGAATGGCTTCACCGCCTTCGCTTTCGCCAATGAACGTCGCCTGGACCCGGACGGGTTTCTCCGTGAATCCACTTGCGCGCACCTGAAACACGTTCGCGATCGTTTGCAGAAAATCCTCGCGCAGAGGGTTGGACATGTTGAAGACGTGTACCTCGGCGTCGACCGGAAAGGCCTTGCGCACCTCGGCGAGCTTGACCGGTACGCCGCGCACACTGAATTCAGGGGTGGCGAGCAGCGTGGACAGATCTGCCAGATCGACATTCTGGAAAGGCCGCTGGGGATCTTCACGAAGCTCGTGTTCGATGAACTCGCCGCCTTTCGTGTAGATGAAGTCGACCGCAAAATCGAGGCGGAATACGCTTGTGCAGTGCGCGATGATGTTGAGGGTCCGGACGCTCCCCGCGGGGACGAGGGAAAGCGACAGCAGCAGATTGTCGAAACCGCCGAGCAGGCTGCGGTCGCCGAGCAACAATGACGGCACGTTGTCGACATTGAGCTTGAACAGGTCCTTCGAAATCATCTCCTCGATGTCGGCAGTCGATGCCAGCTCGGGCTCGTCGGTCGCGGTTGCCCGCGAAAGAAGCAGGAAGGACCCGTAGAAATCCCATTCCTGCAGCGGCACGCCCTCCGCGGTGACCGCAGGCGTGGGCACCGGAGAATCGGGCGACAGGCCGATGAAGGGACGCAGCGTCTGGTCGTTGCCGATGATCCGGTCGAGCGCGGCGTTGCCGGTGCTGGCGGGCGCAACAGATGCAGGTGGCGCAGTGCGTCCGCTTCCGCTCGCGCCTCCGCCGCCTGTACTGCCACCTCCCGCGCTGCCGCCACCGGAGCTGCCCGTTCCGCCTGAGCTCCCGCCCGCGGAACCGCTGCTCCCGCTCTCCTTCCTGGCCGTTTCCTGCTGTTTTTTCTTCAGTTCTTCTTCCTTGTTGACGATCGCGCCGGCCTCGGTGATGTTCTTGTCCTGGATCGACTTGCCGAGCTTGGCCTTTTCCAGATCGGTGGCGGCCTGCACTTTGGCCTTCTCGAGGTCGGCCGCGATCTTGCGCCGCTCGGTGTCGGCACTGACCGAGGTCTTGAGGTTTTCACTCGCCTGCGCGCCGACTGCGGTCGCGCCCGCCGCCGAGAGCTTGGCGGTCTCGGTGGCGAGCTTGATGGTGTCGGCCAGACCGCTCATGTCGCGGAACATATTGCCGTTCTGGATTGCGGCGAGCGCGCCGCCAAGCCCGGTCGGGTCGGGCAACGCGCCGAAGGGCGTGATGTTGACCAGCGGCGCGCTGAACTGTCCTGGCGTGAGGTTCTCCGCCTGCGCGCGCGTGCCGGTCTGGATTGCCGCGATGTCCGTCGGCTGGATGGGGATCGGCGAATCCTGCCAGTTGAAGAAGCGCGACAGGTCGAGCCGCTCGGCGCAGTTGAAGCGCCCCAGCACCGCTTCGGCGAAGATGCCGCCGCTCGACAGCGGCACGATGTCGACCTTGGCCTGGCCGATGGTCAGCCCGCGGTCGGCCATGAACTGCCGCCATTCGGCATCGTTGACGGGGTCGGTGTTGATCTTGAACGCCAGCGCATTGCCGACGATGCGCAGCGGAGTCGGCTCGGCCACCTGCACCAGCGGGAACTGCTCGCCGTTGAGCGTGATGCGGAACGGCGACAGCAGGCCAGCGATCATCGCCGGGTCGAGGCTGCGGAACACCGCCTGGCTGTAGTGCAGGCGGTTGTCGGCCAGGTGCTGCAACAGGTTGACGTCGGCGCCGGCGGCGCGGACGTCGATCAGCCTGGTTTCCGTGGCGCCCTTGGCCACAGTCACGGTCGGCAGTTCCAGCGGAAACACGATGCCGTTGCGCGACAGCGCGAGCACGCCGGTAGCGGCGACGTCGGCCGCGGGGTCGCTGCCGGCGATTGCGATGCGATCGACTTCCGACATCGCGATGCTGGACGACAGATCGACAATGCGGGTGCCGTCGCGCAGGAAAAATGCGAGTTTGATCGCACGCACCGGGCTCTGCACCGCGCCTTCCTCGATGCGCACGTCGGAGGGCACGAACAGCGACTGCGAGCCGCGTCGCACCGAACTCGTCTTGAAGAACGACGAGAGCTTGGAGGCGGCAGTGTCCCACAGCGTGTCGGCGACGTCGTCGGGCAGCGGGGGCCGCGGCGGGCGCGGCGGCTCGGGTTCGTCGTCGACCTCGGGTTCGGTCGGCTCGCCCCCGGTTTCCTCGTCGCGCCGGCGGGCGAGCAGCACGCGCCGCGTGACGACGCGCGGATTGGCCAGCACGTCGGTGATCGATCCGCCGAGGCCGGGGAAGACGACCCGCCGCTCGGGAGCCAGTTCGAGCGTGTCGAAATTCAGCAGGGCGTCGTGCACCGCGGGCGTGAGCGCGGCATCGATCAGCGCGCCGCGGAAGCGCCGCAGCAGATCGACGTTGGAAAAGTCGATCAGCTTGAACGGGACGAACACCACGCGGTCGCAGCGGGTGAGCGAGGTTTCGGTGCGGTAGATCTGCAGCACCTCGTAATACTGCACGGTGAGCGCGTGCATGTGGTTGTAATTGGTGATGACGCGGGTCGACACGCTTTCATGCTCGGTCTGGCTGACCTCGCGCACCACGGAAGCGCGCCGGGTACGCGCGGCGTGGGCGTGCTGGTGAGTACGGTCGCTGGCGTTCTGCAGCATCGAGGCGCCGACTTCGCGGCTGCCTGCGCTGGTGGCGTAGCTGTCGGCCGAGGTCGTGGTCTTGGAAATGCTTGCGCTCGCGCCGCCGCCGAAGGGGCCGATCGAAATCCCGGCCGACGCCCCTGCCTGCTTGGTCGTCGACTGGCTTTCGGTGTGCGAGAATCCGCTTTGCGCCTCGCGCGCAACCGCCTCGGTGACTTCGCTGATGCTGCGGTTGCGCGACGTTTCCTGGCTCAGGTCCTCGGTTTCGCCGATTGCTTCTGTCTGCCCAGCGCTGCTTTTCCGGCTCCAGTCAATGACCGCGATGCGCGTGCTCTCGCCAGCAGCAAGCGCCATGCTGTGCAGCAGGTGGCCCAGCGTCACGCCCTGCATGAACCATGACTGGTTCAGCGTCAAAAGCATGCCAAGGCCCAGGGTGGTGAAGCCGAAATCGGCGTCGGCGACCTGGGCGGCGTCGATCGGCGAGAAATCCGGACCGGCGAGGTCGATCAGCGGCGGCGCGTTGTCCGGACGCAGGATCTGGTCGAGCACGAGGGACGTATATTGGACACGTTCGGTAGGGAATTCGCCCGACTTCGGGATGAGGTCTGCGGGACTCTCGGGGTCGAATGCATCCAGCTGTTCCGGAAAGAACACCCGGTTCAGGATATCGCGCGCCGCGCGAAACGGCGGGTATACCGCGAGGTCACGCACCGTGGCGACGCCGAGCGCGGCCTGCACTGCCGGCGCGTCGTCGATGCCCGCCAGGATATCCAGCGAGGCGTTGCGCAGGTCGGGGACCGCGATCGTTCCCGAGATGCCAGGCTTCAACAAGTCGGAAATCGGCCGCCCGAAGCGGTTCATCGCATTGCCTGGATTGTCGGCGGCATCTTCGATCTGCACCGCGGCATTGAAGATGCTCGACATCGCGAGGTCAAACACGTTGTGTACGCCAAGCGAATTGAGCGCCGTGAGCGCCTGCGCCGACACGCCGAGAATGCGATCAGGCGGAAGATTGAGCACTTCGGCCAAGGGCAGGCGTTGCGCTTCGGAAATCAGCAGATCGGAGGGGTCGGATAAACTGGGCATATTGCTCTCCTAACGATTTCGATGAATCTCGCTGGAAACCCGGGCGACCTTCAGTAACGCAGATCGCGCGCGGTGACCAGCGGTTTGGGGGCGCTGCCTAGGATGCAGTTGCATAATCTGGACGTAGTCTCGATACGCGCCGTACATTGATCAATCCGTCAGATCAGCGCGGTAGGTGCGCATGAAGCGCTCGAGCTCGGTGTTGAGTTCGATCGAGAACGGCCAGGCGTCGCCATTTTGCGGCGACAAGGTGCGCTTCTGCCGGTACACCCGCTGCGTGCGGCAGTCGAACAGCCGCACATTCAGTTCAGGCCAATAGGCGCTTTCGATGGAAGACTGGCTGTAAGGCGTTTCGACGCGCGCAGACAGCAGGGCGCGCGGTGCATTCGGGCCAGCGCACAGTTCACGGCTGCGCGGGTGCTGATTCGATTCGTTCCACCACGCCTCGAAGGCCTGCTCGTTCAGCCCCAGCGCGCGCGGCTCCATTTTCAGCACATCGCGCCCGGTTTGTTGCAGGCTGCTCTGGATGCGCTGGGTATAGCTTGAGCGCGTTTCGCCTGACCAGAAATCACGGTTGGCCGGCAGGCCCTGCGCTGCATAGGCGAGCGCGGGGCGCGCCGGTTTTGCCGGCGGCGATTCCGCCGGTGCCGCTGGAGCGGGCGCGGCGGCAGGGCGGGCGAGTGCGAGCTGAGGCGCTGCGGATTTGGGGGCTTCAGGGTTGGGCGCTGCAGCGGACGTGGTGACGCGCGGCCTGGCCGCAGGCGCGGTTTGGGCCGTGGCGACACGTGAAGCTGCGGTGGCCGGCGCGGGCTTTTGCATGGCGGCATACGGCCTTGGCGAGAGGGGCGGGGCGGAACCGGGGGTGTCGGTCGGGGCAGGCGGGTCGGGGCGCGTGGCGGCTGCCGGGGCCGGGTCGGCCGCATTCGCGGAGGGGGATATGTCCGGGCTTGTACCGGTGCGGGCATCGAGGGATTCGCGGCCCACTTCGGCGACGGCCGTCGGCTTGTCCGGCATGCCGGGCAGTCCGGGCAGCAGGCGCGGCGCCAGCATCAGGCCGACGCCGGCCAGAACCAGAATCAGCGAGGGGTGGGTGACGTTGAGCTTGATGCCGAAGGCCTCGACCGACGACGCCTGCGTGCTGGTCTTGCTATAGACGAACATCACCAGTCCGGTGGCCACCAGCGCCAGGCCGGCCAGCACCAGCACCGTGTCGATCAGGGCGGAAAAGTCAGTGGGCATGAAGGCTCCCGTGGACTCAGTAATGCAGGTCGCGCGCGGTGAACAGCATTTTCGGCGCGCTGCCGAGCACGCGGGTGAGCACCGAGTTCATCGTGGTGCAGTCGTTGTCGAAGCCGCCGTGGGTGTGGCTGACGGAGGCGCCCTGCTTGACGGCGGCGAGCTCCTGGGCGGGGTCGACCGGGATGCCCTGGGAGACCACCAGCGCCGGGCGGCCGTCGACCTGTCCGCTGAACAGCTTGGCGAGCTGGGCGTCGGCTTCGAGGCAGGCGTGCATCCCCAGTATAGGCACCTCGCGCCTGCCTTCGAAGGCATTGGAGACGAGATAGAGCAGGGATTTTCCATAGGGGCCGACGCAGTCCCCGCGTTCCAGTTTGTCGGACAGGAGATAGAGCGTCGGCAGCGGAATATCCCCCGCGGCCAGCCCGGGCAGCAACAGCTGCTTGAAGGTGTCGGTGCGGATCGCGGGGGCGAGGAACTGCACGCTTTTCAGCGGGAGCCCCAGGTTGGACAGCAGCGGCATGGCATGGGCGGCGAAGATGCTGCCCGCCGAATGGCCGACGATGTGCAGCTCCCAGCCGGTCTTGTCGGCCTTGTCCAGTTTCTGCTTGGCCAGTGCGACGTACTGCGCGACCAGCTGGATGCCGCCGATGTTGTGCGGGTGGACGGACGCCAGCTGGGCGTTTTCCTTCATCTCGCCCCACAGCCGGTGGCCGACCCGGGCGAGCGTGAGTTCGAGCACACGGTCCTTGGCCTCGGTCAGGTTTTCCAGGAAACCGCCGCCGGCGAGCTTGTCGGCCTCGGTGAACAGGTCCTTGAACAGGCCGGCGACGCTGGAAAGAAAATCGCTCTCCCACATGACGTGCAGCGGGTAGATCTCGTTTTCCAGCAT
>DAHWJK010000087.1:0-21278 GCA_027344185.1 Thiobacillus sp.
TTTTCGCGCCCGCGCGATTTGCCGATCATGGCGCCCGCGCTGCACAACCCGGGATTTCTCGCTGCCGCATCGGACGCCATGATCAAGGCCACGCTGATGAATGGGCGCGACGGCACGCCAATGATTTCCTTTCTCAAGCAGGGACTGAAGGAAAAGGATATCGACGACATTGTCAGCCATGTGCGCAGCTTTCAGAGACAGCCGCTGCCGGAAAGCGCACGGTTATTGCAGGCAGAAGGTCCTGTGATCGTACGCGCGTCGCCCTACGACCTGAAGACCACGGTAGAAAACGTCAAGCAGGCGGTGACCACCAACAATTTCTTCTATGGCCGGGTGCAGACGCTCGAATACGGGCTGACCGAACCGACCCGGGAAAACCCGAAACAGGTCATTGTCTATTTCTGCAACATCAGCCTGCTCAATCAGGCGCTGGCGGTCGATCCGCGCGTGGGCATGTTCCTGCCGTGCCGCATCACCATTGTGGAGCGGGACGACGGCAAGGTACAGGTGATGTCGGTCAATCCCAAGGTGCTGAGCCGGCTGTTCAACAACGCAGAGCTGAATCGCCTGTGCGAGCAGATGACCGAAGCTTATACCGCGATCATTGAGGAGGCGACGTTATGAACGAGGGGATGCAACGCATGGGAATCGCCTGTCTGGCACTGGTGTGCAGCCTGTCCGCCACCGCTGGCGACCTGCTCATGGCGCGCGCGGACAAGCTGTTTCCCGAGGCGATGGCCCAGTTGCAAAGTGCCATTTCGTCCCGCGGCTACACGATCACGCGGTTGCAGCAAGTGAACGAAAATCTCGAACGGCGCGACTTCAAGAGCGACATGTATCGCGTGGTGTACTTCGGCAAGTACGAAGAGGTGAGCAGGGCGACAGCCCGACAGCCCGAGTTGATTCCTTTTCTGCCGCTGAACGTCACGATTTTCGCGGAAGGCGAACAGACCATCATGGTGTCGAGCCGCCCGGCCCAGTTGCGGAGATTTTTTCCGGATCCCGCCCTGAAACCGCTCTTCGAGCGATGGGAAAAGGATATGGAGGCGATCATGGACGAGGTGCGCGAAACCCGGTGAAGGGGCCGGCCGCTTGCGGCCTGTCCGCCGTTCAGTTCAATGCTTCGCCGGATGCGGCATCAGCTTGTCGATATAGGCGATCGCCACCGCCGATACGATGAAAGCCATGTGGATGAGGGTTTGCCACAGCAGGACTTTTTCATCCAGGTTGGCGGCGTTGATGAAGGTTTTCAGCAGGTGGATCGACGAGATGCCGATGATGGCGGTGGCGAGCTTGACCTTCAGCACGTTGGCGTTGACGTGAGACAGCCACTCGGGCTCGTCGGGGTGCCCCTCGAGCCGCAGCCGCGAGACGAAGGTTTCATAGCCGCCGACGATGACCATGATCAGCAGGTTGGAAATCATCACCACGTCGATCAGACCCAGCACGATCAGCATGATCGCCTCTTCGCCGAGATTGAACGTGCCGGAGACCAGATGCTGCAGCTCGACCATGAAATGAATGACGTAAACCACCTGGGCGGCGATCAGGCCGAGGTACAGAGGCACTTGCAGCCAGCGGCTGCCGAACAGGATGCTGGTGAGGAGCTGGCCGCGGCGTGCGGTGGGGGGGACGGTTTCGGGTTTCATTTTAGGGGCTAGAGCTAGGGCTAGGGCTAGGGGCTAGGGTCAGGGGTTAGAGGACGTAGCGCGCGAGGTCTTCGCGGGCGGCGAGCGCGGCGAGCCGGGTGGTGACGGCGTCGGCATCGATGCGGTGTTCGCCGGTGATATTGCCGGCGTCGAAGGAGATGTCTTCCAGCAGTTTTTCCATCACCGTGTGCAGGCGGCGCGCGCCGATGTTCTCGGTACGCTCGTTCACTTCGTAGGCGATTTCCGCAATCCGGCGGATGCCGTCCCCGGTGAACGTCAGGACCACGCCTTCGGTCGCCAGCAGCGCTTCGTATTGTCGTGTCAGGCAGGCGTCGGTCGAGGTCAGGATCTGCTCGAAATCGCCCACCGACAGCGCCGAGAGTTCGACGCGAATCGGCAGCCGGCCCTGCAGTTCGGGAATCAGGTCTGACGGCTTGGACAGATGGAAGGCGCCGCTGGCGATGAAGAGGATGTGATCGGTCTTCACCATGCCGTACTTGGTTGACACCGTAGTGCCTTCGATCAGCGGCAACAGGTCGCGCTGCACGCCCTGGCGCGACACGTCGCTGCCGTGGGCTTCCGCGCGGGTGGCGATCTTGTCGATTTCGTCGAGGAAGACAATCCCGTTCTGCTCGACCGCTTCGAGCGCCTGCTGCTTGGTTTCCTCGTCGTTGATCAGCTGCCCGGCTTCTTCCTCGGTCAGGAGCTTCATCGCCTCGCGCACTTTCAGCTTGCGCGTCTGGCGGCGATTCTGACCGAGGTTGGCGAACATGCCCTGCAGCTGCTGCGACAGGTCTTCCATCCCCGGCGGCGTGAAGATTTCCATGCTGGGGCTGACCGCCGCCAGCTCGACTTCGATTTCCTTGTCGTCGAGCGCGCCCTCGCGCAGCATCTTGCGGAAGCGCTGACGCGCCGCGCCGTCCTCGCGCGGCGGTGCGGGCTCGTTGAAGCCGACGCTCCTCGGTGGCGGCAGGAGCGCGTCGAGCACACGGTCCTCGGCCGCTTCCTCGGCGCGAAACCGCACCTTGGACGTGGCCTGCTCGCGCATCTGCTTGACCGCGGTTTCCATCAGGTCGCGGATGATGGTGTCGACGTCGCGGCCGACATAGCCGACCTCGGTGAACTTGGTCGCCTCGATCTTGATGAAGGGCGCGTTGGCGAGCCGCGCCAGTCGGCGCGCGATTTCGGTCTTGCCGACGCCGGTCGGCCCGATCATCAGGATGTTCTTCGGCGTGATCTCCTGCCGCAAGGGTTCCTCGACCTGCTGGCGTCGCCAGCGGTTGCGCAGCGCCACCGCGACCGCGCGCTTGGCGGCGGCCTGGCCGACGATGTGCTTGTCGAGTTCGTGGACGATTTCTTTGGGAGTCATTTTTAGGGGCTAGGAGTTGGGAGCCAGGGACTAGGGGTGGTCGCTGCGCGGTTTTTTAAAGAAAGAGGGTGCGGCCGCAGGCCGCACATTCCCTAATCCCTAGCCCCCAGATCCCAGTTCCTCAATCACGTGATTCTGATTCGAATAAATACAAATGTCTCCCGCAATGGTGAGGCTCTTCTTGACGATTTCAAGCGGGGACAGGTCGGTGTTCTGCAACAGCGCCATCGCGGCCGACTGGGCGTAGGCGCCGCCGGAGCCGATGGCGGCGATGCCGAGTTCGGGCTCGAGCACGTCGCCGTTGCCGGTGATGATGAGCGAGTGCTCGCGGTCGGCCACCGCCAGCATGGCTTCGAGCCGCCGCAGCATGCGGTCGGTGCGCCAGTCCTTGGCGAGTTCGACCGCGCTGCGCATCAGGTGCCCGGAGTGCTTGTCGAGCTTGGCCTCGAAGCGCTCGAACAGGGTGAAGGCGTCTGCGGTGCCGCCGGCAAAGCCGGCCAGCACCTTGTCCTGGTGCAGGCGGCGGATCTTGCGCGCGGTGGCCTTGATGACGATGTTGCCGAGCGTGACCTGGCCGTCGCCGCCGAGGGCGACTTCGTTGCCCCTGCGCACGGACAGGATGGTGGTGCCGCGATATTGTTCCATGAGGCGGACTATCCTAGAAACCGCAGTTGGACGCGCCCGATGGTGCGTCTGGGCGTGTGTCTGCCGCGAAGCGACGACGCGGCCTACCGGGGTAGGCAAGGAGGAGCGACAAAGGCAGGCGCGCGACCAGACGTGCCAGCGGGTGCGTAGCGGTGTCACCCAAAAGGTGAACGTAAACGGAGGCATCAAATTCAGTTTTCATGCGGTTTTCATTGAGGCGACAAGCGGTCAACTGCGGTTTTTAGGATTATATAAGGACGCTCAGGCGGGTGCCGGCCAGCGTGGATGGAGGGGTCAGCTGCGATGACGCGGCTGCAGCTGGGTCAGCTGATCGATCCCCATCACGCGGAAAAGTTCGTGGATCAGCGCGTTGTGCCCGCGCAGCGTGATGGCCTTGCCGCTGCCCAGGCACTGCATCAGCACGCTGATGAGCTGGCTGACGCTGCCGTAATCGATGCGGGCGACCTGCGACAGGTCGACCACCACATCGTTGTGGGTCGCGGCATAGCTGGTGAACTGCTGCAGGGCGCTGTCGTTGGCGGGAGTGATTTCGCCCGTCAGTCGCAGGGCGTCGTCCTGCAGCTCGGACGGTTCGGCCTTGACCACTTCGGCAGCCTGAACCGCGCTCCACGAGGGCGGCGACACTTCAAAGTGCACGGCGTAATCGACCGCCAGATCCTCAAAACGGTCCTGCTGGCCGAGCGTCTGGTACAGCTCCAGCAGCAGCAGCCAGTGCGCCGAGCGGCTGTGGGTCGCGCGGTTGAGATCCTGCAGCAGCGCGATCAGCGTGTCGACGCCGCTGACCTGCAGCTTGCGTTTGGCCATGCGCGCGGCGGCGAGGATTTCAGCGCACTCTTCCGCGCCCGCCTCGTCGACCATTGCAATGCGCGAAAAATCGATGCGCACCGCCGTGTTCTTGGCGGCGGCGGCAATGCCCTCGCGCAGCGTGGCAGTCGACTTCTTGTCGAGCAGACCGGGCAGTTCGAGGCTTTCGGTTTGTGCCTGCTGGGGCTTGGGCGCGCCGTTGCCGCCCAGCCGTTGCCAGACCGGCGGCGAGGTTTCGAAACGCATCGCATAGTCCAGCGCCACCTGTTCGAATTCCTTTTCGCGGTTCTGCACGCAATAGAGGTCGAACAGCATGTGCCAGGCGCGGCGGTCGCTCGTCGTCAGGATGCCCTTCAGCATGGTCTCCGCCATCTCGGCCTGCCCGCTGGCATACAGAATGGCCGCCTCGTCCACCGGAGACTGGGGCGCGCCGCTGCTTTCTTCCACCACGATGCCGCTCGCTCCCATGTCCATGGTCATCATGGTTTCGGTGTGCGGGGATTCGGTAACGGGGGCGGGCGCCGTCGTCGGCTTTCGCGCGGCGGGGGCGGGCTTGTCCTTGCCTTTTCTGAAAAACGGGAGAGCCACGGAATATGCGTGCTTGAGTCAGGGGTTCAGTAATGGATACTATCGCTCCCGCTGGCTGGCGGCAACCCGCAGCGCAATGCGGCCTGGCGGCGCGCACACGGCGAGCGCGACGACGATCGCCGGCCCAGCCGGCCAGTCGAATCTGGCGGACGCGGCCAGACCGACCGCGTAGCCCAGCGCCCCCAGCCCCCAGCCCGCCTGCAGCGCGGTGCGCGCCGGCAGGCCGCGCACCGCCAGCGCCGGCAGGATCAGGCTGGCGAACACCAGGTACACCCCCACCAGCTGCACCGATGCGGTGATCGCCAGCGCAAACACCAGATAGAAACCCAGCCCGCCGAGGCGTTCGCCCCGCCAGAACAGGACGGCCAGGAGCGCGCCGTACAGCGCGGCGATCCGCATGGCCTGCTCCGGCGTCGCCCACAGGATCTGCCCGGTGAGCAATTCGGCCAGGTGCTCGCCGCCGTGCGGATCGCCTGCCAGCAGCAGCACAGCGACGCTGGCGGCCACCACGAAAGTGGCGCCGATCAGGGCTTCCTGGATCTGCGGCCAGCGCCGTTCGCATTCGGCCAGAAAGGCCGCGCCCGCCAGCGCGGCCGTGGCCGCCGCCAGCTGGGTGGGCCAGCCGTCGGCGGCCAGTTCGAACGCGTGCGCCGCGACCACGCCCAGCACGGCCAATTGCGCCACCGCCAGGTCGAGAAAAATGATGCCGCGCGCCAGCACCCGGCGCCCCAGCGGAACGTGGGTGGACAGCACCAGCAGGCCGACGACGAAGGGCCACAGCAGCAGATCGAGCGGGGCGGGCATCATGGCGCCGCCTTCAGCAGCTGGTCCAGCGTGTCGTCGAACAGGCCGAACAGATCGCCTGCGCGCGCGTTGCCGCCCACGGTGTAGGGCAGCGCCAGCGCCGGAATGCCGGTGCGCTGCGCGAGCCAGTCGGCCGGGCGCGGGCTGTGGTAGACCGCGCGCAGCACGGCGCGGGCGGGCCTGGCCTGCAGCTGCGCGGCGATCCGGCCCAGATGCGCGACCGAGGGTTCGATGCCGGGCCTGGGTTCGAGCGTGGCGACTTCGATCATGCCCAGCCAGGCCAGCAGGTAGCTGAACGACTTGTGCTGCACCACCACCGGCAGGTTTTTCAGCGGCGCGGCGCGTGCCTGCCAGCCGGCGATGGCGTCATTCCAGCGTGCGGAAAACGCCTGCCATTGTGCTTGATAGGCGTCCGCGCTGTCCTGGTCGATCTCGGCCAGGCGTGCCGCAAGCGCCGCGCCGACCCGCGCAATATTGCGCGGGTCGGTGTGGATGTGCGGGTTGCCGGCGGCATGGACGTCGCCCTGCGCGCGGTCGAGCGTCGCCGGCTTTTCCAGCAGCGTGACGAAGCGGGTGGCTTCGAAATAACCTGGGCGCCCGGGCTGCACGCGGGCGTTGCCCGCTTCGCGCAGCAGCAGCGGCAGCCAGCCGGCCTCGAGGTCGGCGCCGCTGCACACTACCAGGTCGGCGCGCCGCATCTGCGCAATCAGGCTGGGGCGCGCCTCGATGCGGTGCGGGTCCTGCAGCGCGGTCGTCGCGGTGTAGACCTTGACCGAGCTGCCGCCGATTTCGCGCGCCAGCGCGCCCCATTCGGGTTCGCAGGCAAAGACGTTGAGCGCGGCGTGGGCCATAAGCGGCGTCCACAGCGCGAGAAAAACCAGTAGTCGTTTCATGATGGATGGCCTCAGAATGTGTGCGCGCCGTGGCTGCCCAGGCTGTGGATGTATTGCACGAACCACTGGTTCTCGTTCTGGCTTTCCATCGACTGGTCCTTCGAATATTGCAGGCGCAGGCGCGAGAATTCCGACGGCGAATAATCGACCATCAGCGAGTGGCGGGTGGGCTTGTGGTCGATCACGGGTAAACCAAGCGGATTCGAGCCGAAATCGACCGAGCCGGGATCGAGGCGATCATAGCGGTAGCCGCTGCGCCAGCGCGGCATGAACTGGTAGACCGCCTGCGCGTAGTAGCCCGACTGGCGCGAGCGGTAAGCGTCTTCCGTCGCGGCGGCGCAGCCACCGTTGATGTCGTCATGCTCGCACAGTTCGCCGCGCTCGGCGCGGCGGAAGTATTCGGCGGCGAAGCTGAAATTGCGTTCGCGCGCGTTGCCGTTGGGCGCCCATTTCCACACGAAATCGGCGACCCAGGTCTTGCTCGCGCCGCCGAACAGGGTGTCAAGCTCGTTGCCGAGTGTGTCTTCCAGTTCGCCTTCGCGCGCGTCCGCTTTGGCATTCAGCCAGGCCAGCCCCGCGCGCCAGCTGTGCGAGGTGCCGACGTCGCCGCCGAGATGGCCGAACAGCGTATAGGCGCCGGCGCCGTTCTTATTGCGATCGGTGCCGGGGAAACCGGCGCCGCGTCCGGCTTCGGCGCCGAGCTCGACGAAGAGCGCGGTCGGCGCCACCCATTTCAACTGCACGCCGTCGTGGCCGTAGCCCTCGCCGAACAGCGCGCGGTACATCAGGCTGCTGTCGGCGAAGTCCCAGGCATGCGGGTGCTTTTCGTTCTGGTAACCCAGCCCCGAACGGAAACGGCCGCCCTTGACCGACATGCCGTGGCCGAGACGGGTCGTCTGCACCCAGGCCTCCTCGATCGCAACTTCATCGTCGAGCAGCGCGAGGATCGTCTGGCCGCGAAAATAGGGATCGATGCTGGCCGACAGGATCAGCTCGGTGCCGTCGACGGAAAAGCCCCGGGCGGCGCCGTCGCCGTGGCCGTGCCCGGGGGGGAGGAATCCCGCGATGCGGCGCGCGTCGATGTCGTCGAGGTGGGCGTAGCGGCCCTGCAGGATCAGCGAGATGTCCGGATTGAAACCGCTGCGCGCGGGCGCGCTGTCGGCCTGCAGTGCCGGCACCGGCGCTGCGGCCGGCCGGGTGTCGGCTTGCTGGATGCGGGCTTCGAGCGCGGCGATGCGCGCCTCGTACGTGGTTTTCATCTCCTTCAGTTCGGCGCGCAGGGCGTCGAGGTCGGATTGGGCGTAAGCGGGAAAGGCAGTCGTCAGCGCGGCCGCGAGCAGGGTGACTCGAAACATGGTGAACTCCGTAAAAAAATGCATGGCGCCCCCCGACCATGCGGTCAGCGGGCATCGGGCTGTTTTTTTAGACGGAGACGGGTGGCGCGCGTGCGGGCGCGTGGCGAATGAAGGGGCGGCCGAGCGGCAGCGCGGCGGCGGCCGGGACGACGAAAACGGCGGCTTCGGCCTGCGGGACGAAGACTTTGCCGGGCGCCGCGCCGCCCAGCTGGGCTTGCGCTACGCACAGCTCGCACGCGTGGTCGGGCACCGCGCCGTTCGGATCGAAGTGTTCCAGCGCATGGGCGAACGCCGCCACCTGCCCCAAGAGCAGGCACAGGGCGAGGAGCCAGGAGAGGACGCGGCGGGGCAGCATGGCGCGCATTCTACCCGCGTTTGTCGTGCGGCTCGACCGGCGGAACCGGGTCGTAGCCGTGGTCGCAGCCGGGACGGCAGCGGCCGATGCGCCGGGCGGCGAGCCAGCCGCCTTTCAGCGCGCCGTGTTTTTCGATCGCTTCCTTGCCGTATTCCGAGCAGGTGGGCAGGTAGCGGCATTGCCGCCCGAGCCAGGGCGACAGCGCGAGCTGGTAGCCGCGGATCAGGCCGACCAGCAGCTTTTGCGCGAGATTCATCGCGCCGCCCCGGCAGGCTGTTGTGCCGCGCCGGAAAAGTCGGCCAGCAGTCTGGCGACGAAGGCGGGGTCGAGGTCGCGCACGATGAAGACGAACCGGCTGCGATGATCGTCGTCCGGCCAGGCGTCGAGTTTGACTTCCGGATACAGCACGTGCTGCACGCCGTGCAGCACCACCGGCTGCGCTTCGCCCGCGAGGTTCACCAGGGCCTTGAAGCGCAGCAGGTTTTCGGCGCGAAACGAAGTCAGCATCGACAGCGCCGACTGCAGGCCGTAGCGGTCGACGGGCGCGTCGAGCACCACGGAGAAGGCCTGGATGCGTGCGTCGTGCAGGGCCGTCGCGGGCTTGCCGCCGAGCGCGCCGGCTTGGGCCGGCTGGTAGCGCTGCGGCTTCAGCCAGCGCGCGACTTCAAGCGACCGGGTGTCTGCGTTCCACAGCCCCAGGTTCTGGATCGACACGGGGTCGATCTCGCCCTGCGTCACGGTGAGTATGTCGGCGGCCGGGTTGAGCGCGGCCAGCCGCTCGCGCAGCGCGGCCACAGTGTCGGCGGACGCCAGATCGGTCTTGGTCAAGAGCAGCTTGTCGGCCACCGCCACCTGTTTCACCGCCTCGAAGTGTTCGTCCAGCTGGCCCATGCCAAACAGCGCGTCGACCGTGGTCACCACGCCGTCGAGGCGGAAACGCGCGCGCACCCAGTTGTCGTGCAGGAGGTTGTCGAGCACCGGCGCCGGGTCGGCGATGCCGGTGGTTTCGATGATGACGCGCTCGAACGGCGGGATGTCGCCCTTCTGCCGCGCCATCCACAGGTTCTTCAGCGTCGGCGAGAGGCTGCCCGAAATCGTGCAGCAGACGCAGCCGCCGGACAGCAGCGCCAGCGGGCCGTCCATTTTCTGCAGCAATTGGTGATCGAGCGCGACTTCGCCGAACTCGTTCATCAGGATCGCGGTGCGCGGCAGCGTGCGCACCAGATGATTGAGCACTGTAGTCTTGCCGCTGCCCAAAAAACCGGTGAGCAGGGTGATGGGGATAGGATCAGCGTCCTTCAGGGCGTCGGACATCGGGCGTGCGCCGGCGCGTGCCGGCGGGGTGGAGGCGTCAGGCGCGCAGCTTTTCCATCAATTCGTGGCGTTCCTGCGCCTCGATCGAGTATTCGGCGGTGGGGCGGGCCAGCAGGCGCGGCAGGCCGATGGGGTCGCCAGTTTCCAGGCACCAGCCGTATTCGCCGCTTTCGATGCGGGTCAGCGCGGAATTGATCTTCTTCAGCAGCTTGCGTTCACGGTCGCGCACGCGCTGTTCCAGCATGTGCTCTTCTTCCACCGTGGCGCGGTCGTTGGGGTCGGCGAAGTTCTCGTTTTCCTTCAGCGTGGCACCGGTATCGGCGGCATTGCTGAGCATTTCCTCGCGCAGCGCTTCGAGCCGCGCACGGAAAAACGCCAGCTGGTCGGCATTCATATAGGCGGACGCCGGCATCTTGAGCAGGGCGGCTTCGGTCAGGGTTTTTGAGGCGGGCATCGAGACGCTCCATGAGTCGAACAATGGAAGGGTTACCGCCATCTTGCGGTGCGAAAGGGGGGCAGTCTGAACGTCCTCGGCCAAAGGCGCAAGTCGGCAGGAAAAACGCGGGCTGGCGACAGGGTCTTTTCCCCGGCGATTGCACCATAATGAAAGCCACGCGGTTTGCGGCCCCAGTGTGTCAAACCCAGTGGGGCCGCGGCAAGGAGGCAGGATGAGAGTGATCGGACTGCTGGCGGCGCTGCTGCTGGCGGCGCTGCTGCTGGGGGGCTGCGCCGGGCCGGCCTCGCCGCATGACGGCTATCCGGGAGGCTGGGCGCTGCGGCTGGAGCGGGCGCTGGAAATTCCGCCCGGCGCGGCGACGGTACGGCTGCAATACGGGCGCCTCGTGCCGCGCAACGGCGTGCAGGAGCACGACCCGTTCTGCGTGGTCGAGCTGACCACGGTGCGGCCCACGCCGCAAATCCTGCAGCCGGGGCGCTTCGAGGTGTGGCGGGTGACGCGCAGCATCGACACGGTGGCCGCGGCGGCGTCGCCTTTTCTCAAGGCGGGCATGATGGGACACGATCCCGCGCCGTCGCTGCTCTATTACAAGACGCGTTTCCAGCTGCGCGACCCGGCCCAGCCGAATCTGCTCGACATGACCTGCCTGTGGGACCAGATGGCGCCCGGCAACCGGCCTTTGATGCGTCACCTCACGCTGGACGAGATCCGATCCGCAGTGGGCGACTGGATGACCCTGATTCCCCCGAAGGAGCGCCTGTGAAGCCCGCCGAGACACGCATCGCCCCCGACACCCAGGTCAAGCTGTCGAACTGGGATGCCGACGACACCGACATCATCGGCAAGAATAAGAGCGACGCTCGCGAACGCCTGGATACTTACCGGGCCGAACTGGAAACGCTGCAGGAACTGCTCTACGCCGAGGGCCGCCACACGCTGCTGATCGTGCTGCAGGCGATGGACACCGCCGGCAAGGATTCCACCATCCGCCACGTGTTTCAGGGCGTCGACCCGCTGGGCGTGCGCGTCGCCAGCTTCAAGGCGCCGACGCCGTACGAGCTGGGGCGCGATTACCTGTGGCGGGTGCATCACCATGTGCCGGGCAAGGGCGAAATCGGCATTTTCAACCGCTCGCACTATGAGGATGTGCTGATCACGCGCGTCAACGGCTGGATCGATGCGGCCGAATGCAAGCGCCGCTATCGGCAGATCAACGACTTCGAACGGATGCTGGCGGAAACCGGCACGACCATTCTGAAGTTCTATCTGCACATCTCGAAGGACGAGCAGAAAAAGCGCCTCGAGGAACGGCGCGACAATCCGAAGAAGCAATGGAAATTCCATCCCGAGGACCTGGCCGTGCGCGCGCAGTGGGACGACTACCGGGATGCCTACGAAGCGGCGCTCTCCGCGACCAGCACGAAACATGCGCCGTGGCACGTGATTCCCGCCAACAACAAGCTGGCGCGCAACCTGATGATCTCCAGCCTGCTGATCGAGACGCTGGAAGGGCTGAAGATGCGCTACCCGGAACCGGCGGCCAATGTCGCCGGCACCCGCATCGACTGAGTTATTTGCTATTTGATCCTTGTCAGATGCGGCAGGCGGGTGACGGCCTGCCAGCCCGGGAAGGCTTCCGGGCGATGGATGTGGTAGCCCTGCAGGTAATCCACGCCGATATCGCGCAGCAGGGCCGCCATGTCGGCGTCCTCCACCTGTTCGGCGATCGAGCGCATGCCGAAGTCGCTCGCCAGCTTGGCGATCGAGCGCACGATCGCCTGGTCGCGACGATCGTCCAGCATGCCGCGCACAAAGGCGCCGTCGATCTTGAGGTAGTCGGCCGGCAGGTGCTTGAGATAAAAGAAGGACGAGGCGTCGCGGCCGAAGTCGTCCAGCGCGAACTGGCAGCCGCGTTCGCGCAGGCCGTGGATCAGGCGCTGGGCGTCTTCCAGGTTGACCACGGCCGCGGTCTCGGTGACTTCGAAGCCCAGCCGTTCGCCGGCCACGCCGTAGCGGTCGAGCAGGGCGCAGACGATGCCGAGGAAGGACTCGTCGGCGACGGTCTTGCCCGACATGTTGATGAAATACACCGCCTGGTCGTCGGGCTGCGACGCCAGGTAGGAAATCACCGCTTCCAGCATCCAGCGGTCGAGAATCGGCGCCTGGCCGTAGCGTTCCAGCGCGGGCAGGAGTTTGGCCGGGCCTTCGATCTGGCCGTTTCGCTGCCAGCGGATCAGCACCTCGTAATGCGGCTGGCCGCCGGGCGAGGCGGGCTGGATCAGCTGGCGGTACGGCAGGAACTGATTGGCTTCCAGCGCCTGGGCGAAGTCCGCCGCCCAGCCCATTTCGGCTTCCAGTCGGCGGAAGCCGACCTCGTCCGCCTCGTACAGCATGACCCGCCCGCTGCCTTCCGACTTGGCGCGGTAACAGGCCATGTCCGCCTGGATCATGATGCCGCTGGTCGTCGCGGCGGCCGCGGTGATGGGCGCAATGCCGGCGCAGGCGCCGAGGGCGAAGCGCCGCCCGTTGTGCTCGAAGCGGTAATCGCGGATGCGCTGCACCAGTTGCCGGCAGATTTCGATCGCGTCCTGGGTGCGGGTATCAAACAGGATCAGGCCGAATTCGTCGCCGCCGAGTCGGCCCAGGTAGGCCTGCTCGGGCAGGGCTTCCTTCATGGCCTGCGCGATGTTCTTCAGCAGGCTGTCGCCCACCGAGTGGCCGCAGGTGTCGTTGACGAGCTTGAACTGGTCGAGATCGATGTAGCAGAACGCATGCTGCTGCGCGTCTTCGCGCGCAATGCGCATGGCGCGGTCGAGCCGGCCTTCCACCGCGCGCCGGTTCGGCAATGCGGTCAGCGGGTCGTGGAAGGCCATTTCACGCAGGCTGTCGAGCAGCTGTTTTTTCTCGGTTTCGTCGCGCAGCACATAGACCGCGCCGACCCCGCCGTGCGCGCCGAGCGGCGCGCAGCTGTAGCTGATGGCCAGCGCCTGGCCCTGCCGGGTGTGCAGGCGAACCGAGCCGGTTTGGCCCCGCGGTGCCGAGGCGGGCGAGAGGAAGCACGTCGGGCCCTCGTCTTCGCTCTTGATCTGGTCGAATTGCATCAGATGCTTCAGCGGAATCGATGTCGCTTCCTCGAGCGCGATCCCGAGCAGGTGTTCGGCCGCCGGGTTGATGTAGGCCACGCGGCTGTCGGCCTGCGTCACGATGACGGCATCGTTGATCGACTGCAGCGTCACCTGCCAGCGTTCCTTTTCCGCGCTGAGCGCGGCCTCGTCCAGCTTGCGCTGCGTGATGTCGAAGCGGATCGACAGATATTTGGACGGCAGGCCGTCGTCGTCCTTGATCGGAATGATGGTGGTGGCGGTCCAGAACAGCCGGCCGTCGCGGGCGCGGCTGCACATTTCGCCGCGCCAGGTGCGGCCGCGGCCGATGGTGGTCCACAGTTCGTCGAAGAAGGCGGCCACGTGATGCCCCGCGTTGACGATGCGGTGATTGCGGCCGATCAGCTCCTCGCGGTTGAAACCGCTGATGGCGCAGAACAGGTCGTTGACGTAGGTGATGTTGCCGGCGAGGTCGGTCTCGGAAATGCAGGCGGTATGATCGAGCGCGGCCTGCTGCTCGTTGAGGTTGGCCAGCAGCTGTTCCAGCGCGGCGCTCATGTGATTGAACGCCTGCGTGGTCTCGCGCAGTTCGGGTGGGCTGCCGGGGCGGATCGGGATGCGCGTGCGGTAGTCGCCGGTCTCGATCCGCCGCGCGGCGGCGCGCAGCCGCGTCAGGTCCTGCAGGTTGGTCCGCAGCAGGGCGCGTGTCAGCCAGCCGAGCAGGGCGAACGCCCCCGCCAGCAGTAAGAACAACCGGGTGACCAGGTGCCACAGAAAATCCTCGCGCACGTGGGGCGACGGCTGCAGGGCCAGGTGCCCGTAATCGGTGCCGCCGATGACGATGTTCGCCTGCAGGTGGGGCGGTTCCAGCCGGGCCAGCGCGGCAAACCAGTCCGGCCGTTCGACGCGCTGCATGCCGGCGTCCCGTCTCAGCACGTGCCCATCGGGTGCCGTATATTCCGCATAACGCAGGATGCCGCGCGCGACCGGGACTTCGAGATGGGCTTGCAGGGCATAGTGGTCGCGCAGGATGGCCGCATCGGTCACCGCCTGCGACAGGCTGGCGAATTGCGTTTCGGCGACCTCGCGCAGCGCCGCGTCGACATTCTGGCGGGCAGCCTGCAGCGCCTGCTGGCCTGCGAGCACGACCACGATCACCACGACCAGCGCGAGCGCGCTAAGGATCCGCGCCTGGGTATCCAGTTGCGTGAGTCGCATGCCTCGTGCCAGACGAGCGCGGAAGGAGGCGGAATAGGGGCGCATACGGGATCAATCGGCGGCGACCCCCGTTTCTGTAGGGCGAGGGGGAGAAATCGTGCGACAGGACGGCCAGCCGCCCGTTGCAGCCGGAATCAGCCTTTCTTGCGCGCGCGCGGATGCGCCTGGTCGTAGACCTTGGCGAGGTGCTGCCAGTCGAGGTGGGTGTAGACCTGGGTAGTGCTGATGCTGGCATGGCCGAGCATTTCCTGCACTGCGCGCAGGTCGCCGGACGACTGCAGCACGTGGGTGGCAAACGCATGACGCAGCAGGTGCGGGTGCACGTGCTGGCCGAGCCCGGCCAGCCGCGCCCAGCGGTCGAGCCGCAGTTGCACGCTGCGCGGGCTGAGACGGCCGCCATGCTGGCCGATGAACAATGCGGGGGTGGGGTCGCGCAGCAGCGCCTGGCGCTGCGGCAGCCACGCCGACAGGGCGTCGAGCGCGGCCTGCCCCACCGGCACGATGCGGGTTTTGCGGCCTTTGCCGGTGACCTGCGCCTCGCCCGACTGCAAGTTGACGTCGTCGAGATCGAGCCCGGTGAGTTCCGCCAGGCGCAGGCCGGACGAATAGAACAGCTCGAACATCGCGCGGTCGCGTGCGGCGAGTGCGTCGTCCGCTTCGGACGCGCGGTCGAACAGCTGGCTGCAGGTGTCGGGCGACAGAATGTCCGGCAATGCCTTGGCCGCCTTGGGCGGGCGCAGGCCGAGGCAGGGGTTGCCGGCAAAACCGAGCCGGCGGCAGGCAAAGGTATAGAACCCGCGCCAGCTCGACAATTGCCGCGCCACGCTGGCGGCCGACAGGCCCTGGCTGCGCAGCCTGACGATGGCGCCGCGGATGTCGGCGACGGTGAGTTCGGCCAGCGGTTTTTGTGCGGCCATCCGGGTCAGGTTGGCCAGATCGCGCTGGTAGGCCGCGACCGTATGCGGCGACAGGCGCCGCTCGGCGGCGAGGTGCTGCAGGTATTGCGCGACTGCGCTCACCGGCATGTTACCCCTGCATCCGTACCAGCGTGGCCCCGATCAGCTGGCCCAGCCGTTCAAGATACAGCGTCCCCATGCCGGCATAAAAGCGCTTGGCTTCTTCCGAGGCCAGCACCAGGAGCCCGACCGGCGCCACGCCGGGCGCGGGCCGCAGCGGAATGCAGGCAAACGCGCGCAGATGCGGCGACACTTCGCCGAACCATTCGCTGGCGTCGTTGACCGCCAGCACGCCGCACACCGGCTGCGCCATCGCGGCGGTGCTGTCGCGCACGGCTTGCGCGACCGGATTGGCCAGGTCGGTGGCACCGTCCGGCGCGAGGTTCCATGCCCGCAGCGCATGGTGCGGCACCGCAAAGCCTTCGCGCAGATGCAGCGCCAGCGCGGCCAGCAGGTCCTGCGGCGTGCGCACGGCCAGCAGCGCCAGCGTGAGCGCATGCAGCTTTTCGGAAATACCATCGTTTTCCTCGCCGAACTGGATCAGCTCGGCCAGCTTGTTCTCCAGCATGCGCACCTTGTCGCGCATCGCGATCAGCTGGCGCTCGCTCATCGATACCGCATGGGTGCCGTGCGGATGCGGGATGTTCAGTTCCGCCAGCAGCATCGGAAAGTCGTTGAAGAAATTGGGATGCCGGGTCAGAAAGTCGGCGATGGCCTGCGGATGCAGGGCGGTGTCCAGCGGGGTGGGTTGCATGTCCATTAGATTTCGATTTCTCCCTCAAAAACGGTTTCGGCGGGGCCGGTCATGTAAACCGGCTGGCCGACGCCCGCCCATTCGATGACGAGGTCGCCGCCCTGTGTGTGCACGCTGACCGGGCTGGCAAGCCAGCCCTGGCGGATGCCGGCGACCGCGGCGGCGCAGGCGCCGGTGCCGCAGGCCAGCGTTTCGCCGGCGCCGCGCTCGAATACGCGCAGGCGGATGTCGTGGGCGGTGAGCACCTGCATGAAGCCAGCGTTGACGCGCTGCGGAAAACGCGGGTGCGATTCGATCGCGGCGCCGAGGATGTCGACCGGGGCGCTGTCGAGGTCGTTCACCCGCAGCACCGCGTGCGGATTGCCCATCGACAGCGCGGCGATGTCGACGACATGCTGGCCGACTTTCAATGCATAGGTCGGCGCCTCGGCCTCGGCCACGAACGGAATGTCGGCCGGTGCAAAGCGCGGTGCGCCCATGTCCACCCGCACCTGGCCGTTGTCGAGCAGGCGCGGCTCGATCAGGCCGGACGCGGTTTCCACGCGGATCGCGGTCTTGTCGGTCAAGCCCTTGTCGTGCACGAAGCGCACGAAGCAGCGCGCGCCGTTGCCGCACTGTTCCACCTCGCCGCCATCGGCGTTGAAGATACGGTAGCGGAAATCGGCGTCGTCGCGGGTGGCGCGTTCGACCAGCAGGATCTGGTCGCAGCCGATGCCGAAATGGCGGTCGGCGATATGACGGGCCTGCGCGGGCGTGAGCGCGACCGCCTGATTGATGCCGTCGAGCACGACGAAGTCGTTGCCCAGGCCGTGCATTTTGGTGAAGCGCAGCCGTGTTCCGTTTGCGGTGTTCATGCAGTCATCAGCCTGATGTAATCCTTCAAGATGCAGCGGTCCATCACCACCGTCAGGCCGCCGGCCTGCGCTTCGCGCGCGGCGGCCTCATGCACGATGCCTTCCTGGATCCACAAAAATGGCCGGTGCGTGGAGTGTAGCGCCAGGCATTGCGCGACGATAGACGGCACATGCTCGGCGGCGCGAAACACGTCGACCAGATCCACCGCAAACGGAATGTCGGCGAGGCTGGCATACGCCTGCTCGTCCAGCACCGTGTCCACCAGCGGCCGCACCGGCACGATGCGGTAGCCGTAGCGCTGCATTGCCTGCGCCACACGGTAGCTTGGACGCGCGGGCTGCGGCGACAGGCCGACCACGGCGATGGTCTTCACGCTTTTCAGCAGCGCGCGCAGGGCGTTGTCGTCGGGGTTGGCAAAACTCATAAGGCCCGCTCCATCAGGTAGTCATCCATCACGAAACCGCCGCCGAGTTCGAACACGCGCGATTCGACGATGCGAAAGCCGTATTGCTCGTAGGCGCGGATCGCCTGCGCATTGCCGCGGTTGACCTGCAGCCACAGCTGGCGCGCCGGGTGCGCGCGCGCCCAGTCGGCACACGCGTTCAGCAGGGCGGCGCCGATGCCCTGGCGCTGATGATCCGGGTGGACGTAGAGTTTGTCGAGCTTGCAGCGCGTATCTTCCAGCATCACGTGGGCAAACCCGACAGGAACGGCGCCCTGCAGCGCCACCCACCAGGCCTGGCGCGGATCGCCCAATTGCGCGCGGATGCGCTGCGGCGCGTAGCGATCCGCCAGCATGGCGTCGATCTGCGCCTGCGAAATCAGCGTCGGGTAGGTGGCCTGCCAGACCGTGCGCGCCAGCGCGCAAACCGCGTCGACATCGGCTGCTGTCAGCCGCTGCACGCTGGGCTGTGCATCAGTCATAGAAGCTGGGTTCGCCCACCGGTCGGGTCTTGAAGCGGCGGTGCAGCCACAGGTACTGCGCCGGCATTTCGCGGATGCGTTCCTCGATGAACGCGTTCATGCGGGCGACGTCGGCGACAACGTCATCGCCCGGGTAGTCCTCCCACGGGGGGTAGAAATGCACTGCGTAGCCGCGTCCCCACGGCAGCTGGCGGGTGACGACCGGGACGATCTGCGCGCCGGCGAGCTTTGCCAGGCGCGGCAGCGCCGATACCGTGGCGGCCGGCACGCCGAAGAAGGGCACGAATTCGGCGTTGCGGCGGCCGTAGTCCTGGTCCGGCAGATAATAGAAGGGTAGATGCCGCTTGAGCGCTTTCAGCGCGGGCTTGATGCCTTCTCCGCGCGCAATCAGCGTGATCGGAAAAAATCGGCTGCGGCCGCGCTGCATGAAGCGGTCGGTCACCGGGTCCTTGGACGGCGCGTAGATCGAGACAATCTGGCGGTCCATGGTCAGCCGCACGCCGCCCATGTCGAGGCCGACGAAATGCGGCGCCAGCCAGATCACCGGCCGCGCGCCGTCGCCCAGTGCGGCTTCCGGATTGTCGATCTTGATCAGGCGGCGCAGCCGCGCCTCCGAGCCCCACCACAGCACGCCGTGTTCCAGCACCGCGCGCATCGAGGCCTGAAAGGTCTGCCGCAACCAGCGGCGGCGCGTCGCAATCGACGCCTCGGGAAAACACAGCGCGAGATTGGTGGCGACGATACGCCGCCGGCGCCCGGGCTTCATCGCCAGCAGCCAGCCGACCGCATTGCCGAGCGCCGCCTGCAGCGGCAGCGGCAGCCAGTGCAGCAGCCATAAGGCGCCCATGCTGAACCAGAGGGGCAGCAGCGACGGACGCCACAGGCTCTCGGCGGGCGCAGACTTCATGCGGCAGTGGGGTCGTACGGGTCGGGCGCGCTGCCCGGCCGCTTGTGGCGGTTGTAGCTCCACATGTACTGCGCGGGGAAGCGCCGCACCACCGCTTCCACCCCCTGGTTGATGCGAACCGCGGCGGCGGTCTTGTCTGCGGGCAGGTCGCCGTCCACCGGCGTCGCATGCAGGCGGTAGCCGCGCCCCCAGCTCAGGCGTTCGGCCGCGACGAAGAACGCGGCCGCGCCGGTCTTGCGCTGCAGGCTGGCAACCAGCGTCGGCGTATAGGCCGGGCGGCCGAAAAACGGTGCCCATACGCCGTCGCCGCCGGTGGCCACCTGGTCGGGCAGGATGCCGATACCTTCGTGGCGATTCAGCGCCGCCAGCAGCGCGCGCACGCCGGACAGGTCGGTCGGCACCAGCGTCGCCTGGCCGCGCTGGCGCCCCGACAGCATCAGCGCATCTAGCACCGGCTGGCGCGGCGGCTTGTACATCGCAGTGAAGGGGTGGCGCGCCGCGTAGTACTGGTTGATCATTTCGAAGCAGCCGATATGCGGCGCGATGACGATCACGCCCTTGCCGGCGGCGCGGGCGGCGTCGATGTGCTCCCAGCCGCGGGTGTCGCGGACCAGCTTCAGCACCTTGTCATACGGGCGCAGCCACACCGGCAGCAATTCGACGATGGCCTTGCCGGATTCGCCGATGGTGCGGCGCAACAGGCGCCTGCAGTCGCGTCCCGGCGTGCAGATCCCGCTGTCGAAGAGGTTGCTGCGCATGCGCGCGGCATGCCGCCCCGGCGCCCAGTAGATCAGCCAGCCGAGCACGATGCCCAGGCCGTGCAGCAGCGGCAGCGGCAAGCGGGCCAGCAGCTTGAACAGGACGGTCACGCGAACAGACGACGCCACACCGGTTTGCGCCCGGAATGGATCGGGGCCCCCCTGTGGGAATTGACGGCCGGGGCGGGGGCGCGGCACAATACGGTCGCCGCCGCGTTAATCTTGACAACTTGCGGGCGGGATACAAATACAGCTAAAGCGTCGCCGCTCCGTTGGTCCCCCGAGCCGGTTGCGCAACATCTAACCGGGACAACAGGAGCAGTCATGCAGAAGGATTTCATTTTTACGTCTGAGTCGGTGTCTGAAGGGCATCCCGACAAGATGGCGGATCAAGTGTCGGACGCGGTACTCGACGCGATTCTAACCCAGGACAAACATGCGCGCGTGGCGTGCGAGACGCTGCTGACCACGGGTCTGTGCGTCGTCGCCGGCGAGATCACCACCACGGCGGTCATCGACTACAACCAGATCGCGCGCCAGACGATCAAGCGCATCGGCTACGATTCCTCCGAGATCGGCTTCGACTACAACACCTGTTCGGTGCTGGTCACCATCGGCAAGCAGTCGCCCGACATTGCGCAGGGCGTGGACCGCGCGCACGACGACAACCTCGACCAGGGCGCGGGCGACCAGGGCCTGATGTTCGGCTATGCCTGCAACGAAACGCCGGTGCTGATGCCAATGCCGATCCACCTCGCGCACCGCCTGACCGAGCGCCAGTCCGAACTGCGCAAGGACGGCCGCCTGCCGTGGCTGCGTCCGGACGCCAAGTCGCAGGTCTCGATCCGCTACGTCGACGGCATGCCGCATTCGATCGACACCGTCGTGCTCTCCACCCAGCACAATCCCGATATTTCCCACGCCCAGTTGTCGGAGGCGGTGATCGAGGAGATCATCAAGCCGGTGCTGCCCAAGCACATGCTCACTGCAGACACGCGCTACCTGGTCAACCCCACCGGCCGCTTCGTCGTCGGCGGGCCGATGGGCGACGCCGGCCTGACCGGCCGCAAGATCATCGTCGACACCTACGGCGGCGCATCGCCGCACGGCGGCGGCGCCTTCTCCGGCAAGGATCCGTCCAAGGTCGACCGTTCCGCCGCCTACGCCGGCCGTTACGTGGCGAAGAACATCGTCGCCGCGGGCCTTGCCGACAAGTGCATGGTGCAGATCAGCTACGCCATCGGCGTGGCCAAGCCCACCTCGCTGATGGTCGACACCTTCGGCACCGGCAAAATCCCCGAGGCGAAAATCGTCGAACTGATCGCAGCGCATTTCGACCTGCGCCCCAAGGGCATCGTCAACATGCTCGACCTGCTGCGCCCGATCTACACGCGCACCGCGAGCTACGGACACTTTGGCCGCGACGAGCCTGAATTCACCTGGGAAGTCACCGACAAGGCCGCCGAACTCAAGGCTGCAGCCGGGCTGTAAGGCATGCTGATGCAGGTGCTGCTGTTCGTGCTCGGACTGGCGGCGCTGGTCGTCGGCGCC
>DAHWJK010000088.1:0-4624 GCA_027344185.1 Thiobacillus sp.
ATGCCGAGGCCGGTGAAGCCGCCTTCGGAAATCGGGGTGTCCATCACGCGCAGCGGACCGTATTTCTCGTACAGGCCCTTGGTGGCCTTGTAGGTGCCGCCGGCGACGCCGATGTCCTCGCCCATGCAGATGACCAGCGGGTCACGCGCCATTTCTTCGTCGTGGGCGCGCTGGATCGCTTCCCAGTACATGATGTTTGCCATGCTGTCTTTTCCTTAAACCTTAAGC
Organism: Thiobacillus sp.; assembly: GCA_027344185.1. Classification (GTDB taxonomy): domain Bacteria; phylum Pseudomonadota; class Gammaproteobacteria; order Burkholderiales; family Thiobacillaceae; genus Thiobacillus. The sequence goes on from DAHWJK010000088.1 coordinate 229, forward strand.
GGCTTTGCCCGTGAGCCACGGGAGCTGGGTTTCGCGCTCGGCGAAAACGTATTTTTCGAGGTCCTCGACGCGCGGTTCGGGCGACTCTTCGGCGAACTTGATGACTTCGTTCTCGATGTAGGCGTCGGTTTCCTTTTCCATCGCCTCGTATTCGGCCATGGTCATCGCGCCTGCCGTGATCAGGCGGTCGCGCAGCATCAGGATGGGATCGCGCTGCTTCCAGACTTCCTCTTCCTCACGCGAACGGTAGCCGCGCGAGTCGGACATCGAGTGGCCGCGATAGCGGTAGGTCATCAGCTCGAGGAAGAAGGGGCCGTTGCCGGCGCGCACGTGGTCGACCGCCTTGCGCGCATGTTCGTAGACGATGTCGATATCCTGGCCGTCGCATTCGTCGGCGGGGATGTTGTAGGCGGCGACGCGCTTGTGCTGGTGGATCACGGCGGTGGAACGCTCGATCGAGGTGCCGATGCCATAGAGGTTGTTTTCGCAGACGAACAGAACCGGCAGTTTCCACAGCGCAGCCATGTTCATGGTTTCGTGGAACACGCCCTGGTTATTGGCGGCGTCGCCGAGGAAGCAGATCGCGATTTCGTCGCCGCCCTTCAGCTGGATCGCCTTGGCGATGCCGGCCGCCAGCGGGAACGGACCGCCCACCAGCGCGTAGCCGCCCATGAAACGCTTGCCGGCGTCGAAGATGTGCATCGAGCCGCCGCGGCCCTTCGAGGAACCGGTTTCCTTGCCGTACAGCTCCGCCATTACTTCCTTCGGGTCGGCGCCGCACTTGATGGCGTGCACGTGGTCGCGGTAGCCGGTGATCACGTAATCGTGACCGGGACGCGCCGCTTCCATCACGCCGTTGCAGCAGGCTTCCTGGCCGGGGTACAGGTGGAGGAAGCCGCCGATCTTGCGTTCGATGTAGGCCTGATAGCAGCGCTCTTCAAAACGGCGATGCAACACCATCTCGCGCAGCACGCGTTTCTTGTCTTCAATCTTCATTCAGTTACCCTTGGGGTTGGGCCGTAAAAAATCAAACGCGCCATTATCCGGTAAACCCCGCTCTCCATCAAGAAAACGCCACGTCCAAGGAACCCCCATGCTGCCAAAGCTCGCTGAAAACAAACAGGAAATCACTGCCAAAACGCTCGAATCGGCAGGCCATGCATTGTTGCTGCTGCCAGTTTCTAAATCCCTGCCCGATGTGCCTGGCAGCGTGGAACTGAAGGCGGCGATGAAGCGGCGCGATCTCAAGCTCGACACGCTGGCGAAGTCGCCGGTGGCTGTGCAGCTGCCCGGCGGCACGCTCTCGGTGGTCGCGATGCTGAAGGCCGACGCCAGCACCTTCGAGGCCCACGAGCAGGTCCGCCGCGCCCTCGCGCTGCTGATGGCCGAGCATCCGAAGGCGCTGGCGCTGGCCGTATTCGGCGATGCCGCGTTCAAGGCGCGCGCCGCCGAGGCTGCGGTCTATGCGGCGCTGGTCAATGCCGTTCCGCTGCCGTCGCGCAAATCGAAGGCCGATGCCGCCGTCAAATCCATCCAGCTGTTCGGCCACAAGTCCGCCGACGGCTTTGCCCGGGTGCGCGCGCTGGCCGAAGGCAACCTGCTGACCCGCAGCCTCACCGTGCAGGGCCCGGACGAGCTCACCCCCGGCGTCTACCGCAAGCGCATCAAGGCGCTGGCCAAGCAGTACGGCTGGACGGTCGAGGAGTATCCCTTCGCCAAGCTTAAGAAAATGGGTGCGGGCGCGTTCTGCGCAGTGGCGCAGGGTTCGCCGGCGAAGGATGCGGCGATCGTGCGGATCAGCTACAAGGGGCCGAAGGGCAAGGGGTCAGGGAGCAGGGGTCAGGGGTCAGGGAAAACCGTGGCGTTTGTGGGCAAGGGGATCTGCTTCGATACGGGCGGGCATAACCTGAAGCCGGCCAAATACATGCAGGGCATGCACGAGGACATGAACGGCTCGGCGGTGGTGCTCGGCATTCTGGTCGCGGCGTCGAAGCAGAAGCTGCCGGTTTCGCTGGACGGCTGGGTCGCGCTGGCCGAGAACCATATCAGCCCCGAGGCCTACCGCCAGAACGAAGTGGTGAAGGCCTTGAACGGCACCACGATCGAAGTCGTCCACACCGACGCCGAAGGCCGCATGGTGCTCGCCGACACGCTGACGCTGGCGGCGAAATCCAAGCCCGACTTGATCGCCGACTTTGCCACGCTGACCGGCACCATGCACTACGCGCTCGGCAGCCGCATGTCCGGCGTGTTCGCCAGCTCCAGCGCGATTGCGCACCAGGCCTCGCGCGCGGCGACCGCCAGCGGCGAGCGCATCGTCGTCTTCCCGTATCCCGAGGACTACGACAGCGCGCTCGATTCGACCGTGGCCGACGTCAAGCAGTGCAGCATGGAAGGCGAAGCCGACCATATCCTCGCCACCCGCTTTTTGTCGCGCTTCGTCGGCGACACGCCGTGGCTGCACATGGACCTCTCGGGCCACAGCTGCAAGGGCGGGCTGGGCGCGGTGATGAGCGACGCCAACGGCTTTGGCGTGGCGTGGGCCATCGCGCTGCTGGACGGCCTGAACGCCCAGACCTGAGTCGCCGATGTCCGCGCAGAATCTGGCGCTGGTCTACGCCGACGACACCCTGCTGGTGACCGACAAGCCCAGCGGCCTGCTCGCGGTTCCGGGGCGCGGTGCGGACAAGCAGGATTGCCTCGCTGCGCGGATGCAGGCCCGCTATCCCGATGCGTTGATCGTGCACCGGCTGGACATGGCGACGTCCGGGCTGATGGTGATGGCGCGCGGGCCGGCGGCGCAGCGCGCGTTGAGCAAGGCTTTTGCCGCGCGCGAGGTGACGAAGCGCTATGTTGCGATAGTGGCCGGGCGGCTGGATGCGCCGGCAGATGGATGGGGCATGCCGGAAAATTGGGGAATCATCGATCTGCCCATCGGCGTCGACTGGCCGAATCGGCCCCGGCGCATCGTCGATCATCAGGCCGGCAAGCCGAGCCTTACTCGCTGGCGCGTGCTGAGGCATGACGAAGCGGGATTGAATACGCGCGTCGAACTGGAACCGGTCACTGGGCGTTCGCATCAGCTGCGTGTGCATCTGCGCGCACTGGGCCACCCGATCCTGGGCGACGCGCTCTATGCGCCGCCGTCGGTGCAGGCGCTTTCAGGCCGGCTGCTGCTGCATGCCCGGTCGCTGCGCCTTGCGCATCCGCTGACGGGAAGGATGATGGTGTTCGAGCGCCCGTCGCCGTTTTAACCGGCCATCCGGTTTTTTGCCACGCCTCCGCGTGCCGTTCCCGCCCTTCATGGCGGCCTGGGCCGTCTATCGTGCATCGGCGTCCAGGTTTCACGTGCCTTTCTCACGCAGCAGTAACACGCCTGTCATGGGGCGCGGTTAGATTCGGTGCGCTTTTCTTGAGCGGCGCGGCGCCTTACTCCTGAGGCGCCGGGATCGGCCAAGGGGCAACTCTTCAAGTCTCAATGCACCCGGGAAAGAACATGTCATTTGCAAATATGAAAATCGGCGTCCGAATGGGCTTGGGGTTTGGTCTGGTTCTGGCGTTGACGCTGGTGGTGGCCATGCTCGGCCTGACAAGCATGTCGCAGATACAGGATCACCTCGACGATGTCGCCCACGACCACATGGGTAAGCTCAAGCTGGTCTCTACCATGCGCGACGCCATGCAAACCGGCGCAATCGCGGTTCGCAACCTGGTTCTGCTGACCGACGAGGCGGATATGGCCGCAGAGACACAGCGCATCGTCGAACAGCGCAAAATCTACGCCGAAACGCGTGACAAACTGGCTGAGGTGGTGAAAAGCGAAGCGGAAAAAGCACTGTTCGCCCGGATCGCCGATGCACACGCACGCACCGAGCCGCTGCTCGACAAGGCAATGGACTTTGCGATCGGCAATCCCGTTGCAGCAACCGAAGTGCTGGTGAATGAGGCACGCCTGGCGCAGACCGAATGGCTCGATTTGCTGGAAGCGATGGCCGCGTTTCAGGAGGCGGGAACCGCCCTGGCCGTGGAGGAAGCCGATGCCGCCTACGCCAGCGCGCTCGGATTCATGCTTCTCGCGTCGGCCCTGGCGCTGGTCCTGGGCGGGCTCATCGCCTGGCGGATTACCCGCTCGATCACCACGCCGATCAATCAGGCTGTGAAGATCACCCAGACCGTTGCTGCCGGCGATCTGACTGGCCACATCGACGTCTCGTCCCGTGATGAGTTCGGTCAATTGCAGCATGCGCTCAAGAATATGAACGCCAGCCTGGTCAACATCGTCGGCCAGGTGCGCACTGGCACCGAGACCATTGCGGTGGCCTCGCGCCAGATTGCCTCGGGCAACGCCGACCTGTCGGCGCGGACCGAGTCGCAGGCCTCGAGCCTGGAAGAAACC
>DAHWJK010000094.1:0-12890 GCA_027344185.1 Thiobacillus sp.
TGCGCGCCCGCGAGTTCTACGAGAAGCCCACCGCCGAGCGCAAGCGCAAGCTCGCCGCCGCGGTCAAGCGCCAGAGCAAGCGCCTGCGCGGCCAGCAACTCCCCCCCAAGATGTATTGATTCTGCCGTTCGGCAGAATCTCCGTACCCTCGCCTGCCCGGCATGTCGCTTAAGCTCCGCATCACGGACGACATGAAGGCGGCGATGCGCGCCAAAGACACGGCGCGCCTCGGCACGATTCGCCTGCTGCTGGCTGCGATCAAGCAGAAAGAAGTCGACGAACGGATCGAGCTGGACGATGCGGCGTTGGGTGATCCCATCATCGGCAGCATCGTCGAAAAACTCATCAAGCAGCGCAAGGATTCGATCAGCCAGTTCCAGGCGGCCGGCCGCGACGATCTGGTGGCGGCGGAACAGGCCGAACTCGTGGTGCTGCAGGCCTATCTGCCCGAACAGCTTTCCGGCGCCGAGGTCGAGGCGGCGGTCGCTGCGGCCATTGCCGAATCCGGCGCCGCCTCTGCCCGCGATATGGGCAAGGTGATGGGCCTGCTGAAGCCCCGCCTCGCCGGCCGTGCCGACATGGGGCAGGTTTCCGCGCTGATCAAAGCCCGCCTCGCCGGCTGATTCGAGTCCGCTGACCGGCCCGCGCGCGCCCGGGTTTATCATGCTGCAACCATGATCCCGCGTGACTTCATCGACACCCTGCTCGCCCGCGTCGACATCGTCGACGTCATCGACCGGCGCGTGCCGCTGAAAAAAGCTGGCCAGAACTACCAGGCCTGCTGTCCCTTCCACAGCGAAAAAACCCCCTCCTTCACGGTCAGCCCGACCAAGCAGTTCTATCACTGCTTCGGCTGCGGCGCGCACGGCACCGCACTCGGATTTCTGATGGAATACGAGCACATGAGCTTTCCCGACGCGGTCGGTGCGCTGGCCCAGGACGTCGGCCTGCCGGTGCCCGAATCCGGCGAGCCCGATCGCCCAAGGCCGCCGCCCGCGCTGTGGGACGCACTGGAGCAGGCAGCGCAGCTTTATAAAAATCAGCTGAAGCAGACGCCGCGTGCCATCGAGTACCTGAAGCAGCGCGGCCTGACTGGCGTCATCGCAGCGCGCTATGGCATCGGCTACGCGCCGGACGGCTCGCCGTTGAAGCAGATCTTTCCCGATTACACGGCCGACGCGCTGACCGCGTCGGGACTCGTTGTCGACAACGAAGGTCGACGCTACGACCGCTTCCGCGACCGCATCATGTTCCCGATCCGCAATATCAAAGGGCAGATCGTCGGCTTTGGCGGGCGCGTGCTCGACCAGGGCGAACCGAAGTACCTCAACTCGCCAGAAACTCCGCTGTTCCACAAAGGCTCGGAGCTCTATGGCCTGTTCGAGGCACGCGCCGCGATCAAGACGGCCGGACGTGCCATCGTGGTCGAGGGCTACATGGACGTGGTCGCGTTGGCGCAGCATGGGATCGAATACGCGGTGGCGGCGCTCGGGACCGCTACCACGCCGATTCATGTACGCACCCTGCTGCGCCACACCGATCGCCTGGTCTATGCTTTCGATGGTGACAATGCGGGCCGCAAGGCCGCCTGGCGCGCGCTGGAAAACTCTCTGGAAGCCCTGCAGGACGGCAAGGAAGTCAGTTTCCTCTTCCTGCCCGAGGGCGAAGACCCCGACAGCTATATCCGCACCCACGGGCAGGCGGCTTTTCTGCAGTTGCTCGAAACGGACACCGTGCCGCTCTCGGCCTTCCTGGTGCGCGAACTGGCGCGTGATCGCAAACTGGACAGCCAGGAAGGCCGCGCCGCGTTGATCAAGGATGCCAAGCCGTTGCTGGACAAGATTGCCGCGCCGCTGCTGGGCAGCCTAATTCGTCGGCAGGTCGCCGATCTGGCCCACCTGCAGACCGATGAACTCGGCCTGGTGGGCGTCAAGCCCGGCGCCGTCCGTCGGGCCCCGCCCCGTCCGCAGCGCCGCCCGGCCCCCTCGCGCGTGCGCAGTCTGGCCCGCACATTGCTGATGAATCCGCAACGCGTAGGCGAAGTCGATACCTGCTGGCTGGATGCCAACGATCCGCTGAGCGCCCGCATGGGCGAACTGATGGCCTGGCTGCGCGATGTCGGGCAGATCAGCCTGCCTGCCATTGCGGAATCGGCGCGCGGCAGCACACTGGAACCGCTGGTGGATGAACTGATGGTCGATTTGCTCGACAAAGATGACAGCTGGGACTGGAACGCGGAATTCGACGGCGCAGTGAAGCAACTGCGCGACGACTGGCAGCGTCGCCGTTGGCAGGAACTGTCCACCCGTCCCCTCGGCAGCCTGAGCGAAAGCGAACGGCGTGAACTGACCGAACTGGCACGGTCCTAGCTTGCCAGAAACGTCGAGACAAAGCCGGCCTTTACGGTATAATTGCCGGTTTTTGAACGATTTTTTCTGCCGCGTGCGGTTCATGCGGGGCAGGACCTGAGCGGAGAATAACCTGTGGCTGTACGTGGAAGAAAACCGGGGAGCGGCGCCAAAAAAAGCGAAACCCTGCTCCCGCTTAAAGAGCTCACGCCGGTCGAGGCCGAGGCGCGCCGCACCCAGCTGAAGAATCTGATCATCCTGGGCAAGGAACGCGGCTTTCTGACCTACGCCGAAATCAACGACCACCTGCACGACGAAGTGCTGGACGCCGACCAGATCGAAGGCGTGATCAGCATGATCAACGATATGGGCATCCAGGTCTACGACGAGGCGCCGGATGCCGAAACCCTGCTGATGCAGGATGCCACGCCGGCCGTTGCCGACGAGGACGTGGTGGCCGAGGCCGAGCAGGCGCTGACCACGGTCGATTCCGAATTTGGCCGCACCACCGACCCGGTGCGCATGTACATGCGCGAAATGGGCTCCGTCGACCTGCTGACCCGAGAGGGCGAGATCGAAATTGCCAAGCGCATCGAAGAAGGCCTGCGTCACATGGTGCAGGCGATTTCGTCGTGTCCGCTCACCATCCAGCAGATTCTGGACATGGCGGCGCAGGTCGAAAAGGATGAGTTGCGTATCGACGAACTGATCGACGGTTTCGTCGAAGTCGAGGCCGAAGCCCCAGCCGCCGAGGAAGAAACCGAGGCCGAAACCGAGGACACCGAAGCCGACGAGGATGACGAAGACGCCAGCGCTGCCGTGGCCGCCGCCAATCTCGCGCAGTTGAAGGCCGAGGCACTGGCGCAGTTCGATTACATTCGCAAGGCCTACAAAAAGGCACAGACCGCCCACGCCAAATACGGTCTGGGCACGCCCCAGCACATGAAGGCCCAGTCCGAAGTCACCGAACTGCTGATGGCCTTCCGCTTTTCGGTGCGCCAGGTTGACCGTCTGTGCGACCAGATCCGCACGGCGGTGGAAGAAGTGCGCTCGCATGAGCGCAAGATCATGGAATTCTGCGTCACCCGCTCGGGCATGCCGCGTGCGCATTTCATCAAGGCCTTTCCCGGAAACGAAACCAATCTGGTCTGGCTGGACAAGGAAATCGCCGCCAAGAAAGCCTATTGCTCGACGCTCGCCAAAGTGCAGTACGAGGTCAAGGCCCACCAGGAAGCGCTGATCGCGATGCAGGGCCGTGTCGGTCTGCCGATCAAGAACCTGAAGGACGTCAACAAGCAGATGTCCACCGGCGAAGCCAAGGCACGCCGCGCCAAGCGCGAGATGATCGAGGCCAACCTGCGCCTGGTGATCTCGATCGCCAAGAAATACACCAACCGCGGCCTGCAGTTTCTCGACCTGATCCAGGAGGGCAACATCGGCCTGATGAAGGCGGTGGAAAAATTCGAATACCGCCGCGGCTACAAGTTTTCGACTTACGCCACCTGGTGGATCCGCCAGGCGATCACGCGTTCGATCGCCGACCAGGCGCGCACCATCCGCATCCCGGTGCACATGATCGAAACCATCAACAAGATGAACCGCATCAGCCGCCAGATTCTGCAGGAAACCGGCGTCGAGCCCGATCCGGCGACGCTGGCGGAAAAAATGGAAATGCCGGAAGACAAGATCCGCAAGATCATGAAAATCGCCAAGGAGCCGATCTCGATGGAGACGCCGATTGGCGACGACGAGGATTCGCATCTGGGCGACTTCATCGAGGACTCCAGCACGCTCTCGCCCGACGATTCCGCGATCTACGCCAACCTGCGCGACGCCACGCGCGAAGTGCTGGACAGCCTGACCTCGCGCGAAGCCAAGGTGCTGCGCATGCGCTTCGGCATTGAAATGAACACCGACCACACGCTGGAAGAAGTCGGCAAGCCGTTCGACGTGACACGCGATCGGATTCGCCAGCTCGAGTCCAACGCCCTGCGCAAGTTGCGCCACCCGAGCCGTTCCGAAAAGCTGAAAAGCTTTACTGGAAGCGGCGAACTGTAAGCGACCTGCCCCGCCATAGGCGGGGCAGGTTTTCCATTTCAAAATCGACAAGATCGCGAAGGCGAGCCGCAGACAGTGCAAGTAGCACGGCAAGGCGAAGCCGACAAAGAGGTTGTCGATTTTGAAATGGAATCACGTTTCCGGGTCTGTAGCTCAGCTGGTTAGAGCAGGGGACTCATAATCCCTTGGTCCACGGTTCAAGTCCGTGCAGACCCACCAAACATCGCCGATAATCATCACCCATAAAAACAAAGGGAGCACTGATGGAAGGGGAAGCCAGAAAACCGGGCGAGCGCCGTTTGCAGATCCTGCAGACGCTGGCTGCAATGCTGCAGGAACCCCAGGCCGAGAAAATCACCACGGCCGCGCTGGCCGCGCGCATCGGCGTGTCGGAAGCGGCGCTGTATCGGCATTTCTCCAGCAAGGCGCAGATGTATGAAGGCCTGATCGAGTTCATCGAGCAGACGCTGTTCGGGCTGATCGCGCGCATCACTGCCGACACGGCCTCGCCTTCAGCGCAGGTCGAGGCGATTGTCGCCATGCTGCTGAATTTTGCGGCGAAGAATCCGGGCATGACGCGGGTGCTGATCGGCGACGCGCTGGTGCACGAAAACGAACGCCTGCAAAAACGCATCAACCAGCTGCACGACCGCATCGAGGCACAGTTGCGGCAATGCCTGCGACTCGGCGACGACAAGCAGGCGGCGCTCAGCGGGCCGCTGGCCAATCTGCTGCAGTGCGTGGTGGTGGGGCGCTGGCACCAGTTCGCCAAGAGCGGGTTCACCCGCGCCCCGGGGGGCGACATCGACCTGCTGCTGGCGCGCCTGCTCGACGTACACGCCGCCTAAGGTTCCATAGCGCGCCCCGCGCACACCGGGCAATCCGGGTCGCGCGGGACCCGCATCACGCGGGTCTCGGCTGCCAGGCCATCCCATAACAGCAGCCGGCCCACCAGCGGGGCGCCCGCGCCAGCCAGATACTTCAGCGCTTCCAGCGCCTGCATCGCGCCGATGATGCCGACCAGCGGTGCGATCACGCCGGCCTCGGCGCAACGCACCTCGGGCTCGGCCGTCTGGTCGGGAAACAGGCAGTGGTAGCACGGGCTCGCGGCGTTGCCCGCGTCGAATACGGCCAGCTGCCCTGAAAAGCCGATCGCCGCGCCGGAGACCAGGGGTTTTTTCAGCGCCACGCAGGCACGATTGACCGCGTGTCGGGTGGCGAAATTGTCCGAGGCGTCGATCACCAGATCGACCGCCGCCACCGCATTCCGCAAGGCGACTCCGCTCAGCGCCTCGCACAGGGGCTGCACGTCGATTTCCGGGTTGACTGCGCGCACGCTGCGCGCCAGGGAGTCGGCCTTGTTGGCGCCGATCGATGCGGTGGCATGCCCGATCTGGCGCTGCAGGTTGGTCAGGTCCACCGTATCGCCATCGGCCAGCAGCAGGCGGCCCACGCCGGCCGCGCCCAGATAGAGCGCTGTAGGGCAGCCGAGACCACCGGCGCCGACGATCAGCACGGCCGCGTCGCCAATGCGCGCCTGACCGTCCACGCCGATTTCGGGCAGCAGGATGTGCCGGCTGTAGCGCAGCAGCTGCGTGTCGTTCAGTTCCATGATCGGACGCCGGCTATTTGTAGCTGCGCCACTCTTCCGGAGTGTCGTCGCGGTCGCCGTGCAGATGGCGTTCGTAGACCGTCATGAAGGCCTGCTGGGATTTGATGTCCGGCTCGTTGGCCTCGACATTGCGCCGCTGGACGCTTTCGCAGAAGTAGGCCAGCGCCCGCTTGAGCTTGCTGACCAGGCTGTTGTCGAGGTGGAAGCCCTGGCTTGACAGGGCGGTCTCGAGGCCTTCCAGCGTGTATTCGCAGAGGTGGTAATGCACATGCAGCCTGAGACCATCGGGGTCCAGCGTCACCGACAGCCCATCGAGGCCCTCGAGCAGGACCCGCGCACGTTCCGCCTGCCCGGCCGGCAGGGTGTGAAACACGATTTCGCGGTCTTTTTCGAGGTCACATGGGCGCATGACACACCTGGCAGACGGGGGTTGACCACAGTATAGCGCGCGCCGTGGGGGCGCCGCGTGGCCGTCGTCAGCGGCTTTGCAGAATCTGCAGGCCCTTCAGCAGGCCCAGCGCCTGGTTCACCTGGAAGTCGTTTTTCGAGACGACCTCGCCCGGTTCCAGCGTCAGCGGCTTTCTGTCCTTGCCCGGCTCGGCGGCAGGCGCCTTGATGACGTTGTCGGGCTTGCCGGGAAGCGTATCACCCTCGGTGGAATTGAGCAGGTGCCGATCGAGATCGGCCTCGCGAATGTTGATCCCATCGTCCTCGGAAGGCATGTTCGGGTCTTCCACCAGGATGTCCGGCTCGATGCCCTTGGCCTGGATGGAGCGCCCGCCCGGCGTGTAGTAACGCGCCGTGGTGAGCTTGATCGCGGTGCCGTTGCCGAGCGGCAGGATGGTCTGCACCGAACCCTTGCCAAACGTGCGCGTGCCCATGACGACGGCGCGCTTGTGGTCCTGTAGCGCGCCCGCTACGATCTCGGACGCCGACGCCGAGCCGCTGTTGACCAGCACCACCATCGGTACAGTCTTCACGCCGGGCGGCAGGCCCTTCAGATAGTCCATCTGCATCGGACGCAGGTAATGCTCGCGGCTGGCGGTCAGCCGCATCTTGGCATCCTCGGTGCGGCCCTCGGTGTACACCACCAGGCTGTCCGGCTTGAGGAAGGCGGCGCTCACCGCCACCGCGCCGTTCAGCAGGCCGCCCGGATCGTTGCGCAGATCCAGCACCAGCCCTTTCAGCGGCGCCTTGTTGTCCTTGTACAGCTTGTCCAGCGCCTGTGCCAGCAGGTCGCCGGTATGCTCCTGGAACTGGGTCACGCGCACGTAGCCGTAGCCGTTTTCGAGCAGCGTGGACTTGACGCTGCGAATCTTAATGACGGCGCGCGTCAGGGTCAGCACAATGGGCTTGTCGACGCCCTTGCGCGCAATGGTGAGCTTGATCGGCGAGCCCGGCTTGCCGCGCATCCGCTTCACCGCATCGTTCAGCGTCATGCCCTTAACCGGCGTGTCGTCCAGCTTGACAATCAGATCGCCGGGCTTGACCCCGGCCTTGTAAGCGGGTGTGTCCTCGATCGGCGAAACCACCTTGACGAAGCCGTCTTCCATGCCGACCTCGATGCCCAGGCCGCCGAATTCGCCCTGGGTGCCGACCTGCAGATCCTTGAACCCTTCGACATCCAGATAGGCCGAGTGCGGGTCCAGCCCGGTCAGCATGCCGTTGATCGCCTCGGTGATGAGCTTCTTGTCCTCGACCGGCTCGACGTAATCGCTCTTGATGCGGGCGAACACATCGGTAAAGGCGCGCAGCTCCTCGATCGGCAGCGCGGTTTGCGCGTCCTTGTTGGCGATTGCCGACAGGTTGACCGTCAGCGCAGCGCCGGCCATCAGCCCGGCCAGACCGACGAGGATAAATTTCGCCTTGTGTGTCATCTCATTTCACCCACAGGAGGGGATTAACAGGACGGCTTTGATGCCGCATTTCAAAATACAGACCGGTGTCGGATTGGCCGCCACTGTTGCCGACCGTGGCGATGGCGTCGCCGGGCTGCACCCGGTCGCCCACCTGCTTATACAGACTTTCATTATTGCTGTACAGGCTCATGTAGCCCTCCCCGTGGTCCACAATGATCAGATTGCCGAAGCCGCGCAGCCACTCGGAAAACACCACCTGACCGGCCGCGATCGCCTTCACCGCGGTCCCTTCGGCGGCGCGGATGAACAGGCCTTTCCAATTCACCCCGCCGCCTTCCCTCGGAGCACCGAACCGGTTCATCAGTTCCCCGGGGACCGGCAGGCGCAGCGAACCCTTCAGGCCCGAGAACGGCCGGTCGCTACGAAACGCCACCGGCGTTTCGGTATTCACGCCCACCGGCTTGCCGGCTTTGCCCGGCTTGCCGGCCTGCCGTTTGGCCTGCCGTGCCGCGCGCGCTGCCGCTTCGCGTGCAGCCTGCTGCGCCATCAGGCGATTCAGGCGCTGAACCAGTTGCGTCAGATTGCGCTCGTCGCGCTGCAAGGTGGTGATCTCGCGACGCTGCTGCTGGATCTGCACCGACAGTTTCTGCAAGACCTGCTCGCGTGCGCGCTTGTCGGCCAGCAGCTTCTTCTGTTCGGCTTCGCGCGCCGCCTGCAGTTGCGACAACTGGTCGGTTTTCTGCGCGGCCGCCTGCCGCAGCGCAATGAGCTGCGCCTGATCCGCACGCAGCGCGTCGATCATGTCGTGCTGCGCGCGCGACAGATGGGCCAGGTAACGCAGCTCGCGTGCGGTCTGGTTGGGGTCGGCGCCGTCAAGGATACGTTTCAGCACCCCGCCCTGGCCGCGCTGATAGGCCCCCTTGAGCACCTGCGCGAGGTGACTCTGTTGCTGGCGGATGCGTGCCGCCACGGCATCCGCCTGCTCGGTCAGCGTCTGCACATCCTGCTGGGTGCGCTGCCGCTCTGTGTCGAGCTGGCGCAACTGGCTCACCGCGTCGCTGATCGCCTGTTCGGACTGCCGCAGCTCGTCGACCGCTTCCTTGCGGTGCGCTTGCGTGCTGCGAAACTCCTGCTGCAAGGTTTGCAGCCGGCGCTTCAGCGCATCGAGTTCGGATTTCTTGAGATCGACCTGGTTGGCAGCGGCCGCCAGGGGCCAGGCCAGCGCCAAGAGGACGAGACAGGTTCGGATGTTCACCCGGTTGAGCTTACCCCAGCGGCCGCGGATCACTCGAATTGAACGAGGGCTTCGCCGGTCATCTCGGGCGGCTGCGGCAGGCCCATCATCTTCAGCAGGGTGGGGCTGATGTCTTCCAGCGCGCCGGTTTCCGCCAGTGCGGCACGCCCCCGCCCTATGTAAATCAAGGGCACCAGGTTCATCGTGTGCGCCGTGTGCGCCTGCCCGGTTTCGACGTCGCGCATCAGCTCGGCGTTGCCGTGGTCGGCAGTCACCAGCACTTCGCCTCCGCGTGCCAGCTGGGCTTCCACCACCCGTCCAAGGCAGGTGTCGACGGTTTCGATCGCCTTGATCGCCGCCTTCAGGTCGCCGGTATGTCCCACCATGTCCGGGTTGGCGTAGTTACAGATGATGAGGTCGTACTGCTTGCTGGCTATCGCCGCAACCAGCTTGTCGGTCACCTCGAAAGCGCTCATTTCGGGCTTGAGGTCGTAGGTCGCCACGTCGGGCGAAGGCACCAGCACGCGATCCTCGCCGGGGAAGGACACTTCCTCGCCGCCGTTGAAGAAGAAGGTGACGTGCGGGTACTTCTCGGTTTCGGCGATGCGCAACTGGCGCAGGCCGAGCTGGGCGACGTATTCGCCGATCCCGTTCTTGATGCGCTCGGGCGGGAACGCCACCGATACGATGAAATCGTCGCTGTAGCCGGTCAGCGTGCAATACGTAGCCAGTCGCGGCGTGACCTCGCGTTCGAACTCGCTGAAATCGGGCTCGATGAAAGGACGCGACAGCTGCCGGGCCCGGTCCGACCGGAAGTTGAGGAAAATCACCGAATCGCCGTCTTCCATTTTCACCGGCTTGCCGCCGGGCGGCAGGATGGCGGTCGCCTTGACGAACTCGTCGGTCTCGCCGCGTGCATAGGCCGCTTCCAGTCCGGCCTGCGGATTGTCCGCGATGAAGTCGGCGTGTCCCTGGGTGAGCAGGTCGTAGGCGGACTTCACCCGCTGCCAGCGGCGATCGCGGTCCATCGCGTAATAGCGACCGATCATCGAGGCGATATGGCCGACGCCGGCCTGCTCGATCTTGTCGGTCAGGCGCCTTAAATAGAGCTCGGCGCTCTTGGGCGGCGTGTCGCGACCATCGAGAAACACGTGAAGGCACACCTTGCGCAAGCCCTCGCGTACGGCCAGGTCGAGCAGCGCGTGAAAATGCGATTCGTGGCTGTGCACCCCACCGTCCGAGAGCAGACCCAACACGTGCATGGCCTTGTCGTTGTCGCGCGCCAGATGCACGGCATTGAGCAGCGCGGGGTTGGTGTAGAAATAGCCGGACTCGATGGCGCGGTCGATGCGGGTGAACTCCTGGTACACCACGCGGCCCGCGCCGATGTTCAGATGCCCCACCTCGGAATTGCCCATCTGCCCCTTGGGCAGCCCCACTTCGGATTCGGACGCGTGGATCAGGGTATGCGGATGCTGTTTCCACAGCCGGTCCCAATTGGGCTTGGTGGCCTGTGCTATCGCGTTGTCGGCGCGTTCTGCGCGGCAACCAAAACCGTCGAGGATGATGAGGAGAACCGGTGTGGTCTTCATGCAAAAAAATATATTGGCTGACTTGATTTTGTGGGATTATTTTAATATATGCCTGATTGCTTATCTATATGCAGTCGGCACTTAGGGAACAAATAAAGGCGTCGCACCCGCATTCCAACCCCGGATGCCCGAGCGTCAGGGTACTACATGACAGGATCGAGGTAATGAATATGGCTGTTGAATGGGACGAAGTGGACCTGATGGACAAGGACGAGCACATCGAGCAGGCATCGCGCGCGATGAAAGCCATGTCGCATCCGCTGCGCCTGAAGATTCTGTGTGTGCTGGGCGACAAGGAAATCAGCGTGCAGGACATCGTCGACCACGTCGGAACATCGCAAAGCAATATCTCGCAACACCTCGCCATCCTGCGCGACAAGGGCGTGCTGCGCACCCGCAAGGACGCCAACCGGGTCTATTACCGTGTCGGCGACACGCGTACGCTCAAGTTGCTGGGCATGATGCGCGACGTGTTCTGCGGCTTTTCCAAGTAAACGCCACCGTCCTTCCCACCAGGGCCCGGTCCGCGCAAGCGCCCGGGCCCTGGTGTTTGGCGGGTCCGGATTGGAGGTGTAGCAGTTGTGGCGCATACTTGCGACTCGGCCGGCGCCGAAAACAAGACCTAAAATACGTTGCCAAGCCATTGAATAATATTGTTAATTAGAATATTCTAATGGTCGTTTATCTGGAGGAGCACCCGTGCTGAAACCCGCCCGTCTGCTGGCTTGTGCCATCTTCGCCGCCACGCCCGCCTGGTCTGCGCTGCCGTTTGCAATCGCGCCGGTGAAATACCAGATGACCGATACCGGCTATTCGACCGAGGCCAGCGTCGAGGCCGTCCGGCAGTCGACGCTGGCCGCCCAGGTATCGGGCCGCGTAGCCGCGGTGAATTTCGACGCCGGCGATTACGTCAAGGCCGGCACGGTCATCGTCCGGCTTTCCGCGCAGGAGCTGTCGTCCGCGGTGGCAGGCAGCCGCGCGCAGGTGGCGCAGGCCGACGCCACGCTGGCCAACGCGCGCGCCAACTACGAACGCCAGCAACAGCTGTTCCAGCAGAAATTCATCAGCCAGGCTGCACTCGACCGCGCCACCGCCGAGTTCCGTTCCGCCGAGGCGGCGGCACGCGCGGCACGCGCCGGCGCCGGCCAGACGTCAGCGATGAGCGGCTACACCGTGATCACCGCGCCGTATTCGGGCGTGGTGGCCGCCCGTCACGTCGAAGTGGGCGAAACGGTCGCACCCGGCACCCCGCTGATGACCGGCTTCGACCCCAAGGACATGCGGGTGATCGCCAACATTCCCCAGTACAAGCTGGCCGAGGTGAAAGCCGCGCCGCGCGTCGCGGTGGAAATCCCCTCGCTCAACAAATGGATCGACGCCGCCGGCGTCACCGTGCTGCCGTCGGCGGATGCCGCCACCCATACGGTCAAGGTACGGATCGACCTGCCGACCAACCTGGAAGGCGTCATCCCCGGCATGTTCGCCCGCGCGCATTTCTCGGTGGGCAGCGCGCGCACGCTGACGATCCCGTCGAGCGCAGTGGTGCGCCGCTCCGAGTTGACCGCGGTGTACGTGGTGAACAAGGACACGGTCAGCCTGCGTCAAATCCGCCTCGGCACGCCGAACGGACGCGGCCAGGTGGAAGTGCTGGCCGGTCTGAATCCGGGCGAGGTCATCGCGCTCGATCCGGTCAAGGCGGGGATTTACGCCAAAAGCGCCGCCAACCAGACCGCGAAATAAAGGGGGACGCGCATGGGATTCTCCGGACGCACGGCCCGCTTCTTTCTCACATCCCAGCTGACCCCGCTGATCGCGCTGGTCGCGGCGCTGATGGGCCTGTTCGCCATTCTGGTCACGCCGCGCGAGGAAGAGCCGCAGATCAACGTGACCATGGCCAACGTGTTCATTCCCTTCCCGGGCGCGTCGGCGAAGGACGTGGAAGCGCTGGTCGCCACGCCCGCCGAGCAGGTGCTGTCGCAGATCGCCGGCATCGAGCACATCTATTCGGTATCCAAACCCGGGATGGCGGTGCTGACCGTGCAATACCTGGTGGGGCAGGACCGCACGCAGGCGCTGGTGCGGCTGTACGACACCATCCAGGCCAACCGCGACTGGGTGTCGCCCGAACTCGGCGTCGGCGAACCCATCATCAAGCCGCTCGGCATCGACGACGTGCCGATCGTCACC
>DAHWJK010000107.1:0-11734 GCA_027344185.1 Thiobacillus sp.
ATCGCCGCAAGTCCGGCGATTTTATTTGGGTACGTCTGCATGTCGCCCCGGTTCTTGGCGAGCGCGGCAGCGTGACCATGGCCATTGCGTTCGTTCAGGACGTCAGTGAACTCCTGGCCAAGGCTGATGCTTTACGCCGCAGCCATACCTTCTTGCAAGCGGTTTTGGACAACATGACCGACAGCGTGGTGGCTTGCGATGAGCAGGGCCAAATTCAATATACAAACGCCCTCATTGATTGCCAGCGTGAGCCTACCGAACGTCCGATGGACCTTGACGAGTGGGCCCGCGACCACGCGCTGCTCCACCCGAATCGACGCCCAGCTTCGTTCGCGGAGCGGCCACTGTCGCGAGCCTTTCGGGGTGAGGTTGTTGCTGGAGCCGAGTTCCTGGCGTACAGCGGGACAGGCGAGTTACGGCAGATCCAGATCTCCAGCTATCCCTTGCACGATGCGCAGCAGACTTTCATGGGGGCGGTGGCCATTTCGCGCGACCTGACGGAAATCCGGACTGCGCATGCGCATGCGCAATGGCTGGCCTATCACGACCCTTTGACCGAACTGCCCAATCGCAACAAACTCCTGGAGCACACGGAACATGCGATAGCCAGGGCTCGCCGAACCAGGAAAGAAATAGTGTTGTTCATACTCGAAATCAACCGTTTCAAGGCAATCAACGACACCTTGGGACATATGGTCGGAGACCAGGTTCTGGTTCAAGTGGCGGCACGGTTGCGTTCAAGCCTGCGTGGCGCCGAGACGCTGGGGCATGTCGGCGATGACGAGTTCGCGGTGGTCTCGGAGCACATGCCCAATATGCAGGCCGTCACCGAGCGCGCGGAGCAGTTGCGCCAAGCGCTCAAGGCACCGCTGCTGTTGGGGACGAAAGAGATCCACGTCAGCGCCAGCATGGGCATCGCTCGCTACCCCGCCGACGGCGACGATGTCAGTGCACTGTTCAGTCGCGCCGACATCGCCATGCACGAGGCCAAGAAAAAGGGGGCCGGACAATGGGCACTGTATGAACGGGGTTTGTATGCGCGCCAGCGTCAGATGTTCGAGATGGAGGGGGGCCTGCGCAAGGCGCTGGATGCGACGGAATTCGTTCCTTATTACCAACCCAAGGTCGACGTCGCCACGGGCCGGATTGTCGGGGCCGAAGCACTGCTGCGGTGGAAACATCCTGAACAAGGGCTTGTGGCGCCAGCCGAGTTCATCCCAATTCTCGAGGACACCGGGCTGATCGTTCCAGTGGGCACATGGTTGCTCAACACGGTGTGCGCGCAGCAAGCGCATTGGCGGAAAGATGGCATCTCGATCGTCCCCGTTGCGGTGAACTGTGCCGTGGCGCAGTTGCAAAACGATGGTGTTCTCGGTGTCGTCCAAGATGCCCTTGTCGCGCACGCGTTGGATCCCAGAATGCTGGAACTCGAAATCACCGAGAGTGTCCTGATGCAAGCGCCCGAACGTGTTGCGGCATTGATCGCGCAATTGAGGGTGATGGGTGTGGATACGGCGATCGACGACTTCGGTACGGGTTATTCGTCACTGGCCTACCTTAAACGCCTGCCGGCCTCCGCTCTCAAAATTGATCGCGCCTTCATCAAAGATTTGCCGAATGACGCTGAAGATATCGCGATCACCAAGGCTGTGCTCTTGCTGGCAAGGGAGTTGGGGTTGCGCGTTGTGGCCGAAGGTGTGGAAACCGCAGAGCAGTTGGAATTTCTGCGGTCCCATGGTTGTGACGCCTACCAAGGCTACTTCTGCAGCCGGCCTGTGCCAGCGGATGAATTTGCGTCGTTGCTCCGTAAGCAGGATCGTCTGATTTCCATGTCCTGACCTATCAAGACGACATCGGCAGTTTGGTTCGGCTGCAATTTTTTATTATTGATCCGGTCCTCAAACAGTGTCATGCGGCGTACTTGACGAACGGGTCCTGGAAGAAGGTTTTGACGCGCTCGGGTTTGTTGGCCAGCGCGGTCATGTGGTCGACGGCCGCGGCGTGCAACTTCGCTTGGGTTCGCACCGGCACCTTGGATCGAATCCCGTGTTTGAGGTCTGCGTTCAGGCGCTCTTCGGGATTGAGCTCAGGGCTGTAGCTGGGCAGATAGAACTCCTCCATCTGCTCTTTGTGCTGCGCCAGCCAAGCTTTCACAGGCTTGCAGTGATGCACCCCCAGGTTGTCCAGAATCAGGAAGATCTTCTTGCCCGTGTCTTTGACCAGGGATTCCAGGAAATCGATCAATCGCTCATGGCGTCTCGGCCGTCGGCGACTGCCGACGACCAGTCTCCTGAGGTCCGACCAGTCAAACCGCCAGAAGATTGAGGCCCCGTGATCGACTTACCAGCACCAGTGGCGGCTTCCGGCGTGGCCTACCTACTGTGACCGACCCGTTCCGGTCGTCCACGGGGTGGACTGGCGCGGGTTCGATGGCCGCTAGGGCGTCATCCTGGCCTCAGCTGTAGACGCCGTATTCGAGTCGGGTGAGGAGGTCGTTGACGAGTTCGGCGCCCTGGAGAGTCTGGAGCATCTCGATCGGGCGGCAGCCATCGAGTCTGCCACATGTGCGGAGGCCCTGATGTGAATTTTCGCAAAGTTGTGACCGCTGGCCGCGCGGGCCGCGGTCGGATGTCCGGTCTCAGGAATCTACCGCCGGTGCGTCTCCCCCCAGTTGCGGAGCCGGCACCCAGAAAAAGCCCCAGGTATGAGCCAGGGTGCCCAGGCGCGCGCTGGAAGTCCAACTGATCAGCCACGGCGAACCGAGCAGCCCGAGCGTGATGGGCGAGAACCACAGACCGATTGCCGGGGCGAACCAGGCCAGCGCGGCGAAGGCCAGGCCGAGCATCAGGTGCTCGCGCAGGTCGGCCAGAACTGACAGCACCGGAATGCGGTGAGCCTCGCGCACCTGGGCCGTCCAGCCGGAGGGAATTCCCAGCGCCATCGTCAGCAAGGCCTTGGTCTGGGTCATCATGGTCACCGGCGCCATCAGGACAGCCAGGGGAATATCGAGTGCCACGGATCGCACGATGCGCGTGGCGCCGCCGAAGCTGCGCCTGCGATCGGCGGACGCCAGCATCCAGGTCAGGCCCATCAACTTGGGCCCGAACAACAGCAGCAGGGTCAGCCACAGAACCCAAGGCGTCGACATGCCCACCAGCGTGGCCTGGTGGGAGAAGAACACCTGCAATGCGCTGGCTAGCAACAGCAGTAGCCAACCTGGCGATGTCAGGTAGGCCGAAGCGCCTAACAGCAAGTGCAGTCGACTGGCCCAGTGCAGCCCGGAGGAGCCGAGTAGCCGCAAATGTTGCACGTTGCCCTGCATCCAGCGTCGGTCGCGCTTGGCGTAGTCGATGATCGACGGCGGGAATTCCTCGTAGCTGCCGTCGATCATCACCATGTGTACTGCCCAACCGCGGCGGCGCAGCAGTGCCGACTCGAACATGTCGTGGCTCTGGATATGGCCCCCGAAAGGCGGCTTGCCCGGCAACTCGGGCAGGCCGCAGCTTTGCGCGAACGCGCGCGTCCGCACGATCGCGTTGTGGCCCCAGAAATTGGCCTCCGAGCCCGCCCACCACAGCAGCCCCGCGCTGGCGATGGGGCCGTATGCTTCGCTGGCGAACTGCATCCAGCGCTGGAACAGGGTGCGCGCGTTGGTAATCATCGGTACCGTCTGCAGCAAGCCGATCGATGGCCGTTCCTCCATGATTGACGCCATGCCAACGATGGCGTCGCCGCTCATCAGGCTGTCGGCGTCGAGCACCAGCATGCACTCATAGGCCGAGCCGAACTGGCGCACCCATTCGGCGATGTTGCCCGGTTTGCGCGCGGTGTTGTGCTCGCGTCGGCGGTAGTACACCGCGATGGGGGCCTCGCGAGCCAGCTCGAGCCACGCCGCCTGCTCGCACCTGCCGTTGCTCTCGCTCGAGTCGCTCAGCACGAAAAAATCGATCCAGGCGGCTCCGCCCGCGGCAGCGATGGAGCGCGCCATGGTGCGCACACGGCCGAAGGTGGCGTCGATATCCTCGTTGTAGACCGGCATCAGTACCGCGACTCGATGCCGCAGCGCCTGCGCCGGCCTGGGCACCGCCGTGAAGCCTGGATGATCTCCGCTGATCAGCTTGAAGAAGCCAATCGCGGAATTCACGAAGCCGAAGGAGATCCACGCGAACAGCGGCACGAACACCACCAACAGCACGATGTCGAGCGCATTGACCTTTTCGCGTGCGAGCACCATGCGCAATTGCGTGGACGCCGCGAGCGCCAGCACGGCCGTCAGCGCGATGAGCAGCAGTCGCTTGACCAGCAAGCCGTGTGGCTGGGTCTTCACCTCGATCGCCCCCGGAGGCGGGCCGTCCAGGCGCTGGATGGGCATGTCCAGGGCGGCCTCGGGAGGCAGCATCGGAGGCGCGGGGTTCATCGCGTGATCAGCGGACATGGCGTATGCGTGCGCGGTTACTCAATCCTCGAGCGAGACCACGACGGTTTCACTGAGCGCCTGCGTGCCGCGGTGCAGGAACACGCGGAACTCGTTTTGCGTCAGCCCCGTTAGGCGCAGATCCAGCACGACTCGCCAGGAGCTCTTACGACCGTGCAGACGATGAGCGCGCAGGCCCATGACCGCGGCAGGCGGCAGGTTGGTCAGCGCCTGCACGCCGCTGGCATCGTCGAGCCCGGCCAGCACATCGCCGCGGAAGTCGAGCACGTACTTGCGCGTGGCCGGATCGGGCGGCTCGTGGACCGGGCCGGTCGGCCCGATCAGCAAATTGCAGCAGTGCGCGTTGGTGTCGCTGCTGGGATCGGCGGACGTCCACGTCAAGCGGTACGCCACGTCGCGGCGTTGCCCGGCGCGCGCCGGCTCGTCGGCGACCCAGAACACGCCGATGTTGTCCACGGTCTCCGAGATCGATGCCATCTCGTAGAGCATCACGCTGCCCGTGCCCCAGTCGCCCTGGGGCTGCACCCACAGCGAAGGCCGCAGGTCGTAGAACAACTTGTCGTCCTCGTAGCTGGTGAAATCGCGATTGCGCTGCATGAGGCCGAAGCCGCTCGGGTGGTCGGCGCGGAAGGCGTGCATGCGCGCCTTCGACGGGTTGTGCAGCGGACTCCAGATGCGCTCGCCGATTCCGGTGCGGATGGCCAGCCCCCCCGAGTCATGCACCTGCGGGCGCCAATCGCCGATGGTATGGGCATGTGGCATGCCGTCGGCGCGCGTCTGGTCGTACAGGAACATGCTGGTCTGCGGGGCGATGCCCAGGCGCTGCACGTCGCGTCGCAGGAACAGTGCGCAGCGCACGTCCTGCACTACCTCCACGCCCTCGCGACGCCAGGTGTCGATTGCGTACGCCCCGGACAGCGACGGGCCGTCGAGCAGGGCGTGGGTGATCACGTGGTCGACCGACGGTTGCTCGATCCAGAAATCGGTGAAGACCGGAAACTCCTCCGGCCCCGCCAAGCCGGTGTCCACCGAGATGCCCCGTGCCGAAAGACCGTAGCGGTTGGACGTTCCCGAGCAGCGAAAGTACGAGGCTGCGAGAAAGGCCATCCAGTCGGTGCGCGCGTCGGGCGCCAGCACGCGCCAGCCGGCCGGATCTGCGGTCTGTCCGCCGCCGAACAACCCCCGCGTGTCGATCAGCTTCCTTGCCATGTCGTGGTCGACGACATGGATCGACACCGCCAGCGGCGCCACGCCGCGGCGCGTCGGGAATAGGCGCACCGTGCCCGTCACGGCCTCGGCGGCGCCGTAGGTCAGGCGCGCGAAGGCGTCCAAGTCCGATACCGCGTGCGCTGACGGGCGGGGCGCCACGTACGGTCGGGCCGCGAGTCGGCGGGCGCGCTCGACGAGCAGATCCCAGGAGAACGGGCGTGGCGGTCCCCAGCGGCCGCCGCCCGCGGCGAAGGCCACGCTAGGATGCAGCAGTCCGACGGCCAGCGATGCAAGCGCGCCGCCGGCCTGGCGGCGGGTGAACTTGGGAGCGGAGGTAGTCATGGTGTCGTGAATGTCAATGGCTGGCGCAGTGGCTGCGTCAGGGGCCGGAGGACCGGGGCTTCGAGGCCGACGCGCCCGGCGCCTCGCGCCAGCCGATGATCGCCAGCTGTCCCGGACGCACCGGTCCGCCGAGGATCTGCGTGCGATGGCCGTCGCTGGGACCGGCGATGATGTCCACGCTGCGCGCTGTGCCGTCGCGATCGAGCAGGCAGATGCTGCTGCGTTCGAGTTCGGGTTGCGTCGCGCAATGGGGCGAGAAGGCCAGCGCTGCGTTCGGCACTAGCAACACATGGTGGCGTACCGGCAGGGTCATCTTGAGCGTGGCCGCGGCGGCCGGCGGGATACGCGGGTCGGGCCCCAGCGCGAACACGGCCTGGCGCACTCCCGGCGGGTCGGTGCCAATGCGCAGCAACGTGGCATCGTGCTCGGCGCCGCCGATCCCGGCGACAACAACCCGTGCCGGCATGCCCGCGGGCAGCGGCCCGATGCCATGGGACAGCGGCACGACCACGCGCGCGGGGGCACCCAGCGGCGCCAACTCAAGCAGCGGCTGTCCGGCCTGGATCCGGCTTCCCGGCGCAACCAACCGCTGGACCACCACGCCGGCGATGGGACTGCGCGGTAGAGCGGCCTGCAGATTGGCCACGTCGTCGTCGAGGCGGCGCCGGGCCGCGTCGAGCAGCGTGCGATCCTGCCGCACCGCGAGCGCCGCGCTGCGCGCAGCGGCGCTCGCGGAGTCCATCTCGTCCAGCGATGGCACTCGGTGGCTCGACTCGCGCCACACCTTGTCGTACCGTGCGAGTCGGGCCGCGGCCAGCCTGGAATCTACGACGGCACGCGCCAGCTGGTCGTGCGCGGCGGCCAGCGCCAAGCGGTCAGCGCCGATGGCCTGTGCAAAGGCGCCGGTATCCACCACGGCCAGCGCCTGACCGGACACCACCGTGGTGCCCGGGGCCACCGGTACCGCGATGATCATGGCGTCTCGCGGCGCGCGCACCGTGATCTCGCCGAGCAGGTGCGCCTGGCCCGTGATGGTCACCTGCGGACGCAGGTCGGCGCGAACGATCGGCGCCATGTAGTACGGGGTCGTATTGCCCTCGAGAAAACGCAGCAGCAGCCTGCCCGCCACGCCCAGCGCCAGCAGCAGCAGCGCGATGCTGATCCAGTGCCGCGCACGACTGCGCGGGCGCGCATCGAGCAGCGCATCGACATGCGATGCCTCGCCCGGCTCAGCCACGGCCGTCTCTGGCTGCCATCGGCACGTCGCCGGCCAGGCTGCGCGCCGGTTCGCGCAGCCTGGCCTGGCTCCTGCACAGACCTGCGTCCGTCCACAGGTTGATCGCCGCGCGCGCGCGGCGCGCCTGGGCGGCGATGCGTGCTTCGCGCACCGCCAATACTGCAGTTTGCGCCACGTACAGGGTGGCGAAATCGCCGGTCCCCAGGCGGTAGGCCGCGCGGGCGTCGTCCGCGGTGCGTTCGGCGTCGCGCTCGAGCTTGGGCAGCGCGCCCTCGCGCTCCCTTGCTTCGGTCAGCGCGGCGCGCGGGCCTGCCGCTCGCGCGTCGTCGCACGCCGCCGCGGCCGCGCCGTCGGCGTCGAGCAGTGGCACTTGCGCGCCGTTGTCAAGCCACAACGCCAGTTGTGATGGCGCAAACGCCGCACGCCGCGCCAGCGTCGCCTCGGCCGCGGCCAAGCGAGCGCGAATGTCGGCAAGCGCGCCGGCGTTGACGCCGACCAGCGAGGCCGCCAGGCCGCCGTCGACCGCCGAGACCAGGCCGGCCTCGTGGCGCCAGCGGGCGAAGTCGGCATCGTCGTGGAACTGATCCTGGAATACCTGGCGCAAGGCCACGCTCGCTTGCAGGCAGCGCACCTCGACGTAGGCGCGCGCGATGCGCGCGGCCTTGCGCTGGCGCGCATCGGCCAGTCGCACGGCCTGCACCTCGGGGGATTCGGGTGTCTGCTGCAGTATGCGGTCGATCCAGCGGGCGACGCGGAAGCGCCAGTGCCTCGGGCGCGCCTGCAGTTCGGCCAGGGCCCGGGCTTCGCGGCCCAGGAGCTGGTCCGCCGCCAGCCCGTTGTCGATCAAGCGGGCAAGCAACGGATCGCCAGCTCCCGCCCACCATGCCATGGCCGGAGCGGCGTCGGCGCTCAGCGCGGTTTCGGATGCCCGCGCACCGACAGGGCTTTGCAGCGAGGCGCAACCGCCCAACGTACACAGCATAAGCAACCCGATCCAAAGGACTTGGATTGTTCGAAACAAGGGGCATTGGGGTTCGCTACTGGAGGCAGGAATCACTTCGGTGATGGGGGTTGGTAAGAAAAGTGTCGCGGTCGGCCTGCAAGGCGGTCGCTTTGCGCCGGGCCGCGTGCACCGTCCGCGTGTTCGGGTGCCGCGTGGAACGCGCTCCCGGTTGGGCATAAGTGCATGCGCCGGCGCCGAGACTCCCGGCGATTGCGCCTCGGGGCGATCGACCCTCGGGCTGCCTCAGTCGCCTTCGCGCGCCGACGCCATAGCTGGCATGGCCACCTCCCCCGGCTTCCAGGCCTCGACCCTTCGACCTCAAATATTCGAGTGGACCCGTGCTGACCGCATCAGCAATCATGGCGTCGCCTTCGACGAGCAACCACCTCACGGCGCATGCAGAGGTCGGTCTCGTCGCGGAGTCACTTTCCGAAGATCTCCACGCAGCCGCGAGGACAGTCCTTGTCGCCTTCAGCAACTGGAACGAACGCACGGCCGCTGTTGGGGTCCGCCGCCACCGAATGGGCGTGCCGACCGGTGGGGATGTTCTTGACCCAATGCGGTTGGCGCGCTTTGATCATGCCCAATACCGGGCCGTCTGGATTGGACACCGCGGCGAGCAGAAAGTCGCCGCTGGCGGAGTCGTACCAGACTTCGTCGGAGCCGCCGACCTGATGGAAGGCCCGCAGGATCTTGCCGGAGACCGGATCAAGCAGTAATGAAACAGCCTTGAAGCCGGCGGCCACTGCGTCGTCGCTGCAACCGACCAGCAGCTGGCCTGTCGGACCGAGTGCCAGACCCGCCGGCATGCAGCTAGCAACGTCGTGCATGGCTACCAAGCGCCTTGTGCGCGGGTCGATCACGGCAACGCCTCCGCGCGCCGCAACGCCTTCCAGTTCCGGCACGGCGACGTACACCATGCCTGTGCGTGGATCCCAAATGGGCTGCTCCAATCCATCGGTGGCTTGCGGCAGCATCAGGCGGGCGCGTACGCGATATGGGGCTCGGGCCGAGATGAAGCTGAGAAACGGCGGATCATCGGCATTGTTCGCAGCGATCACCAGATGGTCACGTGCGTCGTACGCAAGTTCATCCACGTGTTTCGTGCCGCCAGTGGAAATGGTTGCAACGATGCGGCGCGAGCGGATGTCAGCCACGCGTATCCGGCTGCCGCCATCACCGGCCCATAGTTGTCTGCCGTCAACCATGAGTACTCCATTCGGCCCTCCCTGGCCCCCGCTGCGTGGTCCAGCGAAGCCACTTATACGGCCAAGGAAGCGGAGTGTGCGGGTGTCGATCAGGTCTACGCCGTGGTTGGAGCGATCGGCAAAGGCGTACACGCCGTCCTGGGCGTAGCCGATGTCGAAGCTACGCAAGGCGTGCCCTGGCACGTGGATATTTCGCGGCAGTTGGGAAATGGGCTCGGCGTGCAGTGCGCCGCTGGTACAAGCCAGCAATGCAAGGCAGGATAGCAATCGGGAAATGGAGGGCGTCATCCGGGGCCTTCATGAAGCAATATGGAAACGCACGGCCGGATGTGGTGTCGGCAGGCGTGCGTGAATCGAGGCGTCGTAAGACTAGCGTCGAACACTTAGCGTCGCCTGAGCTTATTGATCTCGCCCCTATTGAGTACGGGGTAGTGGCTGGAAACCGATCCTCGCGAGACCATTGATGCCGACTGACGACAGCATTCGGCCGTCGTCGCAAGCTGCTCAGGCCGAGCTGCTGCCATTCCTTCAGGCTTTCACGGTCGCGTTCAGCGCGCCCCGGGCGCGCAGGTTCCGCAGTCCGCTTCGCGGTCGTCGTCCGCATCGAGCTGCCGCACGACCCGCGCGGGCGCGCCGGCCAAGAAGGTGTTGGGCGGCACGTCGCGCGTGACCACGGCGCCGGCGCCCACGACCGCGTTGTCGCCGACCGTCATTCCGCCCAGGATCGTCGCGCCGGCGGCGATCCATACATTGCGCCCGATGACGATCGGCCGCGACTCGATGGTCTTGCGGCCGCCGGCGGCCGCGATGCCGGCGCGGCCCGGAAAGATTGAGGCGATCGAGCAAACGCGGCAAGGACAAGGCAAGCCGCACGAGCGACCATGTCGCCATGCGCACTCGCACCGCTCCTGCCCAAGCCTACGCCAAGCGTTTCGACGCCGTTCTGGCCTACATCGACGCCAACCTCGAAGGCGACCTGTCGGTGCAGGCGCTGAGCCGCGTCGCGAACTTCTCGGCGTTTCACTTCCATCGCCAATTCAGCGCCTACGTCGGCGTACCGGTGGCGCGCTACGTGCAACTGATGCGCCTGCGTCGGGCCGCGCACCGTTTGGTGTCCCAGGCTGGGTGCTCGGTGCTGCAAGCCGCGCTCGAAGCCGGCTTCGAAAGCCCCGAGGCGTTCTCGCGGGCCTTCCGGCGGGCGTTCGGCGTGGCGCCCGGCCGCTTCCGGCGCGAGCCGAACTGGCGGGTCTGGAGCGCGGTGTTCGTCGTCCCCCATTTTTCCAGGAGCATGGTCATGAAAGTCCGCATTGTCGAATTTCCGCCCACCCGTGTCGCAGCGCTGTCGCATCGGGGCGCCCCCGGCCTGGTCAACGCCAGCGTGCAGCGTTTCATCGCGTGGCGCCAGCAAAGCGGCCAGTCGCCGGTGCAAAGCAGCCGCACCTTCGGCATTCCCCACGGCAACCCGGACACCACGCCACCCGACGAGTTCCGCTTCGACATCTGCGGCGAGATCGCCGAGTCCGTGGCGCCGAACGACTTCGGCGTGCACGAGTTCGTCATACCCGGAGGGCGCTGCGCCGTCGTGCGCCATGTCGGCTCCCCGGACCACATCGGCGAGACGATCTACCCGATCTATCGCGGCTGGCTGCCCGAAAGCGGCGAGGAATTGCGCGACCAGCCGCTGTTCTTCCACTACCTCAGCGTCTATCCGGAAACCCCGCTGGAACAGTGGCAAACCGAGATCTACATTCCACTCGCGTAGTCCAGGCGTGTGCAGCCGGGCGGATGGCGATGCCTGCAACGGCTCGAGCGGCGCAGCATGACATTCGGCAGCCCGATACCGCGAACGTCCGTAGTAGGGCACTTTGCTGACGTTCCCGTGGACAAGCCCAATGGCAGCAACGGCCGATCAACGGTCCTCGGTTGCTACCTCTTGGGCTTGTTCAACTTCGAGGTGGTCAGTGGTGGCTACGTGGATGCAAAAGGTGCGCCGGATTTGCGCACAGCTTCGACGTGGAATCTAATCCGCGCCGTTCGGATCGCGACCAGCTGAGGCATCGCCGGTGACGCGAAGCTGACATGCTTTCATCCGACGAAACCAGAGGCGACGGACTCAAGATAGGCGATCGCGTCATCTGTCCGGGCTTCCTGGGCGACTCGCAGCAATGTCTTGTAGCTGAACGCAGCAACCGGTTCGTTCTTGATGAAAAAGATGAGTCGCTGCAAATCCGGCTGAACGGCCGAGGCGGCCGACAGCAGCCGCACCAAGTCACGCAACGCAGCCTGCAGGCGGGGCGACT
>DAHWJK010000121.1:0-10837 GCA_027344185.1 Thiobacillus sp.
GCGACACCATCGTGCAGCTGGCTGCCGAGATCGGCCTGCCGGTGATCGAGAAGCGCATCACCCGCGACGAGGTGTATTCCGCCGACGAGGCCTTCTTCACCGGCACCGCGGCCGAAGTGACGCCGATCCGCGAACTCGACAACCGCGCGATCGGCGAAGGCACGCGCGGCCCCCTCACGGCGAAGCTGCAGGCGATGTATTTCGACTGCGTGCACGGCCGCGCCGCGGCCCACACCGACTGGCTCACCCCGGTCAATTAAGCGAGACCCGCATGAGCGAACGGCCCGACAACACGCAGCGCGTCATCGAAGTCAGCGAAGGCGACCTGCCCCTGCATTGCCCGATGCCGCAGCATGCCGACTGGAATGCGCACCCGCGCGTTTATCTGCCGATCGAGTCGCGCGGCGATGCGCTGTGCCCGTATTGCGGCACGCTCTATCGGCTGAAGGGCAAGCCCAGCGGCAGTCATCACTGACGCCGGCTCCGAGCGGGCCGAGTGGATCCTCGACGCTGTCTGCCGCGCGAAATGCGGCCCACCAACACTAGCGAACGCCAAGCCTGAAACACCCCATGTCTGAACCCGCCACGCCCGAACCCGCCTTCCCCACGCCCGAAGCTGCCGAAGCCGCGTTCTATGCCGCTTTCGAGGCGCGCTCGCTCGACGCCATGATGGCGGTCTGGAGCGACGACGACAGCATTGCCTGCATCCATCCGATGGCCGCGCCGTTGAACGGGCGCGCCGCCGTGTCCCTGGGCTGGCACAGCATGTTCGAGGCGGCCGGGCAGTTTCGCGTGCAGGTCGAACTCGCCCACGCGCTGCGCGAGGCGGACCAGGTGATCCGCATCGTGCGCGAACACCTGATCATCGGCCAGGAAACCGAGCCGCGCCCGCCGATCCTGGCGACCAATGTCTATCGCAGGAACGCCGACGGCTGGCGCATGGTGCTGCATCACGCCTCGCCGCTCCACGTTGGCGGCACCCCGCCGGCGCGTACCCCGCCCGTCGTGCTGCATTGAGCGGCCGTTGACGCACACCGACGCCCCCACCGATTACCGCGCGCCCGCCTGGCTGCCAGGCGGCAACCTGCAGACCATCTACGCCAACCTGTTCATCCGCGTCCCGCAAGTCGCCTACCGTCGCGAGCGGCTGGAGTTGGCGGATGGCGATTTCCTCGACTTCGACTGGGCCGACGTCACGCCTGCCTCTCTGCAGGACGCCGATGCGCTGCGCATTGAAATGCGTGGGGGGTCCACCCCCGTGGTGGTCCTGATCCACGGCCTGGAAGGCAGCGCCAGAAGCCACTATGCGCGCAGCCTCATGTCCCATGTCGGCGCGCGCGGCTGGCATGGCGTGGTGGCGCATTTTCGCGGCTGCTCGGGCGAGGACAACCGGCTGCCGCGCGCCTATTTCGCCGGCGACAGTGCAGACGTCGAACGCATGCTGCGCCACGTCAAATCCCGCCACCCCGACGCGCCGCTGTATGCCGTCGGCGTCTCGCTCGGCGGCAACGCACTGCTGCGATGGCTGGGCGAACAGGGCGATGCCGCGCGCGCGCTGGTCGACCGCGCAGCCGGCGTGTCCGCCCCGCTCGATCTGACGGCAGCCGGAAGCGTGCTCGACCGCGGTTTCAATCGCCGCTTCTACACCGCGCGCTTTCTGTACACGCTGCGGGCCAAGGCCTTGCGCAAGGCCGCGCGCTTCCCCGGTCTGCTGGATGCGGAGGCCATCGCAGCGGCCACCACCTTCCGCGAATTCGACACCCTGGTCACCGCGCGACTGCATGGATTCCGCGATGCCGACGATTACTGGTTCAAGGTCTCGTCCAAGCCGGTGCTCAAATCCATCGCCGTGCCCACTCTCGTCCTCAATGCGAAAAACGATCCTTTCCTGCCGGCGTGGGCCTTGCCGACCGCGGCCGACGTCTCGCCCGCCGTGACCCTCGACCAGCCCGACACGGGCGGGCACGTCGCCTTTCCGTCCGGCCCCTTCCCCGGCCGTCTCGACTGGCTGTCGCAGCGCCTGATGCAGCATTTCAGCGAGCACAGGTAGAATCGACGCATTGCCAATCAGGGAGTGCGTTGTGGAATACCCCAAGGAAATTTTCAAGGCCTACGACATCCGCGGCATCGTCG
Source organism: Thiobacillus sp. (assembly GCA_027344185.1). GTDB lineage: Bacteria > Pseudomonadota > Gammaproteobacteria > Burkholderiales > Thiobacillaceae > Thiobacillus. The sequence continues at coordinate 2,134 of DAHWJK010000121.1, forward strand.
GCAAGACCTTCACCGCCGAGATCGTCGAGGCGATCGGCCACGCCATCGGCTCCGAAGCCGTCGCGCGCGGCCAGAAGGAAATCTGCATCGGCCGCGACGGCCGCCTGTCCGGCCCCGACATGGCTGCGGCACTCGCGCGCGGCATCCAGAAGGCCGGCATCGGCGTGGTCGACCTCGGCATGGTCGCCACCCCGATGACCTATTTCGCGGCGTACCAGCTGAACACCAGCAGCGCGGTGATGGTCACCGGCAGCCATAACCCGCCCGACTACAACGGTCTGAAAATGGTGCTCGGCGGCGAAACCCTGTCGGGCGACACCATCCAGAAGCTGCGCGAGCGACTGCTCAACAACGACCTCGCGCATGGCAACGGCGGCTATCGCCAGCACGACATCGCCGGCGAATACATCACCCGCATCGTCTCCGACGTCAAGCTCACGCGTCCGATGAAAATCATCGTCGACTGCGGCAACGGCGTGGCCGGCGCGTTCGCACCCAAGCTGTATCGCGACATGGGCTGCCAGGTCGAGGAACTGTTCTGCGAGGTCGACGGCAATTTTCCCAATCACCATCCCGATCCCTCGCAGCCGAAGAACCTGCAGGACCTGATCGCCGCGCTGAAAACCAGCGATGCCGAAATCGGCCTGGCCTTCGACGGCGACGGCGACCGTCTCGGCGTCGTCACCAAGGACGGCAGCATCATCTTCCCCGACCGCCAGTTGATGCTGTTCGCCGACGACGTGCTCAGCCGCAACCCCGGCGCCGAGATCATTTTCGACGTCAAGTCGACGCGCAAGCTGTTCGGCTGGATCCGCGAGCGCGGCGGCCGTCCGCTGTTGTGGAAGACCGGCCACAGCTTCATCAAGGCGAAGATGAAGGAGACCGGCGCGCTGCTGGCAGGCGAGATGTCGGGCCACGTGTTCTTCAAGGAACGCTGGTTCGGTTTCGACGACGGGCTCTACGCCGGCGCGCGGCTGCTCGAATACCTGTCGAAGCAGGCCGACATCAACGCCACCCTGCACGGCCTGCCCGACACGCTCAACACACCCGAGCTCAACATCAAGATGGCCGAAGGCGAGCATTACACGCTAATGGAGACGCTGCAGAAAAACGCGCGCTTTCCCGACGCGCAGGAAATCATCACGCTCGACGGCCTGCGCGTGGAATATGCCGACGGTTTCGGCCTGGCGCGCCCGTCCAACACCACGCCGGTAATCGTGCTGCGGTTCGAGGCCGACACCGCCGAGGCGCTGGAACGCATCCAGGCCGACTTCCGCCGCGTGATCCACGAGTCCGCGCCCGCGCTCACGCTGCCGTTCTGAGCGTCATGAGCGAGGCGCCGCGCAGCCTGCACGTGATCGGGGGCAAGGGGCTCGGCGGTGCGGAAGGCTTCTTCACTCGCCTGGTGAATGCGCTGGCGCGCCGCGGCGAACCGGTCGCCGCCGTTACGGTGGGCAATGGCGCCATCGCCCGCGCGATCGACCCCGCGGTGCGTCATTATCACGCCCCCATGCTCGGCACCTGGGATCTGTACTCGCGCTGGAAAATCAATCGCTGCATCGCCGATTTCCAGCCCGACGTGGTGCAGACCTACATGGGCCGTGCAACCCGTATCGTGCGCCTGCCGCGCGGTCGCGCACCGGTTCATCTGGCGCGCCTGGTCGGCTTCTACAACCTCAAGGGCTACCGCCATGCCCACGCCTGGGTGGGCAACACGCGCGGGATTCACGACTACCTGACCGCGCATGGTCTGCCTGCCGAACGGGTTCATCAGATCGGCAATTTCGTGGATGCCTCGCCGCGCCTCGACTCTTCCGCGCTCGATGCGCTGCGCGAGCAACTGGGGTTGCATGGCTGCCGCGTCGTTCTCGGCCTGGGCCGCCTGCACGTCAACAAGGGCTGGGCCGATCTGCTGCGTGCGTTTGCGAGCCTGCCTGCCGCACTCGCCGCCGCACCGCTGCATCTGCTGATGGTGGGCGACGGTCCCTTGCGCAGGGAACTGGAAGCCCTGTCCGGCGAACTCGGCATCGCCGCGCGCGTTCACTGGGCCGGCTGGAAGCACGACCCGGCGCCCTACTACCAGCTGGCCGATGTCTTTGTCTGCGCATCGGTGCACGAGCCGCTCGGCAATGTGATCCTGGAAGCCTGGGCGAACCGCACGCTGGTGGTAGCGACCCGCGCCCAGGGGCCGCAGGAATTGATACAGGACGGTGTGAATGGGCTGCTGGCGCCGCTCGCCGACGCGGCCGGGCTGGCGACGATCCTGCAGCATGCGCTGGCACTCGATACCGGGCAACGCGAGCGCCTGGTCGAAGCGGGTGCCGACGAAGTGGAACGCCTCTATTCGGAAACCGCGATCGTGTCCGCCTACACGGCACTGTACGCGCGCCTGCGCAACGACGTTCGCCTCGATTAATCCACCGGCAGCTGCTAAAGCCGGTCAGTGCACGGATCGGCATTCGCTCGTCGTTGCGCATACGGGCTAGAATTCAACTTCACCTCCACGTTCACGTTGCTGCAAGGGACCATCATCGACTGCCTGCTCTTTCGCGACTCGACCTGCCAGGCGATTGAATTCGAAGACATCAGCGACCATGTCGGCCAGCCTGATCGTTTCGTCTGGGTCGAACTCAAATCCCCTGATACCCGCACCATCTCACAGCTGGGCGACGAACTCGGCCTGCATGCACTGGCGCTGGAAGATGCCATCTCCACCCATCAGCGTTCCAAGCTCGAGGAATACGACAAACACGTTTTCATCGCCACGCGCACTGTGCAGATGTGGGTATCGCGGATGGAACTCGGCGAGACGCACCTGTTTGTCGGCAGCAATTACGTCATCGCCATCCGTCACGACAGCGGCGCGGGCTACCAGCGGGTGGTCAACCGTCTGCAACACCGTCCCAACGGCATCCAGGCGGCAACGCCCTATGCCTTGTATCTGGTGCTCGACCTCATCGTCGACCGGTTCAGGCCGGTGATCGAAAGCATGCAGGATCGCTTCCAGTCTCTCGAAAGCCAGCTGATGAGCGGGGAGCGATCGGGGCGCGCCATCCTGGAGCGGCTATACGAAATGAAACGCGACTTGACCCTGTTGCGCGACGTCGCCGAACCGATGCAGGACATCACCCAGGACCTGATCCGCCTGCATCCCGCGCTGGTCCCCAAGGAGCTCAGGGCGTACTACCGCGACATCCACGACCATGCGGTGCGGGTGTCGGCCGCCATCGATCGCCTGCGGATGTCGACTTCGGACGCGATGCAGTTCCATCTCGCCTCGCTGTCGCTAAAGCAGAACGAATCGGTGCAGAAGCTGGCCGGCTGGGGCGCGCTGCTGGCGCTGCCCACCGTGGTGTTCAGCCTGTATGGAATGAACTTTGAATTCATGCCGGAACTGGAATGGGCGTGGGCCTACCCGACGCTGCTGTTGGCAACCGGCGCCGCGGTGCTGGTGCTGCATCGGCGGCTGAAGCGGCGCGGCTGGATCTAGTCGCGCCGCACGACTTGCTTGCGCGCTGCGCGCTGTCTTACTTGCGCGTGGCGCGCACATAACGGACGCGCGTTCCAGCCGCCTCGTCGCGTTCGAGCCACACCACATGCAGCGCACCGGCCGCATCCAGCGCGGCCACCGGGTCGGAGTGCGAGCCCGGTCCATGCGCCGCAGGAACGGTAAAGTCTTCGCTGAACGCCTCGCCATCCCATTCGGACAGCCACACGTCCGGCGTGCCGTCGCGAGCGTCGTCCCACAGCGCCAACAGACGGCCGCCGGCGTCGCTGACGACCAGCGCATGCCATTGCGCCATGTTGTCGCCGAAATTGTCCTGCACCCTGAGGTTCTTGCCGAAGCGGCGCGTGCCGGGGTCGAATGCGGCAAACACGTCATAGCCGGACAGGAAATCGCGCTTGTCGAGCCATACCGCGACGGCGCCGCGCTCCCCCCAGGGCGCCAGCGTCGGGCGCATCGCGCCGGTGCCTGCGCCCAGCCCATCCACGCTGCCGCTGCGGCGGTCGGTCAGCCGGGCAGGCGGCGCAAAGCTGCGGCCGTCGCTGCTGTGGCTCACCAGCGGCACGGTATGCCGGTAACGGCGGTCTTCCCACGCCACCGTCACGCTGCCATCGCCCGTCACCGCCAGCGCCGGCCAGCCCTGGTCGTCGACCGACGGCGCCGCCTCGACCGGCTGCACCGATTGCACGCCCAGCGCGTCGCCCTTCAGCCTCAGCGTGGCGACGACGATGCGCTTGAAGCGACCCGCCTGCTCGGCCCAGGCCGCATACACAATGTCGCCACGGCTGCCCAGCGTCACCTGCGCCGCTGCAGCCTTCGACAGCTGCAGCGGCGTGCCGCCGGGCAGCACCCGCGCCTGTATCGCGCCGGCTTCTTCCCACGCCGCCACGAAGCGGCCCCCGCCCAGCGCCAGCACCACCGGCTCATAGCATTCGTTTTTGCTCAAGCGGATTTCCGGCTTGAATTGCGTTGCCGTGGCAGGTTTTAGCGCCAGATAGCACTGCGGACTGCCGCTGCGGTTGTCTTCCCATACCACGCCGACGGTGTCGCCCGAGACGGCAACGCCCTGACGGTTGGCAGATTCGATATGCGGAAAAATCGCCGCGCCCTGCACCGAGTTGACCGTCAGCGGCGCACCCCATTCCCATGCGGCGTGCGCCGGCAATGCCAGCGCCATCAGCAGCAGCCCGGCCGCCCTCACGATTTGCTGCCCAGGAATTCGAGCAGGGTCTTCTGCTTATAATGCCCGCCTCGGACGTAGCTGTCGTAGTCCTGGAAATCCTTCACCGTCTTGAAGCCGGGCGCCTGGAAAATCTTCTCGCCCTGCGGCGTCAGGTAGACGAACAGCGGTGTGGCAAAAGCCTGCAGCCGCACGCCCAGCTCTGCCTCGGTGATGCGCTCGCCGGAAGGCAGCGTCAGCCGCTTGCCCGACTCGGCATCGACATAGACCAGCGCGTAGTTGTCGCTGTACAGTTTTTTCAGCCCGGCATCGGAGAAAGTCTTCTTGTTGGTGTGGTCGCACCACGCGCAGCCGTAGCGCCCGAAGTACAGAAAGATCGGCTTGCCGCTTGCCTTGGCTGCCTTCAGACCGGCGTCGAAGTCGACAAACGGATAGCCCTTCGGCGGATCGGCCAGGGCCGTGCCCGCCCACAACACGCTCGCGGCCAGCAGGGTTTGAATCAGTTTCATGTACATGTCTCCAGTCAGCTGCTTCTCATTCTGATAAATTGGGCTATTCGTGCAAGCCCCTTTTTCAACTACTTTTCTGCGCATATGGACTATGACACCGTTCGCATCGGCCTGGTTTCGATCAGCGACCGCGCCAGCACCGGCGTTTATCAGGACCAGGGCCTGCCTGCCCTCGACGCCTGGTTCGGCGAAGTACTGGCCAACCCGGTGAGCTTCGTCACCCGCCTGATTCCCGACGAGCAGGCGCAGATCGAGGCGACGCTGATCGAACTCGCCGACACCGAGCACTGTTCGCTGATCCTCACCACCGGCGGCACCGGCCCGGCGCCGCGCGACGTCACGCCCGAGGCGACGCTGGCGGTGGCGCACAAGGTGCTGCCCGGCTTCGGCGAGCAGATGCGCGCGGTGTCGCTGCAATACGTGCCGACCGCGATCCTGTCGCGCCAGGTCGGCGTCACCCGCGGCGCCAGCCTGATTCTGAATCTGCCGGGCCAGCCCAAGGCGATCAAGGAAACGCTCGACGGCATTTTCGCCGCCGTGCCCTATTGCATCGACCTCATCGGCGGGCCCTACCTCGAAGCGCTGCCCGGCACCATCGCCGTGTTCCGCCCCAAATCCGCACTGAGGCTCCGCACATGACCGCCATTCTCGACGCCGTTGCCCGCGCGCTGCGCGATCTGTTCAGCCTGCGCGTGCTGTGGGTGGTGGTATGGCCGATGCTGGTCGCGATCCTGCTGTGGCTGGCATTGGGGGTGACATTCTGGAGCACCTTCTCCGGCTGGCTCACGCAGGGGCTCGACGCCATCGGCATCCGGACCTGGCTGGCCGAGATCGAGCCGGTGTGGGTCGCCAGCGGCATCCAGCTGCTGCTGCACCTGCTGCTGTTCGTGCCGCTGGTGATGCTGACTGCGCTCGTCATCACCGCGCTATTCGGCATGCCCGCCCTGATCCGCGTGGTGGCGGAACGCGACTATCCCGATCTCGGGCGCGAAAACGGCGGCGGCATGATCGGCAGTGTGTGGAACGCGGGCATCGCGATTGTCGTGTTCATCGTGCTGTGGGTGGTCACCCTGCCGCTGTGGCTGATCGGGGTCGGCGTCATCGTGCCCTTCGTGGCCGCCGCCTACCTGAACCAGCGACTGTTCCGCTACGACGCCATTGCCGAGCATGCCAGCGCCGATGAGATGCAGCGGCTGTTCAAGCAGGAACGCGGCGGCTGGTGGGGACTGGGCGTGCTGACCGGCCTGCTGCAGTTCGTCCCGCTGCTCAACCTGCTGGCGCCGGTCGTCGCTGCGCTGGCCTTCATTCATTTCGGCCTTGCGCGCCTCGCGCGGATACGCGCAGTTTAAGCCAGGCGCGGATGCGCGCTGTTTAATCGCCCCCAGCAAAACGCCGGCGAAAGCCTTCGTCGAAGTTGAGCTCGTGCGCGGTCATCGAACCGATTACGCATTGTTCAAGGCTGGGCGGCATCACCAGCCGTCCGGCGGCATTCACCAGCCGCCCTGCCATGATCTCGGCTGCGCGGCGCGGCATCCGCTGCGGCAACTCGGGATCGGCATAACCCTGCGGGTAGACCGGCCGGCCTTCGGCATCGTATTTGTCGGTCGCGCCCAGCGTATGCAGCAGCTCGTGCGCGACGACGATGTTGTTCTGCCGCGTTTGCCGGGGATCGGCAAACGCGTGCACCACCCCGATCAGGCCTTTCTGCAGCCCCAGCGAATGTTCCAGCGCCACGCCGTCCTGCGGCGCGTGGTACAGCACGAACAGCTTGACCGTGCCCAGCTGCGGCAGCAGCTGGCCGGATTGCCGGTATGCCCACCAGCGCAGCTGCAGGCTCCAGTAAATGGTCTTCAGCACGCTGCCGTCGCGCGGCGGCGCCGGGGGCCGCGCGTCCTGCGCAGGCAGCAGCGTGAGCTGCATGGCCGGCGACAGCTTCAGTCCGTAGCGCGCCACCTCGCGTTCCAGAAAGGCATTGATGTCGTCGAAATCGCTCGCCTGCAAGCTGCGGATCGTTTCCGTCGCCGCGTCCGATCCGTCGCCGTTGATCGGCACCACCGCCACCTCGAGCGGCAAACGCCAGGCGCGCACCATGGTCTGTTCCAGCCAGGTCAGACTGAGCGCCGCGACCAGTAGCCCCAGCAGCAGCAAAATGCGCACGCGGCGAAACGTCGTGCGCGGGCGGGCAGCGCGCGGGCTGCGGCCTGCCGGTGTCACGGTGCGGCCCCGGCGGCTGCAGTAACGCGCGCGGGCAGGCTCAAGATAATTCTGGCGACACGTCCCCCCATGCGGCTTCTCCCTGTTCAAACCTTGTATTCACCAAACGCACACGCTCGGGTTGTTGTTCGTGCCGCTTCGCGTAATGCATGGATCAATCCGTTTTCTGCATCGCCTCGCGGATCACCCGAAAAATTTCGCGGAACGCCTTGGGCGGCTTGTTGCGTGCGGCTTCGTCGCGCGCATTGCGGATGATCTGCCGCAGGTGCGTGGCGTCGGTGTCGGGGTACTGATTGAGGAACAGCGTCAGCGCCTCGTTGTCGGCGATCAGCTTGTCGCGCCATTTCTCGGCCTGGTGCAGTTTGGCGTTTTCCGCCGCCGACACGCCCTTGAAGGCATCGAGCTGGGCCTGAATCGGCGCCGGGTCGACCGAACGCATCAGCTTGCCGATGAACTGCTTTTGCCGTCGGAGCGCACCGTTCTGGGTGATCTTGCGGCAGGCGGCCACGGCCTGCTTCAGTTCTTCCGGCAGCTCGATGCGCTTGAATTGCGCGTCGGGCAGCTTCACCAGTTCGTCGCCCATATCCTGCAGGGCTTCGACGTCGCGCTTCTTCTGGCTCTTGCTGGGGCCGTCGTAGACGTCATCGGGGTCAAATTCCAGTTCGGCATCGGGGTCGATCAGGCGCACGGCAGGGCTTTCGGTTGCTGTTATGATCGTCATTGTAGTTTCTGACGCTCAAACATGCCCAGTCCACTCCTACGACGCCGTTTTTTCTTTAAATAAGCCGACATGTCCCGCTCCCAATTCAGCTATACCCGCGACCAGCTCATGGCCCTGTCCCGGCTCGTTATCGAGCACGCCGCCAAACAGGGCGCCACCGCAGCCGACACCGAAATCTCCGAAGGCGTCGGCCAGAGCGTCAGCGTGCGCCAGGGCGAAATCGAGACCATCGAATACAACAAGGACAAGGGCGCCGGCGTCACCGTCTACATCGGCCAGCGGCGCGGCCACGCCTCGACCTCGGATCTGTCGGAAGCGGCGCTGAAAAGCGCGGTGGAGAAGGCGCTGACCATCGCGCGCTACACCGCCGAGGATGAGGCGGCCGGTCTGCCCGACGCCGACCGCCTGGCGAAGGACGTGCCCGACCTTGACCTCTACCATCCGTGGTCGCTTTCGGTGGAAGAGGCGGCCGAACGCGCCAAGGCCTGCGAAGCGGCGGCGCTGGCAGTCGACAAGCGGCTCACCAACTCCGAAGGCGCCGGCGTCAGCCTGCACACCTCGCAGTTCATCTACGC
>DAHWJK010000154.1:0-13923 GCA_027344185.1 Thiobacillus sp.
CGGCGCGCAGCTGTTCGAAGGCGTGGGCCTGCACGAAAGCGTGGTCGAGCTGTGCCTCAAGGGCACGGTGTCGCGCATTTCCGGCGCCAATTTCGACGACTTCGAGTCCGACCAGAAGCTGCTGCACAAGACCGCGTTCAATCCGCTGAAACCCCTGTCGGCCGGCGGCCTCTTGAAATTCATGTTCGGCGAGGAATTCCACGCCTACAACCCGGACGTGGTGCAGCAGCTGCAGAAGGCGGTGAAGACCGGCGACTACGCCGAATTCAAGAAGTATTCCGCGCTCGTCGACACGCGTCCGGTGGCGATGCTGCGCGACCTGATGAAGCTGAAGGCCGGCGCCACGCACGGAATTAATCCCATCCCGCTGGAAGAAGTCGAACCGCTGGAGTCCATCCTCAAGCGCTTCGACTCCGCCGGCATGTCGCTCGGCGCCTTGTCTCCGGAAGCGCACGAGGCGCTGGCCGAAGGCATGAACCGCATCGGTGGCCGTTCCAACTCGGGCGAAGGCGGCGAAGACCCGAAGCGCTACGGCACGGTCAAGACCTCCAAGATCAAGCAGATCGCGTCCGGCCGCTTCGGCGTTACCGCGACCTATCTGGTCAATGCCGAAGTGCTGCAGATCAAGATCGCCCAGGGCGCCAAGCCCGGCGAGGGCGGCCAGCTGCCGGGCGACAAGGTGTCGCCGATGATCGCATCCTTGCGCCACTGCAAGCCGGGCACGCCGCTGATTTCGCCGCCGCCGCACCACGACATCTACTCGATCGAGGACCTGGCGCAGCTGATCTATGACCTGAAGCAGGTCAACCCCGACGCGCTGGTGTCGGTGAAGCTGGTCGCCGAGCCCGGCGTCGGCACCATCGCCGCCGGCGTGGCCAAGGCCTATGCCGACCTGATCACCATTTCAGGTTACGACGGCGGCACCGGCGCCTCCCCGCTCGCCAGCGTGAAATACGCCGGTTCGCCGTGGGAGCTGGGCTTGAGCGAGGCCCAGCAGGTGCTGCGCGCCAACGGCCTGCGCGGACGCGTGCGCGTGCAGACCGACGGCGGACTGAAGACCGGCCTCGACGTCGTCAAGGCGGCCATCCTCGGTGCCGAGTCCTTCGGCTTCGGCACCGGCCCGATGGTCGCGCTGGGCTGCAAGTACCTGCGCATCTGCCATTTGAACAACTGTGCCACCGGCGTGGCGACGCAGAACGAAAAGCTGCGGAAGGATCACTTCATCGGCCTGCCCGACATGGTGGTCAACTACTTCAAGTTCGTCGCCGAGGAAACGCGCGAGCTGATGGCCGCGTTGGGCATCCGCAAGCTGACCGACCTGATCGGCCGCACCGACCTGCTCGATCTGTCGGCCGGCGACACGCCGCGCCAGGGCCGGCTGAAGCTCGACGTGCTGCTCTCGCAGGGCGACATTCCGGCCGACGCGCCGCGCTTCGCGCAGCAGGAACGCAACCCCTCGTTCGACAAGGGCGAACTGGCCGAGCAGATGGTGGCCGACGCGATCGGCGCGATCAAGGCCGGCACCCGAATCCAGCTCGCCTATCAAGTGCGCAACGTCAACCGCTCGATCGGCGCGCGCCTGTCGGGCGAGATCGCCAAGGCGCACGGCGGCCGCGGCCTGCCGGACGACACCATTCGTATTGGCCTGACCGGCTCGGCCGGCCAGAGCTTCGGCGTGTGGAACCACAAGGGCCTGACGATGACGCTGGAAGGCGACGCCAACGACTACGTCGGCAAGGGGATGGGCGGCGGCCGGCTGGTGATCTACCCGCCGCGCGTCGCCACCTTCGATGCGCACCGCAACACCCTGATCGGCAACACCTGCCTGTACGGCGCGACTGGCGGCGAGCTCTACGCCGCAGGCATGGGGGGCGAACGCTTCGGCGTGCGCAACTCCGGCGCGCTGGCGGTGGTGGAGGGCATCGGCGACCACGGCTGCGAATACATGACCGGCGGCACCGTGGTCGTGTTGGGCGACACCGGGCTCAACTTCGGCGCCGGCATGTCGGGCGGCATGGCTTTCGTGGTCGACGACGCGGGTGACTTCATGGCCAAGACCAACAAGGAAATGGTCGAGCTGGTTCGCATCGTCAACGACGAGACCGAGCCGTTCCGCGTCTTCCTCAAGGCCCAGATCGGGCGTCATCTGGCGCTCACCGGCAGCGCACGCGCCAAGGCGCTGCTGGCAGACTTCGACGCCACGCTGGCGAAGGTGTGGCTGGTCAAGCCGAAGCGGATTTCGATTGAAGACCTGGCCGAGGACATTCCCGGCCAGCCATTAGAAGCAGTGGAAGTATAAAAATGGGTGACGTATTCCAGTTTTTGAAGCAGCCCCGGCGCGACGGCGACAAGACCGAGGCGACGGTGCGCAAGCACGAGTTCCGCGAAATCTACGCGCCGATGGACACCGCGCATGCGCAGGAACAGTCCGACCGGTGCCTGGCCTGCGGCAACCCGTATTGCGAGTGGAAGTGCCCGGTGCACAACTACATCCCGAACTGGTTGAAGCTGGTGACCGAAGGCCGCCTGTTCGAAGCCGCCGAGCTCTCGCACCAGACCAACTCGCTGCCCGAAGTGTGCGGCCGCGTCTGTCCGCAGGACCGGCTGTGCGAAGGCGCCTGCACCCTCAATACCGACGGCTTCGGCGAAGCGGTGGGCGGCGGCCCGAACACGGGCGGCTTTGGCGCGGTGACCATCGGCCAGATCGAGAAATACATTTCCGAGGAAGCCTTCAAGGCCGGCTGGCGTCCCGACATATCGAACGTGGTGCCGACCGGCAAAAAGGTCGCCGTCATCGGCGCCGGGCCTGCCGGACTGGGGTGCGCCGACGTGCTGGCGAGGAACGGCGTGAAGCCGGTGGTGTTCGACCGCTACGACGAGATCGGCGGCCTCCTGACCTTCGGCATCCCCGAATTCAAGATGGAAAAATGGGTGATGACGCGCCGCCGCGAAGTGCTGGAAGGCATGGGCGTCGAATTCCGTCTAAATACCGATATCGGCAAGGACGTGTCGATGCAGTCCCTGCTCGACGACTACGACGCCGTGTTCATGGGCATGGGCACCTACACCTACATGAAGGGCGGCTTCCCCGGCGAAGACCTGCCCGGCGTGCTGGAAGCGCTGCCTTTCCTGATTTCCAACGTGCGCAAATGCCTCGATCTCGCCAAGGAAGACGAGATCTACCATGACATGAAAGGCCTGCGCGTGGTGGTGCTGGGCGGCGGCGACACCGCGATGGACTGCAACCGCACCAGCATCCGTCAGGGTGCGGCCAGCGTGACCTGCGCCTACCGCCGCGACGAGAAGAACATGCCCGGCTCCAAGCGCGAAGTCGGCAACGCCAAGGAAGAAGGCGTGCAGTTTTTGTGGAACCGCCAGCCGGTCGAGATCGTCGGCAATGGCCGCGTCGAAGGCGTCAAGCTGGTGACCACCGAGCTCGGCCCGCCCGACGCACGCGGCCGCCGCACGCCGGTGGTGGTGCCCGGCTCGGAGGAAATCATCCCCGCCGACCGCGTCATCGTCGCGTTCGGTTTCCGTCCCAATCCGCAGCCATGGTTTGCCGATCACAAGATCGCGATCGACCATGGCGGCCGCGTGATCGCCAGCGGCCAGCCGCATGCGTTCCAGACCGCCAATCCCAAAGTGTTCGCCGGCGGCGACATGGTGCGCGGTTCCGATCTGGTGGTGACCGCCGTATGGGAAGGCCGCGAAGCGGCCAAGGGCATTCTTGCCTACCTTGATCTGGCGTAATCCCGCCGCCGGCGTGAGGGCCGCCATCGCCTGCGCGTCCGGCGCACGGCTGCGAGTCCACGCCTGAACCTCGTCCGGATGCTCGCGACCCCCTACTACCCCCGCTCGTTCACCATCCTCGTCATCGTCGCCATGGGCGTGCTGATCGTGCCGCTGGCGAGCGGCCTGATCAATGCGGTGCACGTATTGCAGGATGTCGTCGACACCCAGCGCCTGTTCACCCGCAACAGCCTTACCATCACCCGCGACGTGCGGCAGATTGCCGAATCGGTCAGCCAGCTGCAGCGTGCCGCCGGCCAGTATCACCTGCTGCAGGACGCCGAGTTTGCGCCCGCCCTGCGAACCCGCTTCGACGAACTGCAAACCCTGCTGGCACGGCTCGACAGCGAACTCGTCGACGCGCCGGCACGCACCACGCTGGCCGCACTGCAGACCCGCAGCCTCAGCCTGTATCGCCAGATCCAGCCCGGCAGCTTTCTCGACAGTGCAGGCTTCAATGCGCTCGACCCGGCCTTCGACGCGCTACATGGCGACGCGCGCACCCTGCTCGCCGAAGCCGACGCCGCGGTGCAGCGCGAACTGCAGGACCTGGAATCGACCGTGCAGGCGACCCGCCAGCGTCTGATCGTGCTGGCACTGGCGCTGATTCCGCTGACCTTGCTGCTGGCGGCGGTGTTTTCCTGGATGATCAACCGCCCGATCAAGCAGCTCAAGGCGTCGATCCAGCAGCTCGGCGAGGCCGACTTGCGTCCGTTGCCGGCCATCAGCGGGCCGCAGGACATCGTCGAACTGGGCCGCGAGATCGACTGGCTGCGCCAACGCCTGAAGGCGCTGGAAGACCAGAAGCTGCGCTTCCTGCGCCACGTGTCGCACGAGCTGAAAACCCCGCTGGCCTCGCTGCGCGAAGGCGTCGCGCTGCTGGGCGACGAACTGGCCGGCAGCCTCAACCCCCGTCAGCGCAGCATCGTCACCATCATGGACAGCGCCAGCCGCGATCTGCAAAAACGCATCGAGGACCTGATTCGCTACAGCGGCATGATGCGCGACGCCACGCTGTTGCCGACCGCGCCGCAAGCGCTGGGCGCCGCCCTCGCCAGCGTGCTGGCCCGCCAGCGTCTGGCACTCGAGGCACGCAACGTCCGCATTGAGATGCAGCTGGACGCCGCCACCGTGCACGCCGATCGCAGCCAGCTGGAAACCGCACTCGACAACCTGTTGTCGAATGCGGTCAAATTCAGTCCCGAGGGCGGACGCATCCTGGTGAAAAGTGCGGCCGTCGACGACGCGGTCGCCGTGTGGGTATGCGACGAAGGCGAAGGCATCCCCGAGGCCGAGCGCAGCCGCGTCTTCGAGCCGTTTTTCCAGGGCGCGCGCCAGCCCGCCAGCACGGTCAAGGGCAGCGGACTGGGCCTGTCGATCGTGCGGGAATCGCTGCTGGCTGCGGGCGGCAGCGTCGACGTGGAGGACTGCCCGCCGTGGTCAACCTGCTTTCGTTTAACCTGGCCGATACCGAAATGATCTTCAAAACCCTTTTACTTGCCGGGCTGTTGCTGACGCTGGGGGGCTGTGCCCCCCTGTCCGAGCAGCCGCCCTCCCGCAGCACGCCGGCCGGCCTGGACACGACAGCCCTGTCGAGCGAACTTGCGCGGGTGGCGGCGTTGACGGGCGAGCAGCGGCGGCGCGAACTGGCCGCGCTGGAAAACGAGCGCCGTCTCGACGACGGGCGGCGTTTTCTGCTGGCCGCCTTGCTGGAACGCGAGGACAGCGTGGACGCGCTCGAGCGCAGTCTGAAAAACCTGGGCGCCCTTGGCGAGGTCGATGCCCGCACCCAGGCGCTGCTGGAACTGATGAAACGATCGCTGCGGGCACGCATCGAACTCCGGCAGCAGACGCTGCGCGCGCAGGAACTGCAGGACAAGCTCGAGCAGATCAAGGCGCTGGAAAAATCCCTGCAACAGCGCAACACCCCGCCCCGCACACCATGAAAAAGCCCTGCATTCTGGTCGTTGACGACGACGCCGCCCTGCGCGAACTGATCACGCTGCGGCTGGAGGCCAACGGTTTCCGGGTGGAAGCCGTCGACAGCGGCGAGGCGGCGCTGGCGCAGCTCGCACTCACCCGGCCCGACGCCGTGCTGACCGACATGCAGATGAACGGCATGGACGGTATGGCGCTGTTTCGCGCCATCCATGCACGCGACCCGGCCTTGCCGGTGATTGTGCTCACCGCGCACGGCACCATTCCCGATGCCGTGGCCGCCACCCAGCAGGGGCTGTTCGGCTACCTGACCAAGCCCTACGACGCGCCCACCCTGATCGACCTGCTGAAGCGGGCCACCCGCCTCGGCGGCGGCGGCCACGAGCCCGTCAGCGACGACTGGCGCAGTGAAATCGTCACCGCCAGCCCGGCCATGGACGCGCTCCTGGCCGAAGCCCGCCTGGCCGCGCAAAGCGAAGCGTCGCTGCTGATCCAGGGCGAATCGGGCACCGGCAAGGAATTGCTGGCGCAAGCCATCCATCGTGCCAGCCCGCGCCACGCCAAGCCCTTTGTCGCGATCAACTGCGGCGCGATCCCTGCCGAGTTGCTCGAGTCGGAGCTGTTCGGCCACATGAAGGGCGCGTTTACCGGCGCGGGGCGCGACCATCCCGGCCTCTTCCTCAGTGCAGAGGGCGGCACCGTGTTCCTCGACGAGATCGGCGACATGCCTCCGCCGCTGCAGGTGAAGCTGCTGCGCGTGCTGCAGGAGGGCGAGGTGCGGCCGGTCGGCGCCACCGAGACGCGCCCGGTCGACGTGCGCATCGTGTCGGCCACCCACCGCAATCTGGAGGAGGCGATCGTCAGCGGCGAATTCCGCGAAGACCTGTATTACCGTCTCAACGTGGTCACACTGACGCTGCCGCCGCTGCGCGAGCGACGCGAGGACATACCGCTGCTGGCCCGGCATTTCCTCGCCGCGCTGACCGAGAAGTACCGCCGCCGCATCCACGGCTTTGCGCCCGACGCGCTGGACATGCTGACCGCCGCCGACTGGCCGGGCAACATCCGCCAGCTGCACAACGTACTGGAGCAATGCTGCGCGCTGTGCACCACCTCCACCATTCCGGCCACGCTGGTGGCGCGCGCGCTGCGCGACAAGCCGGCCGAGATTCAGCCGCTGGCCGAGGCGCGCGCGTCGTTCGAGCGGGATTACCTGATCACGCTGCTCAAGCTCACCCGTGGCCAGGTCAGCGAAGTGGCACGGCTGGCCGGACGCAACCGCACCGAGGTCTACCGCCTGCTGCAACGCCATGGCCTCACCCCGGCGCTGTTCAAGGACCGCGTCGACAGCTGAGTGTCGGGGGCGGGCGACGCCGGCGCGGTCATGTACCGCGGGCGGCGTCCGGACACACACGCAGGTGACTGATCCTACACACTTTAATTTAACTGGCACGGCCTCTGCATAGGAAGGGTTAGCGCCATTGCGGCACGCTATCAATCCAGAGAGGAGCACCTTATGTTTGGATGGGCTGTTACATTCCTGATCGTCGCCATCGTTGCCGGCATCTTCGGTTTTGCGGGCATTGCCGGCACCGCAACCCTGATCGCCAAGGTCCTGTTTGTCGTGGGTCTGGTGGTATTCCTGGTACTGCTTGTCACCGGCCGCAGTCCGCCTGCAACCTGACCGGACGTCACGCCTCAGAGGGGAGCCAAGGCTCCCTTTTTTTGCGCCAGTGTGCTGCGTGATAGCGCGAGTGTCGCCGGCAACAGACAAAATACATGAATGAATTCAAGGCCATGGGTCCCCATGGCTGCGCCCGTCTCTAAACGGCGACAATTTGGCGAGGCGAGCCGCGGCCGGCGCCAATCGATTCGGACACCCTGCTTACATCATTTTGATTTCATTACTTAAAATCGATCTGGCATGGTCGTCGCTTGGCTTTGGTGAGTGCGCTGTATTCAAATTCCACCCGTGAGAACAGGAGATAGGCATGAAAACCAATCAACATCGCATTCTGAAGCTGACCCTTGCAGGTGTGCTGGGCGCGTTCTCCGCTGCCGCGCTGGCGGCCGCGCCGGTCATGCCCGAGTTCAAGACCGTCGACAGCAATGGCGACGGCAAAATCACACTCGAGGAATTCGCGGCGAAAGGCGGGCAGGCCCAGGCCTTCCGCGAAGGCGATGCTGACCGCGACAGCCGTCTTAACAGCAGTGAATACATCAAAGCGGTGTCCAACAACGACCGCATCAAGGCCGGCAATTTTGCCGAAGACGCATGGATCACCGCCAAGATCAAGACGCTGCTCGTGAAGGACGAGGGTGTGGAGGGGATGGGCGTGAAAGTGGACACGCACCAGGGCGCTGTCCAGCTGTCCGGCTGGGTCCCCTCCCCCGACCAGATCGCCCGGGCCGAAAAAATCGCGTTCGGCGTCGCGGGTGTGAAAGGGGTCCGTAACGACATCCAGGTCAAGCGCTGAACGCCGTCACGCCATGCCGCAACATGACAACGAGGAAACCTGAGCCATGACACCCACCCTCCGCCATCTGGACGATGAACACATGCGGTTCTACGAATGGAGCGGGACCGCTGGCGGCGCTGTGTTGCCAACTGCACGCAAGCGCCGCCACCCCTGGCACGCGTCCCATGCCGTGCTGGCCCTGCTGACCAGTCTGTTGATCATGCAGGGCTGCGACAACAAGAATCCGGCCGAGCGCGCGGGCGAAGACGTTGACCGCGCCCTGCAGGATCAGCGCAACGTGCCCGGAACGGCCGAGGAAGCGGGACGCGCGCCCGGCGGCGAGCCGATCGAGCAGCAAGGCCAAGACCTGCAACAGCGCTGAATCCCGTCGTGCGGGACCCGGCGTGGACATGACCAGGTCGCGGGGCAAAAAAAGCCGGGGGCATAGCCCGGCTATTCCATGCTGCCCTGGTCAGAACGCGTAGCTGTACATCAGCTGCCAGTTGAACTGGCTATGCTCGATCCGCAAGCCGGCATTTTGCAGTCCGCTACCCGTGACCGCCACTTCCGGCACATAGCTCAACGCCAGATTGATCTGTGAACGCGCATTGAGCGCATAGCCCAGGCCGAGCGTGTAATGGTCTTCCACAATCGCGGGCCATAGCGCGGTGACGTGGTCGTTCGGGATCGGATTCTTGCCATGGTTGAAGCCCGCACGCAGCGTCAGCGCCTCGCTGTAGCGGTAGGCGAGGCCGAGCGAAACCACGGTCTGGTCGTCCCAGTCCTGCTGGAACGGCACCGCACCGCCGGGCGTGTGTATGGTCACGGTATTCATGCTGTCGCTCCACAACACATCCTTGAGGTCGAGCGCGACCAAGAGGCGCGGATTGGCCTGCCAGGCGAAGCCGAGGCCCACAACCGCAGGCATGTCGAAATCCGCGACCCGGTAGCCGTCGCCCTTGAGGTCACCGAGGTTGCCCGCGGTCTGGTACACGCCGCCGAGGGTCAGCGTCTCGTTCAGCTTGTAGGTGAAGCCGAGCTTGGCGGCGACGCCGTAGCCCTTGGCCGCGCCGGTGAAGTCGCTGCCGTCCTGGAAGTCGATATTCGCCATGGCGAACACCAGGTCCATGCCGGCCCATACGATATCGATGCTGCCGCCGATGTTGAGCCGGTCGTCGACGCTGTAGGCCAGCGGCAGGATCACGCGGCCTACGCCCACCTGCGCCATGTCGCCGCTGGCGTATTCGGTGCCCATGCCGCCCTGACCATAGATGCCGACGCCATAGGCCAGCCGGCCCTGTTTCTTGACGAAGCCGAATGCCGGCATATAGAAGGCGTCGGCCGAGGAGGCGCCCATGCTGCCGGGCGCCGACACGTCCGGACCGACATGACCCAGCATGACGTCGAGGCGGCTGCCGCGGGCCATCAGGCCGAGCGTGGCCGGGTTGTTGGCCATGGCAGCGGTGCCGTTGTCATGGGCCATGGCGGCTCCGCCCATGCCGCTGGCGATCGGGCCGTAGCCCTCCATCAGCATGCCGTTGGTGGCCAGCGCGAGACCGGGCAAAGTGATGCCTGCCGCGGCCAGCGTGGCCGCGAATTTCTTGGGTTGCATCGGGTTCTCCTGCGACGCGGGTGAGTAAAAAAGCAAGCCTGAAGATTCTGGTTTTCTGATATTTCAGGCGAAAGCACGGGATTCATTCCAGCCCGTCCGGAGGAATCGGCAGCCGGCCGGGAAACTTGAGACCGATTTTTACATGTCCGTAACCTTGCGTTACACCCCGTTACCCGCCCCACACATGGCCCTTACATGGCCTGACTACTGTGCAGGTGTCGGCTGACCCCGCCCTTGCGGCAGCGACATCCCCCTCAGACAAGGAGCACACCATGACACGCACATTGATGAAAACCGCCCTCTTCTCCGCCCTCGCACTGGGCTTACTGGCCACCAGCGCGCACGCCGATTTCTTTGATCGCGGCGATCGCGACCACCCTCGGGTCATCCAGCAGAGCGAGGCATACATCCAGCAGGTCAACGCCCGTCAGGCGCGGCAGAGGCAACGGATCGAAGCCGCCCGTCGCGCAGGCTTCCTGAACCGCTACGAATTCCGCACGTTAAAGCATGAACAGCAGCAAATTCGCAGAATGGAGCGTAAATTCCGTGCAGATGGCCTCATGAATGCCCGTGAATTCCAGCGCCTGAACCATGCACTCACCCTCGCCCATCGCAACATCCGGATGGAAACCCTCGCCCGCAACACGCGTCATGGCTACGGCCATGGCCCCCGCTACAACTGACGGCCGGACACCCATAAACATAAAATGGGTGCCGACTGCGTCAAGTCCCGTCCAGGCATCCCATCGCGTCCAACACAACAAGGAGTAAACCATGAAGCTTCCCCTCACCCTCGCAATCGCCGCCCTCGCCGCCGCCGGACCGGTTCTGGCCGACCCGCCCCGACACGCGCCGGCACACGGCTATTACAAGGACAAGCCGGCCAAGCACCACAAGGGCAAGAGCGGCGTGATCTATGCCCGCGACTACGGCATCGCGTCCGGCCGCTGCAACCGCGACGAAATCGGCGCAGTGATCGGCGGCGTCACCGGTGCGGTGATCGGTGGGCACATTGCCGAGCGTGACGATCGCGTGGTCGGCATGGTGGTCGGCGGCGTACTCGGCGCGGTGGTGGGCCACACCATCGGCGACCGCATGGACGAACGCGATCGCGCCTGCATGGGCCATGCGCTCGAACTCGGCCGCGCCGGGGTGCCGGTGCAATGGCGTCACGACGGCCATCAATATGAATTCACGCCGCGCGGCGACGCCCGCGACGGTTGCCGCCACGCCACCCTGGCGGTGGATGGCCGCAAGCCGCGCGATGTGCTGGCGTGTCCGGCGGGGCGCGGCGAATGGCGCTTCCACCGCACCTGAACGACCGATGGGTCCGGGCCGGTGGCGCCAAGCCTGCTAAAATGCCGGCTTTGCGTCCTGGCCCGCCTGAATGTCCGCCCTCAAAAACGATACCTTCCTGCGCGCGTTGCAGCGCCAGCCCACCGAATACACGCCCCTCTGGCTGATGCGCCAGGCCGGCCGCTACCTGCCGGAGTACAACGCCACGCGCGCCCGCGCCGGCGACTTCCTGACCCTGTGCAAGACGCCAGACCTCGCCACCGAGGTGACGCTGCAGCCGCTGGCGCGCTATCCGCTCGACGCTGCGATCCTGTTTTCCGACATTCTCACCGTGCCCGACGCGATGGGTCTCGGCCTCTATTTCGCGGCCGGCGAAGGGCCGCGCTTCGAGCGTCCGCTGCGCGACGAATGGGAAATCCGCGACCTCACTGCGCCGGATCCCACCGACAAGCTCGGCTACGTGATGGATGCGGTGAAAAGCATCCGCCGCGCCCTCGACGGCTCGGTGCCCCTGATCGGCTTTTCCGGCAGCCCCTACACGCTGGCCTGCTACATGGTCGAAGGCGGCGGCTCGGACGACTACCGCCACATCAAGACCATGCTGTACAGCCGGCCCGACCTCTTGCACCGCATCCTCGAGGTGAACACCCGGGCGGTGATCGACTACCTCAACGCGCAGATCGAGGCCGGCGCGCAGGCGGTGATGATTTTCGATTCCTGGGGCGGCAGCCTCACTCCGCACGCCTACAAGGAATTCTCGCTCGACTACATGGAACGCATCGTCGCCGGCCTGATCAAGGAACGCGAAGGCCGCCGCGTGCCGAGCATCCTCTTCACCAAGGGCGGCGGCAACTGGCTGGAATCGATGGCCGGCATCGGCGCCGACGCGGTGGGACTGGACTGGACCCTAGACATCGGCGAGGCACGTCGCCGCGTCGGCAGCCAGGTGGCGCTGCAAGGCAATCTGGACCCGTGCGCGCTGCACGGCACCCCGGACAGCATCCGTGCCGAAGCGCATCGCATCCTCGACAGCTACGGCAACCACCCCGGTCACGTGTTCAACCTCGGCCACGGCATATCGCAGTTCACCAATCCGGATAACGTCGCCGTGCTGGTCGACGCAGTGCACGACCGCAGCCGCGCCGTGCGCGCCGCCTGACCCTTTCGCCTCTCGTCATTCACCCCATTACCAGGATTCCCCATGAAACATATTCTGATCAGCCTGTTCGCCCTTTTCGTCAGCTTGGGTTTCGTCGTGCAGGAGGCCGAAGCCAAGCGCATGGGCGGCAGCAAATCCTTCGGCATGCAGCGCAGCGCGCCCGCGAAGCAGGACGCCGCGCCGACGCCGCAGCGCCCGCAGCAGAACACCGCCGCGCCGTCGACCGCGCCGAAACGATCCTGGATGGGGCCAATCGCCGGCCTGGCTGCCGGCCTCGGCCTCGCGGCGCTGTTTTCCCATCTGGGCCTGGGCGAGGAGATGGCCAGCTTTCTGATGCTGGCGCTGCTGGCGATGGCGGTCTTCATGCTGTTCCGCTTCCTGATGCGCCGCAATGCGCCGGCCATGCAGTACGCCGGCATGCCGACGAACGCGCCGGCCGCCTTCGACCAGGCGTCCGGCACCTTCGGCAACAGTCAGGCGACGCACGCCTTTCCGCCCGGGTTCGACGCCGATGCGTTCGCACGCGAAGCCAAGCTCAATTTCATCCGTCTGCAGGCCGCGTTCGACGCCGGCAACCTCGACGACCTGCGCGCCTTCACCACGCCCGAGGTCTTTGCCGAAATCCGCCTGCAGCTGGCCGAGCGCGGCGATGCGTCGCAGCTCACCGACGTGACCACGCTCCACGCCGACGTGCTGGAAGCGGTGGAGGAAGGCAATCAGCATATCGTCAGCGTGCGCTTCACCGGCTGGGTGCGCGAGGCTGCCGACCAGGACGCCGTGGTACTTGACGAGGTGTGGCACCTGGCGCGGCCGGCCCAAGGCCAGGGCGGCTGGGTCATTGCCGGCATCCAGCAGGCATAAAGCCTGACGGAACAAGGGCTTGTGGGTCAAAAATCGGTGCGAAACGGCGCCATTCCGGCCATAGAAGCGTTAACTTATGCACATTTTTGGCGCACGGGAACTTTTTTTGTGTCAATCCCTTGACAGTCCGGCATGACTTATAAATACCTGAATCTTCGAGGTTTATAGGATTGCCTGCTTTTTAGCCCGCAGGGGGTGCGCCATGAAATACGCGCCCTGGAGGGCAGTCAGCACAAATCACTCACACAATTATCCACAAGCTAGGTGGACAACCCCGAATAAGCTTTGCCTGCCAGCGACTTAGACCGCTTTCCCCGACCTCCGATCAAGACTTCCCGCTAACTATGCCCTCGATACTGCAGGTTGCGCTCGATACGCCGCTCTACCGGCTGTTCGACTATCGCCTGCCGGATGCGCTCGGCGCGGTGCAGCCGGGCAGCCTGGTCGAAGTGCCGTTCGGCCGCACCCGCCAGGTCGGCGTCGCGCTGGGCGCGCCGGCTGACAGCGCCATCCAGGACAACAAGCTGCGCGAGGTGATCCGCGTACTGGACGACCGCCCCGCGCTGTCGCCCGAGATCCTTCGGCTGGCGCAGTTTTGCGCCGACTACTACCACCATCCGCTGGGCGCGATCCTGCTCGCCACGCTGCCGCCGCGCCTGAAGAACGCCACGCCGTTTGCCGCCGACACCCCCTGGCTGCTGCTGACCGAATCCGGGCGGTTCGCGGATCCGCCCGCCCGCGCCCGGGCGCAGCGCGCGCTGCTCGACGTCTTGCGGGCAGCGCCGCAGTCGCGCGCGACCGTGCGCGCG
>DAHWJK010000165.1:0-1579 GCA_027344185.1 Thiobacillus sp.
CTCGACCGCGAAAATCCCCATCAGCGGCGGGCGGTTGTGCTTGAGTTGAATGTTGGCGGTGGGGAAACCGATGTCGCGTCCCAGCTTGTCGCCGTGCACCACTCGTCCCGAGATGCTGTAGGGCCGGCCCAGCAGGCGCGCGGCGTGCTCGAGTTCGCCGGCGGCGAGCGCATGGCGCACCGCGGTGGACGAGGACCGCTCGCCGGCGACCTCGATCGTGGGCAGGAACTCGGCATCGAAGCCGCGCAATTCGCCGGTCTGCTTGAGCAAGGCAAAATCGCCCGCGCGCTTGGCGCCATAGCGGAAATCGTCGCCCACCAGCACGTAGCGCGCTTGCAGCGTCGTGCCCAGTACCTGCTCGATGAACGCTTCGGCGGTGAGCGAGGCGAAGGCACGGTCGAAACGGAACACATGCAGCCGGTCGATCCCCAGCCGCTGCAGGTGTTCGGCCTTTTCGCGCAGGCTCGACAGCCGCGCCGGCGCCTGCTCGGGCGCGAAGAATTCGCGCGGGTGGGGCTCGAAGCTCAGCACGCAACTCGGAAGGCCGCGCGCCCGCGCCACGTCCTGCAGACGTGCGAGCATGGCCTGATGCCCCAGGTGCAGGCCATCGAAATTGCCGATGGTGACCGCGTGGGGCGTGCCGAGGGGGCGAAAACCGTGGGTGATGCGCATGGATTGATGCGTACGGCGGCGCGACGCCGCGAAAAAGTCTTGATTCTAGCCGATTCAGCGCCTTATTCGGCGGCGCGGCGGGCGAACTGGCTTGGGCGGAAGCCCATCAGGCCGAGCGCGGCGAAATACAGCGCGATGCCGCCGCCAACCAGCAGCGACAGCCGCAGGATGCGGTCGAGGAATCCGGCCGCCAGCCACCACTGCGTGTCGCCCATCGCATAGAACAGCATCGCCGCCATCAGCGACACCGCCCCCAGCACGCGCAGGAAATAACCGGTCCAGCCCGGCTGCGGCTGATAGATGCCGTGTTTTTTCAGCAGATGCAGCAGCAGGCCGGCGTTGAGGCAGGCCGCGAGGCCGATCGACAAAGCGAGCCCCGCATGGCCCAGCGGAATGATGAAGACCAGGTTCATCAACTGGGTGGCGACGAGGGTGACGATCGCGATCTTCACCGGGGTGCGGATGTTCTGCCGCGCGTAGAAGCCGGGCGCCAGCACCTTCACCAGAATGATGCCGACCAGCCCGATGCTGTAGGCGACCAGCGCATGCTGGGTCATCTTCACGTCGTGGGCGGTGAAGGCACCGTAGTTGAACAGCGTGGCGATCAGCGGCACCGCCAGCACCGCCAGCGCAGCCGCGGCGGGCAGCGCCAGCAGCAGCGTCAGGCGCAGGCCCCAGTCGAGCAGCTTCGAGTAGTCGCCCGGGTTGTCGTCGGCGTAATGCTTGGCGAGGCTGGGCAAGAGGATGGTGCCGAGCGCCACCCCCAGCATGCCGGCAGGGAATTCCATCAGGCGGTCGGCGTAATACAGCCACGAGACGCTGCCGCTAACCAGGAAGGACGCGAAAATGGTATTGATCAGGAGACTGATCTGCGCGACCGAGACGCCCAGCGTGGCGGGCGCCATCA
>DAHWJK010000187.1:0-4610 GCA_027344185.1 Thiobacillus sp.
ACACCGTGCTGCCATTCGCCGATGCGAGTTTTGACGTCGTGCTCAGCAATCACGTCATCGAGCACGTTGGCGAGCGCCCGG
Organism: Thiobacillus sp.; assembly: GCA_027344185.1. GTDB lineage: Bacteria > Pseudomonadota > Gammaproteobacteria > Burkholderiales > Thiobacillaceae > Thiobacillus. Next base: position 82 of record DAHWJK010000187.1, read on the forward strand.
CACAGCTGGAGCACCTGCGCGAACTGCGTCGGGTGATGGCACACGGCGGCGTCGGTTGCCTGGCCGTGCCCAACCGCTGGATGCTGGTCGAGCCGCACTACCGGCTGGCGTTCCTCAGCTGGCTGCCGCGGCCGCTGCGCTCGCCCTACCTGTGCCTGATGCGGCGCGGGCAACTCCACGACTGCGAGCCGCTGACCGTGCAACGGCTCGAATCCCTGCTGGCCGAGGCGGGTTTCGTCTGGTGCTACCTCGAAGTCGAGGCCCTGCGCGCGACTGGCCGGCTGGCTGCCCGATCCGCTGCTGGCGCTGGCGCGACGTGCCATCCCGACGCTGATCTGCCGCATCGAATGCCGGCTCCCATGAGCGAAGACAAGCGCTTCGACCCGGCTGTCGTCGCCACCGTCACGGTGACCTTCAATCCGGATATGGGCCTGCTGCGAACCCAGCTCGACGCGCTGCCGCGCGAGAGCCTGAAGCTGGTGGTCGACAACGCTTCGCAAGCCGAAGTCCTTCAGGGCATCCAGACCCTGGTGTCGCAGACACGCAATGCCAAGCTGCTGCGCAATGACGAAAACCTCGGGCTCGCTGCGGCCGTCAACCGCGGCGTGCGATGCAATGTCGCCGGGCTTTAGCTCCATATCAGACAGGCGGATCAAATCTGATGACGCAAATCCTGTTCATCGGCAAACGTCACTACACCAACCGCGACGCCTTGGCGGAACGCTACGGCCGCATCTATCAACTGCCGCTGCATTGGTCAATGCAGGGCGCGCAAACCCGACTCTGGCTGATCGACTACCACGGACGCCAACGCGAGCAGCGGCACGATGAGGCGCTGCAAGTCGATAGCACACCGATTCGCGGCCTGAGTTGGATCGGCAAAGCCGCTGGGCTGGTGCTGGATCGCTTTCGCCGCCGCGCTCCGACCCACATCATCGCAAGCGGCGACGCTTACATCGGCCTGCTCGGCTGGCTGCTCGCACGGCTCACCGGTGCGTATTTCGTGTTCGATGTGTACGACAAGTACGACGAATTCGGCGGTTACCGAAAACCCTTCGGCTGGGATTTGTTCCGCGTCCTTTTGTGCCATGCCGACCAGTGCTGGTTCGCCAGCCGCCGCCTGCTGGCTCAGCTAGGCAAAACCGCGCGTGGTGACCGTCTGGTGATGAACGGCATCGACACCGACCGCTTCAAACCTCTCGGCAGGCGCGAAGCGCGTCAGCGTTTGGGGTTGCCCGATACGGCGGTGCTGGTGGGATATTTTGGCGGGCTTAATGCCATGCGCGGCATCCACGATCTCATCGCGGCTGTACAAATGCTCCGTGGGCGAGGTGCCGCCATCGAACTTGTGCTCGCAGGGAAGATGGAAGACACCATCCAACTGGACACTCCCGGCGTGCGATATCTTGGCAACCTGCCCCACGCGCAAATTCCCTGGGCTCTGGCCGCGGTCGATGTCGTCGCTGTGCCTTACCGCCGATCGGCCTATCTGGATGCCGCTTCATCGGTCAAGTTCGGCGAAATCATGGCTTGCGGCCGACCCATGGTTGCAACGAAAACCCCGAACCTTGAGGACAATTTCCCCGATCAAACCGAACTGCTTCAAGACTATCTCGTTCCGCCGGAACAACCCGAGGCGCTCGCTCGTGCCATTGCCCGACAAGTGCAAGACCAAAAGATTGCGCCCGTGCCGTCAGACATGGATTGGTCTGCCCTCGCATCCTCAACCCTTGCAGCGCTGGGCGCGTTGAACCCATGCGAACGCACAAGCCGATGAAAATCCTGTTCGTGCTGCCCCGCATGTGGGCGGGGGGTGTGGAGCGGGTCACCTTGAATCTGGCGGCCGCGTTCAGGCAGGAGGGCATCACGTGTCGACTGGTGTTGCGTCATGGGCAAGGCGAGCTCTTTGCCGAAGCTCGTGAGATCTTCTCGGAGGTCGATATCATCGCCGATGATGGCATGCGCCATTTCGTCCCCCGGCTTGCCGCGCTCATCCGGGCTTGGCAACCTACGCACATCATCACCGCATTCACCGATGTCGGTCTGCTCACTTGGCTGGCGCGGCGGCGCGCTGGCGTCCCCGCCCGATTGATCCACGGTATCCACAACACCCATGCTGCTGCCAACAGGCGGCCCGGCCTGTGGGGCTTGCTGCGCTATGCGGCAGATGGCGTGATGGCGCGTTATTTGTATTCACGGGTGGACGCCATTGTCTGCGTCTCAAAAGGCATCGAAGCGGAGGTGATGGCCTGCTGCCCTTCAGCTGCGGCGCACACAAACACCATTTACAACCCGGTGGCCAGCGCAGCATTTATCGCGCAATGCGTGCGGCCAACGCGACGCGATCCAGAGCCCGCGTCTGGTTGCTGGACCATCGTCGGGCTGGGCCGGTTGACGCCGCAAAAAGGTTTCGATGTCTTGATCGAAGCTGCCGCAAAACTGCCCACCACACCGGACTGGTGTATTGACATCTATGGCGACGGGCCGCAACGCGCCGATTTGCAGCAGCGCATCGTGCAAAGCGGACTGCAACACCGCATCACCCTGCATGGTTACACCGACCAGCCGCACGCGATGCTGAGCGCGGCAGAGATCTTCGTTCTCCCGTCGCGCTATGAGGGCTTTGGTCTGGTTATCGCCGAGGCCATGCTGCACGGAGTGCAGGTCATTGCCGCCGACTGCCCGCACGGCCCGCACGGCCCGCACGAACTCCTCGATGGCGGGCGTCTGGGGCAACTGGTGCCCGCCGACAATGCAGCAGCGTTAGCCAGCGCCTTGCTTGCTGTCATGAGCCGAAAATTCTGGATCGAGCCCAGCGAGCTCCAACGGCAGGCCGCGCGCTTTTCCACCGAGGCGAGTGTCGCGCAGTGGCTTGTGGTGCTGGCAAAAGAATAGCGTGGTTCACAGCCTGCCCTGTGCAATCCGATCGGCATGCCGCGTGCGGTGAAGGCACAGCACGTTCTGAAGTGCTGTCAGCCTTTCGGATGAAACAGAGCGCAGCGTCTGTGCGCCGGTGTCGTAGAACTGGTAGCCCAGACCCGAAAGCAATTCAAGAATTCTCCCTTGGTCGTAACCTGCGGCGGCGGAGGTTTGCGCTTGCACCTCGACGATCAGCCAGGGTTGATACGCGCGCAGAGTTGTTTCGGCGCCGCGCAGGCATTCTAGTTCCGCACCTTCGATGTCGATTTTGATGCCATCCACGTGCATGGATGGCTCGCCACCCAGGTAGGCGTCGAGCGTGCTCAGGCGCACGCGCTGGATCGGTCTGCCGCCCTGCTCGATATTGTGCAGGCTGGCCAGCCCCTCATGCTTGTCTTTTGTCCCATTGTTGCCAGTGGAGGCGAAGATTTCGGCCTCGCCCCCGTGATCCGAAAGCGCCAGGCGTTCGACACGGCACCAGGGCATGCAATTCCAGTGGAGGTGCTGCTCCAGCTTTTCAGCAATGGCGTCAACCGGCTCGAACGCAATGACACTGCCGGAGGAGCCAACGATTTTCCCGGCGGTCAGGGTGATTTCACCGACGTTCGCACCGATGTCGATAAAGTGCATGCCCGGTTGCAGCAGCAACTTGATGGTCTTGACGACATCCTGGCTGTAATTGCCCATCCAGAAAATGCGCCGCTGCATGTGTTCGGATAGATCAAGTTGCATGCGCAGCGTGCCATCGAAGTCGTTGATCTCGACCTTCGCCCTGGCGTGGGCAAATAAGCGCCGACAAAGCGTGCGTGGCAGCTTGGAGTGTGTGAGGTGAGCCAGGCGATTCGCCCAGACTCGAATCTGTAGATAGGGGTCAGGCGTCATGGGGCTGCTCCGAGTGCAGTTGATGTTGCTGAAGGATGATGAGCAGGACACCGGCAACCGCCATGCCGGTCTCGGCAATTGCGAGCGCTATGGCCATGCCAGCTTGATGAAGATCGGGCGTAAGGAAGCAAGCTCCAATGATCAGGAGAAATAGGCCGCCCACCTCGAACCCTACCCGCATCCACGGTTTGCCCAGCGCCATCAACACGCCACCTGCGGCGATGCGCAACGCCATGCCGGGCACCGCCAGCGTCAGCCAGCGGATCGTCTCGCCAATGGCCTGATAGCGCGGGCCGAACAGCAGGTCGAACAATGGCGCCGCGACCCACAGCAGGGCCGCCAGAACCAGGCTGTAGCCGAGCGCGGCGGCGAACACCCAGCGCAGCAAATGGGCGCTGCGCGTGCGATCAGTCTGGCCTTCGCGGAACAAGCGCGGCAGCGCTGAGAGCATCATCGCGATCACCGGCAGGGTCAGTGCGCCGATCACGCGTGCGCCGGCTGCATAGACGCCGGCCACGGCCAAGGGCAGCAGCTTCAGGGCAAGGGTCTTGTCCAATTCGGTCGGGCCGATGGCGGTGAGGTTGAGCACGGCATAACCGGCGGCGTGACGCAGTTCGGCCAGCCGCGGCAGCCGCCAGTCGCGCAGCGCGGGCCAGGCCTGGCGCAGACTGAGCGTGGCGACCAGCAGAGCCAGCGCCGAGGCGCCGAGGTAGCCCCAGGCGTAGGCG
>DAHWJK010000191.1:0-1864 GCA_027344185.1 Thiobacillus sp.
CCACCGTGATGATCGTCGGCGCGGCGTTCTGGGGCAGCCGCACGCGCGGCGCGGATCGATCACGCACTTCGACCGCCAACTAGCCTGGATCTTTCATGAGTCGCCATCGACGTCGGGTTTGGCATTGAGCGCGACGCGGCGGGCATCGCGGGTGAGGGTTTGAAGCCTCGGCGCGCGGGTATTGGCGAACGCAGGGCGCAATACCCCCTTACCCCCGTTGTTGGTCAACGTGCCGGGGACAGCACTTTTCGCGGCTCAAGGGGCCAGGGCGTGGGCGGCGCTGAGGAACACGTGCTTGAGGGGATGGCTGGAGGCCAGCAGCAGGCGCACGCGACGGGTGTTGCGCACGACGGCCGCGCCGATCTTGAGCAGCTTGATGCGGATGGTGGCCGCGCAGGCACGTGCGAGTTCGGTGCCCTGCAGCGCGCGCCGGCGCAAGTGAATGATGAGCGTGTAGGCGAACGCCGCCAGCAGCAGGCGCAGCTGGTTGGCGGCGAAGCGACGGGCGCTGGCGCGGCGGCCGAACAGATCGAGCTGGGCTTCCTTGATGCGGTTCTCGGCCTCGCCGCGTGCACAGTACAGACGCTCGTAGAGCTCGGCGCAATCGCCGCTCAGACTGGTGACGACGAAGCGGGGATTGGGGCCTTGGGGGCCATGTTCGAGCCGGGCGATCACGCGCCGTTCGCGCTCCCAGCTTCGTGCCGCGTACGTGAACTCGCCGATGAGCCGCTGCTTGGTGCCGCAGTCCTGATACTGCTCGGCCAGGGCCCGTTCGGCGATGGCGACCTGCCATTGCAGCGTGGGGTTCTTGGCCAGTCCGATGATGTAGTCGATGCCCCAGGCGTCGAAGCGCTTGAGCGCGCGCGGGCGGCAGAACCCGGAGTCGGCGCGCACGATCAGACGCACGTCCGGCCAGGCTTGGCGCAGCCGGCGCGCCAGCAGCTTGATGAGCGCACTGAGCACGCTGGCCGGGTCGCGCCAGCTCGGGCGCAGCACGCATGCCAGCATGTCCTGACCGCAGAACACGTACAGCGGCAAGTAGCAGTAGCTGTCGTAGTGGAAGTGGAAATGTGCGCCTTCTTGCTGTCCGTACAACGGCACGTGGGTGGCGTCGATGTCGAGCACCAGCTCGCGCGGTGCCTCGCCACGCCCGGCGATGAACGTCTCCAGCAACACCCCGTGCAGCGCCGCGGCATGCGCGGGCGTGGCCGAGCGCTCCAGGCGGCTGAACGTGGGGGCCGAGGCCAACTCCTCGGCCCGCCCCACCGCCGTCTGCAGCGCCATGTCGCGACGCAATGTGTTGTGGTCCGTCACGTCCTCCCACCCGCAGCACAGCCCGTACACCCGCTGCGCCAGCAGGCTGTGCATGCTGTGGCGAACACTGGCGGCGCGACGGCCGTCGGCGAACACTCCCGCTGCCGCGCGCGTCAGTCCGATGCGCTCGTCGATCCGACGCAGCAGCATCACCCCGCCGTCGCTGACGATGTCGCCGCCGTCAAACGCGGCCTGCACCACGCGGCGCCCGACACGCCCGAAATCCACCACGCCCTCGGTACACTTTGGCATCGGCCGCTTCCTCCTTTGTTCGTCACGTTTCGAGTTTCGCTACCTCTGAAACGCACGACCGGATCAAGCGGCCGACCTTTTTGCTCGCGAAATATCCAGGCTAGCCTGCTGCTAGCATGCTCCGGCACCCATCGAACCTTGCCGGAGGCCCGCGATGCCCTACGACGACAACAACCCCTTTGCCCGGATCCTGCGCGGCGAGCTCCCCAGCATCAAGCTCGCCGAGAACGATGAGGCCCTCGCCATCATGGACATCATGCCGCAGGCCGACGGCCATGCGCTGGTGATTCCGAAGGCC
>DAHWJK010000230.1:0-7782 GCA_027344185.1 Thiobacillus sp.
TGCGCGACGACGACGTCGCGGTCGAGATCCTGTACTGCGGCGTATGCCATTCCGACCTGCACAACGCCCGCAACGACTGGGGCAACGCCAATTACCCCATGGTTCCGGGGCACGAGATCATCGGGCGCGTGGTCGAGGTTGGACCCTCTGTGAGGCGGTTCAAGGCTGGCGACGCGGTCAGTGTGGGTTGCATGACCGACTCGTGTGGCCGCTGCGCATCGTGCGCCCGGGGGCTTGAGCAGTACTGCGAGAACCAGGCGACCTATACGTACAACGGCACCGATCCCCAGGATGGCTCGACCACCTATGGGGGCCATTCGGAACGCATCGTGGTTTCGCAGGATTTTGTGCTGCGCGTGCCCGACGGCTTGGATCTGGCGGGCGCCGCGCCGTTGCTGTGCGCCGGGAGCACCACCTGGTCGCCGCTGCGCCACTGGAAGGTCGGCGCGGGCAGCCGGGTCGCCATCGTCGGCCTGGGCCTCGGCCACATGGCGTTGAAACTGGCCAAGGCGCTTGGCGCCGAGGTCACGCTGTTCACGCGCTCAGCCGGCAAGGAGACTGATGCGCGCCGGCTCGGCGCCGACCGCATCGTGCTGTCGACAGATCCCTCCGCGATGGGGGCCAACGCGGGGCGCTTCGATCTGATCGTCGACACCGTGCCCTATGTGCATGACGTCAATCCCTACGTGCCGACGCTGGCGACCGACGGAACCCTCGTGCTGGTGGGCTACCTCGGTCCCCTGGACCCGATGCTGAACACCGCCCCGCTGGTGATGAACCGTAAGGCGGTAGCCGGTTCGTTGATCGGCGGCATCGCTGAAACCCAGGAGATGCTGGATTTCTGCGCACGACACGGCATTGCCGCGGACGTCGAGCGCATTCGCATCCAGGATATCGAGCAAGCCTTTGAGCGCATGTTGCGCAGCGACGTCAAGTACCGCTTCGTGATCGATATAATGTCGCTGAAAGACGCCGCGTGAGGCGCTTCGCGCCGTCCACACCGAGGAAAGTGATCATGGAAATCCAACGTAACGGCTCCCGCGCATCCGCCCAGGGCCCTGCCGAATGGTTCACCGGGCAAGTGCGTGTCGACATGCTGTTCGATACCCAGGACCCGGCACGCGCCAGTGGCGCCAGCGTCACCTTCGAGCCTGGGGCGCGTACCGCCTGGCACAGCCACCCGCTGGGCCAGACCCTGATCGTCACCGCGGGGTGCGGCCGGGTGCAGCGCTGGAGCGGGCCGATCGAGGAAATCCGGCCCGGCGATGTGGTCCGCATTGCCCCTGGCGAGAAGCATTGGCATGGAGCGGTGCCAACCATGGCGATGACTCACATCGCCGTCCAGGAGCAGCACGACGGCAAGCCGGCAGACTGGATGGAGTGTGGACCAGGAGGCGCAATACGCCGAGGCGCCACGGGCCCTCTGAGGCAGCTGGGAATTCATCATGACAAGAGTTCTGGTCCTTGGCGCGAACGGCCAGCTCGCGCGGAACACGACGCGCTCGTTCCTCGAGCACGACGATGTGCGCCTGACCCTCTCCTTGCGACAGGCGCATCGTCTACACAACCCGAATGCCCAGTGCGTCACGGTCATGGAGGCTGACGTCCTGGATCCCCTGGCCCTGCACAAGGCGATGCGGGGCCAGGACGTGGTCTACGCCAATCTCGCGGGCGACGATGGCGCAACAGGCTCGCGCCATCGTCGACGCGATGCAAGCGGCGGGGTTGAAGCGCCTGATCTTCATCAGCTCGATGGGCATCTACGGTGAAGTGCCCGGAGAACGCTACCGCAGCGTGCTGGACCCGTACCGCGACAGCGCTGCGGTGATCGAGGCGTCGGATCTGGACTACACCATCCTGCGGCCAGGCTGGTTCACACAGGACCGATCGGTCGGCTATCGGATCGCCCGCAAAGGCGAGCCATTCCACGGACATGACGTATCACTCGACAGCCTTTCCAGTCTGATCGTGAAGCTGGCGCTGACGCCGGGAATGGAACTGCGGCAAAGCCTCGGCGTAAGCCGGGCACGACCTCATGCCCTTGGCCCGCCAGGGCTCGCACAAGGGCTCGTTGAACAGGAGAATGATGATGCAAACACGCGCATTGGGCCGCAGCGGCCTTGATGTATCGGCGATCGGATTGGGGTGCATGGGCTTGAGCTACGCCTACGGGCCGGCTGTGGAGAAAGCGCAAGGCATTGCGCTGATCCGAGCCGCGTTCGAGTGCGGAGTCACATTCTTCGACACGGCCGAAGCCTACGGCCCGTTTGCCAATGAGGAACTTGTCGGCGAAGCCGTGGCACCATTCCGCGACCAGGTCGTGATCGCCACCAAGTTCGGCTTCACCGATGGCGAAGTCGCCAAAGGGCTCGACAGCCGCCCGGAATACATCCGGGCGGTGGCCGATGCGTCGCTGAAGCGTCTGAAGACGGATCGAATCGATCTGTTCTACCAGCATCGGGTCGACCCGAACGTGCCGATCGAGGACGTGGCCGGGACCGTGCGCGACCTGATCCACGAAGGCAAGGTCAAGCACTTCGGGCTGTCGGAGGCCGGCGTCGCTACGATTCGCCGCGCCCATGCGGTGCAGCCGGTGGCCGCGCTGCAAAGCGAATATTCGCTGTGGTGGCGTGAGCCCGAAAGGAGCGTGCTGCCGGTCCTCGAGGAATTGGGCATCGGCTTCGTGCCCTTCAGCCCGCTGGGCAAGGGCTTCCTGACCGGTGCGATCGATGAGCGCACGACCTTCGCCAAGAACGACTTTCGCAATGTCGTGCCACGCTTCAGCGAGGACAACCGCAAGGCCAACGCGGGGCTGATCGAGGTGCTGGGCCGGCTCGCAGATGCCCAAGGCGTGACCCGGGCGCAGGTCGCCATCGCCTGGCTGCTCGCGCAGAAACCCTGGATCGCGCCGATACCGGGAACCACCAAGCTGCATCGGCTGGCGGAAAACGTCGGCGCGGCGAGCGTCGAACTGAGCACGCAGGATCTGTCGGCGATCGGCGCTGCACTGGGAACGATCACCATCGCCGGCGACCGTTACCCGGCACATCTGCAGCAGCGGGTCGATCGCTGACGCATCGTAACACTCTAGCCGCGCATCGTGCCTGAACTTTCAACACAGGGCATCTTGAGCACGCCCGAACGATCCCCCCACAACACATCAAGGACCCCATCATGCAAGACGTCACCCTGAGCAATGGAATGAAGATGCCGATCCTCGGCTACGGCGTTTTCCAGATCGCAGACGAGGCCGAATGCGAGCGCTGCGTCGTCGACGCAGTGCAGGCCGGCTACCGGCTGATCGATACAGCAGCATCGTACAAGAACGAAGTCGCCGTCGGTCGCGGTCTCAAGTGTTCCGGCGTCCCTCGCGACCAGCTCTTCGTCACCAGCAAACTCTGGGTCGAGGACGCCGGCTATGAGCGTGCTCGCGCGGCCATCGACGCCTCGCTCAAACGCCTGGCTCTCGACTACCTGGATCTTTTCCTCATCCACCAGCCGTTCTCGGATGTCTACGGTGCCTGGCGCGCGATGGAAGAAGCCCACCGCGCTGGCAAGCTTCGGGCGATCGGTGTGAGCAACTTCCAGCCGGACCGTTTGATGGACCTCGCCGCGTTCAACGAGATCAGGCCAGCGGTCAACCAGATCGAAGTCAATCCCTTCCATCAGCAGGACGACAGCGTCAACTTCATGCGCGGCCTGGGCGTGCAGCCCGAAGCCTGGGCACCGTTCGCAGAGGGACGGAACAACCTATTCCAGAACGAACTCCTGGTTAAGATTGCTCGGGGCCACGACAAGTCAGTGGGTCAAGTCGTCCTGCGCTGGCTGGTCCAGCGCGGTGTTGTCGCCCTCGCCAAGTCCGTGCGCAAGGAGCGAATGCTCGAAAATCTCGCAGTATTCGACTTCGAGCTGACCGACGCGGACATGGAGTCCATTGCTACACTGGAGACCGGGACGAGCAGCTTCTTCTCGCACCGCGACCCTCAGATCGTGAAGTGGATGAGCGAGCGAAAACTCGGTCTCTAACGCGCGCTGACCGGGGCCGAATGAATCCGTTGAACATCCACACTTCATCGCGGCCGCCGCCACATCCGGCATCTTGCGACCGTTCTACCCGGACACCGGCCATTGAGTCGCTGGAAGGTCGAGCGGTCGCAACGGATCGCAAGGCGTCACAGAAGGCGAAAGAATCTCCAAATGTTTACTGGGGCGCCGGTCTACACGAGCCGGCTTCGCGGCTCGTCCCGCAGCGCCGGTGGGTCCACCGCCAAGTCAAACAGCGTAACGTGGTTGGGCATCGCGTTGTTCAGGATAGCGGCCACGATGTCCGGCGCCAGCGTGGTCAGGTTGGCCATGCGGCTGACGTAGCTGTTGTCAATCCCTTCCCGGATGGCGATCTCCTTCCCGGCCACAACGTTACGGGCAACCTGCAGCCGCTGCGCGCGGCGTGCCACAACCGCAAGACCGCGCGCGAGGACGGCGGCTTCGGCAATGCCCTCCGCCCGCCGGGGTAAGGGGGGGTAAAACTTCCGCAACAGTACCCGGCGATTCGCGTGCCAGGGCAAATTTTTGCGCAGCCAAATTCAGATGGATTCCTCTTTTCAAATGGACCTTCGCCGTGGCCGGTAAACCGGGGCGCAGCGGCGGGGCACGCACGGGGGCCGGGCGCAAGCCCTTGCCGACCGCCGTCAAAGCGGTCAAAGGCACGCTGCGCAAGGCGCGCACCAACGGCGCCGAGCCACAGGCGGCCGCAACGCTGTCGGATCCGCCGCTGGAAATGCGCGAGGCTGCCGCCGATCTGTGGCGTTATCTCGTCGGCAACACCCCTGCGGGGGTTCTGCACGCCAACAACGCTGCGCTGCGGGAGCGCTACTGCGAACTGCTGGCGCAGTACCGCGACGTCGTGCGCGAGATCGCCAAGCGCGGTGTCGGAGGCCTGCTGACCAAGGATCGCCACGGCATGCCCGCACGCTCGATTCTGTTCGAGTTGCAGATGGAGTTGTCACGCTCGCTCAAGGAGCGCGAGGCGGAACTCGGGTTCACACCAGTTTCTCGCGCGCGGGTGCAAGTACCCAAGGCGCCGCCCGCCAAGCTCGACGATCCGTGGGCGGACTTCTGATGCACGGCGCGGCAGCGAACGCCCGCCTTGATGCACCGAGCCACGCCTCGATCAGTGGTTGTTGGCCCAGTTCTCCACCACCAGGCCCGGATAGGCCTGGAAGTCTGCGGTGTTGTTGGTGACCAGGACCGTGCCCAGCGCAACGGCGTGCGCTGCGATCAGCTTGTCCAGAGCGTCGCGGTTTCGCTCGCGCGTGGCCAGACGGATCGGCCCATAGCTTTGGGCCGATCGAATGTCGAAGGGCGCAACGGGGACGTCCTCGACGAACGCTGTTAGTGCCTCACGATTTTGCTCGCGCGCCACCCCGGAACACGCCGCGCCGTACTCTAGTTCGGCCAGCGTGATCGCCGAGATCACGATATCGCCGACGAAACACTGTGCGAAGCGCTGCGCAACTTGAGCCGGCTGACGCTTCATCAGGTAGATGCAGATGTTGGTGTCGAGCATGTACTTCGGGCTCATAGCCCCTCGCGCTCGGCTTGTTCCTGCTCCCCGCGCCCCGGCACCGTGAAGTCTGATGAGAACCGGGCCAGCTTGCCCAGCACGTCCCCCAGGCGCCGTTGCGCGGGATAGATGCGCAACTCGTCGCCGTGCCGCTCGATGACCAGATCCAGGTCGGTCGAGCTGTAAGCCAGCTCCGCCGGGATGCGTACGGCCTGCGAATTGCCGTTCTTGAAGATCTTGGTGATAGCCATGCTCGGCCTCCGGTGGATGTACATGTACATACTATGACACATCCGTCTCGTTGTAAACGCACGATGGACCGAGGTCATCAACCGCGGGAAGTGCATCCACGGGTGGGCGTGGATACCTCGTTTGCGTCGCAGTTGGCTGATGGCCTCGCTGGCAATGATGGGGAAACCAGCCCAAACTTGTGGTCGCGGTAGGAATGCCGATTACCCGGCACCCCCCGCACAGATCCCCCCCGGACAGGCGCCACATTACGCATCCGGCTCCTACCTTGAGTATTTGGCGTCAAAGCGTTGGTGAGGATAAGGATGCACGATAGCAGCCTTGGGTATCCAATGGTCGGCAACCTTGCCGAAACGTTCCCAATTTAGCCGCTTGCGTTGACTACGCCGACAGAGCGCCCGGTACCACCGTGACCGTACCTCGGTGCGGAGAGGCTTAGGGCCGTGCCGTTCAGAGGGACACCATAGTCATTCAGGTGGCCTTGGACGACGCTCCGAAGCCAGCGGCCCGTGGCACGAACCGGGTGGTGGAGGCGCTTTTTCAACTCTTGGCTTATCGCCTTGAGTTTTGCCTGTAGGCGATCTCTGCGCGTTTTGCGGTGAATCAGGAAACGTCCTTGACGGCTTACCCCGCAGATAATGTGCGTAAAGCCCAGGAAGTTAAAGGTCTCGGGTTTGCCGAGGCCCCTTCCTCTTCTGCTCCTGGGCGAACCGGCCAAAGCGTATCAGCCGGGTCTTGTCGGGATGGAGTGCGAGACCGAACGCTTGAAGGCGTTCGGCGATCTCGCGGCGGAAGCGTGCGGCATCGTCTGGGTTTTGGAACCCCACGACGACGTCATCGGCATACCGTACCACCACGATGATTCCCCGGGCGTGGCGCTTGCGCCATTGCTGCACCCAAAGGTCAAAGACGTAATGCAGGTAAACATTGGCCATGAGGGGCGAGACGACCGCCCCTTGCGGGGTACCGATCGTGCCCAGCACTCGATGTCCGTGTTCATCCCGCACGCCGGCCTTCAACCGCGGTCGCCATCGCCGAGGCCGGCCAGAGCAAGCCCCGCTATTACGGGGAGATCGCCAACACCCCGGAGGCGGTGGTGAAACTCGTGAAGAAGCTTAAGCCCCCCAGGGGGAGGTCCTGTCGTTCTGCACCAAGGCCGGTCCGTGCGGCTATGGCCTCCATCGGCAACTGACCCATCTGGGCCATCCTGCGCGGTGGTCGCCCCCTCACTGATCCCCGTAAAGCCCGGGGACCGGGTGAAGAGGCCTGGCTCGATTTCTTCGCCGAAGCGGTGATCGTCGCCGCCACCCAGGCGGTGGAAACGGTGCAGCAACTTCTCGACCTGTCAAACCAGGATCGCGACAAGATCAGCGGCATCGGTCGGGCCGCGGCATCTACCCTGCAGGCCCATCGGGCGCTGATGGAGCACCCGATCGCAACCTCGGGCTCCTTGGTGGAGAAGACCGGCATCACCCCGGCCACGGTCAACAAGGCACTCGGCCATCTGGAGCGACTGGGCATTGTCAAGAAACGGACCGCCCAAAAACGAAACCGCCTGTTCAGCTATGCGGGCTATATCGAGATCATGAGTCGCGGCATGGAACTGCCGGGTAGGTAGGCCAATTCGATTCCCGTTTTCGGAATCGGATCAGATTCGTTGGGAGATTGTTCTTGGTATCGGCTGGCGTGGCAAACCCAGCATCCTCGTCCAGGACTTGGAAACCTGCGGAGCAAAGTGGCTTCCCCCGCGGGAATCTGGGACGTCGTGCATATTCCGAAGCAAGATGACCCGGGATTCCGATCCCTCGTGACCGATGTCGCGTCGGCCGAGGATCGCCTAGCCGGCGGCACGACCCATGGGCCCACAGTCCTCCCGTGGGCCCAGGCGTGCGTCGTCCAAGCCGGGTCCGGTCAGTGCGTGCGGGCCCTATAGCCTTTCGGCCGAACGCGGGGACCGCCATTTCATAAAC
>DAHWJK010000232.1:0-4434 GCA_027344185.1 Thiobacillus sp.
TGCGCGACGACAGCCAGATCGACGCCAAGGAAGCCGCCGCCAACGCGGCCAACGTCAACTACGTCGCGCTGACCGGCAACATCGGCTGCATGGTCAATGGCGCCGGCCTGGCGATGGCGACGATGGACCTGATTCAACTGGAGGGCGGCACGCCCGCCAACTTTCTCGACGTCGGCGGCGGCGCCACGCCCGAGACGGTGGCGCAGGGCTTCAAGATCATCCTGCTCGACCCCAACGTGCGCGCGGTGCTAATCAACATCTTCGGCGGCATCGTGCGCTGCGACGTGATCGCCGAAGGCATCATTCAGGCGGTGAAGGAAGTCGGAGTGAAAGTGCCAGTGATCGTGCGGCTGGAAGGCACCAACGCCGAACTGGGCCGTACGCTGCTGGCCGAGTCGGGGCTGGCGATTCTCGCGGCCGAGAGTCTTACTCAGGCGGCGAAGCTCGCGGTGGAGAAAGCAGCATGAGCATCCTCGTCAACCACAACACCAAAGTCATCTGCCAGGGTTTTACCGGCAAGCAGGGCACATTCCATTCCGAGCAGGCGATTGCCTACGGCACGAAGATGGTCGGCGGCGTGACGCCGGGCAAGGGTGGCCAGTCTCACCTGAGTCTTCCCGTCTTCAACACCGTGCGCGATGCGGTGCGCCAGACCGGCGCGCAGGCGACGATGATCTACGTGCCGGCCGCGTTCGCCGCCGACTCGATCCTCGAAGCGGCCGACGCCGGCATCGAGGTCATCGTCTGCATCACCGAGGGCATCCCGGTATTGGACATGCTCAACGTCAAGGCCGCGCTGCGTGCCAACGGCGCCAAACTGATCGGCCCCAACTGCCCCGGCATCGTCACCTCGGGCGAGTGCAAGATCGGCATCATGCCCGGCGTCATCCATCAGAAAGGCAAAATCGGCATCGTCTCGCGCTCCGGCACACTGACCTACGAAGCGGTGCACCAGACCACGCAATTGGGACTCGGCCAGTCGACCTGCGTCGGCATCGGCGGCGACCCGATCAAGGGGCTGGACTTCATCGATTGCCTGGAATTGTTCGAGGCCGACCCGCAAACCGAAGCGGTGATCCTGGTCGGCGAAATCGGCGGCAGCCGCGAGGAAGAGGCGGCCGAGTTCATCCACTCCAACATGAAGAAGCCCGTCGCCGCCTACATCGCCGGCCGCACCGCGCCCAAGGGCAAGCGCATGGGCCATGCCGGCGCCATCATCGCCGGCTCTGCCGGAACGGCAGATGCAAAAATCCGCGCGCTCGAAACCGCTGGCGTCGTCGTCGCGCAAAGCCCGGCGGGGCTGGGCGAAGCGGTGCAGCTGGCGCTGGGGGCGCGTTAGCAGCATGCATGTCTGTCAGCAGACGGCCCCCAGCCTCAGCGGCAATATTGACCTGGATTTGTGGCAAGCTAGGCAGGATTGGTTTCCCAAAAGGAGCGCCCCATGAACCCCTCACTTGAAACCTTGCAGGCAGAAGTGTTGCTTTTGTCGTCCTCTGATCGGGCAAAGCTGCTCGACAGCCTGATCGCCAGCCTCGATGAGGATGCGGAGGTCGAGGCAGCCTGGGATGCCCTGGCAGACGCACGCGAACAGGCCTTGCGCGATGGCACAGTCGATACGGTGCCGCTGGAAGATGTCATGGCTCGCCTTGAGGCACGCTTTCCTGGATGATCGTCCGGTTACATCCTGCCCTGCCGCAGAACAGGACATCTCCGAAGCAGCCACGTTCTACGGGAACGCCGGTTCGGCGAAGCTGGCAGCGCGTTTCGTTGCCGAATTCAAACGCCTTGCGGGCATCCTGCTGGAGCATCCGCATATCGGGGTGCCGCGGACAAAGGGCAAACGCGGTTTGACGATGAGGCGTTTTCCCTACACCGTGATCTATCGTGTCGAGGGTGAATGCATCACAATTCTGCTCGTTAAGCATGACAGCAAACATCCAAGCAATGGCAGCCAACGTTCCTGAATCCCGTTGCCTTTGTCACGCATGAAACTCGCCATTGCCCAGCTCAACCTCACCGTCGGCGACATCGCCGGCAACGCAGCCCGGATTTTGTCGGCGGCGAACACGGCGCACGCCGCCGGCGCGGCCCTGCTGCTCACGCCCGAAATGTCGATCTGCGGCTATCCGGCCGAGGACCTGGTGTTGCGCCAGGATTTCACCGCGGCGTGCGATGTCGCGGTGAAAAAGCTGGCCGCTGACGCGCCGCCCGACCTGGCGCTGATCGTCGGTTATCCCGAGCGCAGCGACGCCGGCCTGTTCAATGCCGCAGCGCTGCTGTGCGGCGGCAAGGTCGAATCGGTGTACCGCAAATACCACCTGCCGAACCATTCCGTGTTCGACGAGCAGCGCGTGTTCGACCGCGGCGATGCGCCGTGCGTGTTCGATTGCGGCGGCCTGAAGTTCGGCCTCAATATCTGCGGCGACCTGTGGGAAGCCGGCCCGGCAACCTGGGCGATGGGCGCCGGCGCCGACTGGCTGCTGGTGCCGAACGCTTCGCCCTACCACCTCAACAAGGAACGCGAGCGCGTGGCCGTGGCGCACGCGCGGCTGGCCGAAGCCGGCTTGCCCATCGTCTATGCCAACCTGGTGGGCGGGCAGGACGAACTGGTGTTCGATGGCGCCTCGTTCGCAATCAATGTCGACGGCGACGTCGTCGTGCAGTGCCCGGCCTGGAAGGAAGGCCTGTTTTATCTCGATCTCGACCGCGATACCTGCACCGGGCCGCAGGAAGCCTTGCCGGACGAGGACGCCGCCGTCTACGACGCGCTGGTGCTGGCGGTGCGCGATTACGTCGACAAGAACGGCTTCAAGGGTGTGCACCTCGGCCTGTCGGGCGGAATCGACTCGGCGCTGACGCTGGCGATCGCCGCCGATGCGATCGGCCCCGAGCGCGTGCATGCGGTGATGATGCCGTCGGACTACACTGCGAACATCAGCATCGAAGACTCGAGAGACATGGTGAAGCGGCTCGGCGTGCGCTATTCCGAAATCGCCATCCGGCCGATCTACGATGCCTTTGTCGGCCAGCTTGCGGACGCGTTTGCCGGACTGGCCGCCGATACCACCGAAGAAAACCTGCAGGCGCGCACCCGCGGCACGCTTCTGATGGCGCTGTCCAACAAGTTCGGCACCGTGGTTTTAACGACAGGCAACAAGAGCGAAATGGGCACCGGCTACGCCACCCTGTACGGCGACATGGCCGGCGGCTTCGCGGTGCTGAAGGACGTCGCCAAGACCCGCGTCTACCGGCTGGCGAACTATCGCAACAGCCTGTCGGCCGTGATCCCGCACCGCATCATCGACCGCCCGCCGTCGGCCGAACTGCGCCCCGACCAGACCGACCAGGACAGCCTGCCGCCCTACGAAGTGCTCGATGCCATCCTGTCGGCCTACGTCGAGCGCGACCTGTCGGCGCCCGACATCGTCGCGCAGGGCTTCGACGCCGCCATCGTGCGCCGCGTCATCCGCATGGTCGACCTCGCCGAGTACAAGCGCCGCCAGGCACCGCCCGGACCGCGCATCACCCCCCGCAATTTCGGCAAAGACCGCCGTTACCCAATCACCTCGAAATACCGACCCGAAGGAGACTTGCCGTGAAGAAAATCGAAGCCATCATCAAGCCGTTCAAACTCGACGAAGTCCGCGAAGCCCTGTCCGACATCGGCGTCGCCGGCCTCACCGTCACCGAGGTCAAGGGCTTCGGCCGCCAGAAAGGCCACACCGAGCTCTATCGCGGCGCCGAATACGTGGTGGATTTTCTGCCCAAGGTGAAGCTCGAAGTCGTCGTCGCCGACAGCCTGCTGGAGCGCGCGATGGAAGCCATCACCACCGCCGCCCGCACCGGCAAGATCGGCGACGGCAAGATCTTCGTCACGACGGTGGAGCAGGTGGTGCGGATTCGTACGGGGGAGTCGGGCGAAGCGGCGATCTAAACCCGGGCAGCGTTCAGTGAGAAGCAGGGGGACTATCTGTGCACGTGGCGAATGTTGCTTTGCTAGACCCCAGCTCTCTGTGTCTATCCAACAGGGCCTTAAGAGCAGCCCTCCAGCCTATAATTGGGTGCCATCTTTCGCCCTAAAAATCGACAGCATCATTGCCTCAACTGGGTTTCAACGTTCATGAAAAAATCAAAAATCCGCAGCGTTGGGCAAACATCTACACCTTTACCTTTTTTGAAATGGGCCGGGGGAAAGAGATGGTTGTCAGACCGGATTGTTGAGTTGGCGAAGCCGATGAAGGGGCGATACATAGAACCTTTTCTCGGAGGCGGGGCAGTGTTTTTTGCCCTGAAACCGGGCCTGTCCGATATTTTGTGTAAACGGGGTTTCGTTCACAGCGGAGGAAGCCGCTCCTCGAACTGGATGGTAAATCGGGTGAGTGCGGCTTTCCAATCCCGGATCGGCATGGTCCATTTCTGGCTGATGTTCCTGAG
>DAHWJK010000237.1:0-24087 GCA_027344185.1 Thiobacillus sp.
AGCGCGACCAAGCGCTGCCGGTGCAGCCACACGGTGGCCAGCGTGGCGGCGATCAGCGTGGCGGCGGCAATCAGGCTGACGGCATCGAGCGGCAGGCCTTCGCGGCTGCCGGCCATCGGCGTGCCGCCCGCCAGCCACGGCGCGACCCCCAGCACCAGCGCCGCCATCAGCAGGAAAAATACCTGGCGCTGCAGCGAGCCGGTGTCGATCAGACGGGTGAGCGCGCGCGCCCGCGTGAACAGGCCCTCCTGCAACGCGTTGTAGACGATGCGCGCGTCAGCACGGCCGATGCCGTGCTCGTGCCAGTGCGTGAGCGGGCGCCGCACCAGATAGATCAGCGTGCCGCCGAGCAGTGCGAAGAGGCTCATGACCAATGCCGGATTGATGCCGTGCCACAGTGCCAGGTGGTACTCGGGCAGCGGCGTCTGCAGGGTGTCCGCGGCCGCCACCGCGAGCAGCGGCGCAACCGTCAGCGCCGGTGCGATGCCGACCACCAGGCACAGCACCACCAGGATCTCCACCGGCACCTTCATCCAGCGCGGCGGCTCGTGCGGCGTGCGCGGCAGGTCGGTTGGCTCGCCGTTGAAGAACACCTCATGGATGAAGCGGATCGAGTAGGCCACCGCCAGTGCGCCAGCCAGCGTCACCAGCACGGCCAGCGTCCAGCCGCCGAGGTGGTCGGCGGAAATGTGCGCGGCTTCGGCAAAGAACATTTCCTTGGAGAGGAAACCGTTCAGGAGCGGTACCCCGGCCATCGCCGCGGCGGCCACCATCGCCAGCGTCGCGGTGTAGGGCATGAATTTCCACAGGCCATTGAGCCGTCGCATGTCGCGCGTGCCGGCCTCGTGGTCGATGATGCCGGCGGCCATGAACAGCGAGGCCTTGAAGGTGGCGTGGTTGATGATGTGGAACACGCCGGCCACCGCCGCCAGCGGCGTCGACAGGCCGAACAGCAGCGTGATCAGGCCGAGGTGGCTGATGGTCGAGTACGCCAGCAGGCCCTTGAGGTCGTGCTTGAACAGCGCGACGTAGGCGCCGAGCAAGAGCGTGGCCAGCCCCGCGCCGGAGACCAGCCAAAACCATTCAGGCGTACCGGAAAGCGCGGGATAGAGCCTCGCCAGCAGGAACACGCCGGCCTTCACCATGGTCGCCGAATGCAGGTAGGCCGACACCGGGGTGGGCGCGGCCATCGCGTGCGGCAGCCAGAAGTGGAAAGGGAACTGCGCCGACTTGGTGAACACGCCGAGCAGGATCAGCACCAGCGTCGGCACATAGAGCGGATGTTCGCGGATCAGGTCGCCGGAGGCGAACACGTCGGACAGTTCGTAGCTGCCGACGATGTGACCGAGCAGCAGGAAACCGCCCAGCATCGCGAAGCCGCCGAGCCCGGTGACCGCGAGCGCCATCCGCGCGCCCTGGCGCGCCTCCTCGCGGTGCTGCCAGTAGCTGATCAGCAGAAAGGACGACAGGCTGGTCAGCTCCCAGAAAATCAGCAGCTGGATCAGGTTTTCCGACAGCACGATGCCGAGCATCGAGCCCATGAACAGCATCAGGTAGCTGTAGAAGCGTCCCATGCTGTCGCGCTCCGACAGGTAGTAGCGCGCGTACAGCACGATCAGTAATCCAATACCGAGGATCAGCCCGGCAAACAGCAGCGACAGGCCGTCGAGACGGAACGCAAGGTTGAGTCCCAGCGCGGGCATCCAGTCGTGCTGCTGGATCAGCGTGGTACCGGCGATGGGCAGGTGCGCGGACGGCGCCAGCAACGCCAGCGCAGCCAGCGTGACGGCGCCGGTCGCCCACGCCGAAAGCGAACGCCCGTAGCGGGACGCCAGCGCAACCAGGGCTGCGCCCGCGAACGGGGTCATTACGGCGAAGAACAGCGTCATCGATCGGAGTGTGGGGGAGGCCGGTACAGGGGCCGACGGACGCGTCATTCTAGCGTGACTCGCGGTCACCCAGAACCTGCGGCCCGTATCGGCACCGCGCGATGCGCCTTCAGTCGAGGCTGGGATTCGAGGCAGTCGGGGCGTGTTCTGGCGTGACATGTCCTGCGCCTCCTCGTCGTAGCATGAAACAAGCCGGCCGTATGCCGATCGATCTGTCCTAAGGGGAAGCGGGCCCAACCGTTCCTCAATGGCCGAACGGAATGCGGGATGCGCAGGCGGAAGGCGCATGCGATCCGTGGCAGGCGGGCAGGCGGGCAGGCGAGTGCGGGACGTCCATCGCGTGCGTCATCGTGAAGTGCTGCAACCTTAAAGCCGCCCGGAGTCGGTGCAACGTGGCGCCCAGCCCGGCGACCAAACTTGCGCAGAAATAAGGTTTTGTGCAAATATAAATAAGCGCTCCGCCCGTCGCCCTTGCTGGTCCGTGGGGGTGTCGAGCGGGTGTGCGTCCCTGCGCAGCCTGCTGCCGCTCCAGATTTTCAGTCACCGCCTCCACGCCGCGCCTGTTTCGCCGTGCGGCAGCTGGCCGCCCTCCGTCACGCGGGAAAGGAGAACGCTTGAAACACGCACACTGGACATGGCCCGCGACGCTGGGCCTGCTGTCGGGCACGGCATTGGCCGACAGCGTCGTGCTCGACAACGGCGACCGACTGAGCGGCACGGTGCTGCAGATGACGGCGGAAGCGCTGGAGATCGCAACGCCATATGCCGGCACGCTCAATTTGCCGCGGACGCGCGTGCGCCGCATCGAGACCGATGCGGCAGTGCGGGTGCGGCTGGTCGACGGAACCGAACTCGATGGCCAGCTGCAGGGCGCCGATGCAGGCCAGCTACGGGTGCGCATCGGCAGCCTGGCGGAAACTGCGCCGCTCGCGCTCGATCGCGTGGCCGCGATCAATCCGCCGCGTCATCCCGGCCGCGTCGTGCTGACGGGCCGCGCATCGGCGGGCGGCAGTTTCATGCAGGGCAATACCGACGCGCAGACCCTGCACCTGTCGGGCGAACTGGTGGCGCGCAAACCGACGCAGCGCGTCACTCTCGACGGCGAACTCAACGAGGCCGAGCAGGACGGCACGCGCAGCGCGTCGAACTGGCGGCTCGGCATGAAGGTCGATCACTTCATCGACTCGCGCACCTATTTCTACGCCAACACCCGCTTCGACCACGACAGCCAGGCCGGCCTCGATCTGCGCAGCACGCTCGGCGCCGGCGCCGGCCGCCAGCTGATCGACCGCGAGGACCTGACGCTGTCGATCGAGGGTGGCGCCAGTCTGGTGAACGAGGATTACGCCAGCGCCGTTGACCAGCGCTTTCCCAGCGCGCGTACGGCGCTCAAATACGAGCAGACATTCTGGCAGGGGCGACTGACGCTGTTCCACCACAGCGATTTTTTGCTCAGCCTGGAATCGCTCGACGACTATCTCTATCAAAGCCGGACCGGACTCAGGCTGCCGGTCGGCAACGGGCTCAGCCTCGGCACGCAAGTCAACCTCGATTACGACGCGGTGCCGGCGGCCGGCAAGGACACGACCGACACAGCGCTGATTTTCAAGCTGGATTACACAATCTGACGGGGAATCTTTGGCTGGCCAAGTCGCATAAATAAATTATTGTTCAATATTGTTTTGGTAAACGTGAACCATGAATACGCCGACTGAAATGCGCACCCTGCGACCGTCCGACGACAGTGGCCCTGCGGCAGACCAGACCGTGATCGCCTTTGGCGAAACCCTGGTCGACCAGTTCCGGGACCGCAACGTGCTGGGCGGTGCGCCCTTCAACGTGGCGTGCCATCTGCGCGCGCTGGGGGCGTATCCGGTGCTGGTGACCCGCGCCGGCAAGGATGCGCTGGGCGATCAGCTGCAGCAGGCGATGACCGAACGCGGACTGGACATGCAGGGCGTGCAGCGCGATCCGGGGCGGCCGACCGGACGCGTCAAGGTGACCGAAACCGACAACGGGCACGACTTCGACATCCTGTCGGATCAGGCCTACGACCACATCCATCCAAGTCTGGCGCGCATGGTGGGCCTATCCTCACATCCCCAAATCATCTACTTCGGTACGCTGTCTCAACGCAGCGATTCGCGTCGAGCCTTGCATGCGCTGCTTGGCGCGGTCGAGGCCTGCGCGTTTCTCGACGTCAATCTGCGCGATCCATGGGTGGATGCCGACACGTTGCGCTGGTCGCTGCAGCGGGCCGATGTGGTCAAGCTGAACGAGGATGAACTCATCCGCATCAGCGACTTGCTGGCACTGGATGGCGCCACCCCTCGGGCGCGCGCCGGCGTGCTGGTGTCGGGTTTCTCCCTCGAGCGCGTGGTGGTGACGCGCGGCGCCGACGGGGCCTGGACGCTCGACAATGCTGGCCGGATGGAATCGGTGCAAGGCCAGCCGCTGTCGCAGCTGGTCGACACCGTGGGGGCTGGCGATGGCTTTGCCGCCATTTTCATCCTCGGCATGCTGCGCGGCTGGCCGCTTGCGATGTGTCTTGCGCGCGCCGATGCCTTTGCCCGCGCGTTGTGCCAGATCCGTGGCGCAGTGCCGGATACGCTGGATTTCTACCGGCCGTTCATACGCGGCTGGCAACTGGACAGGGAGGGGGTTCGTGCGTGAACTCTACGTGCTGATGCTCAGTGTGCATGGCCTGATGCGCGGGCACGACCTCGAACTCGGACGCGATGCCGACACCGGCGGACAGACACTGTATGTGATCGAACTGGCGCGGGCGCTGGGGCGGCATCCGCGGGTCGCACAGGTCGACGTGCTCACGCGCCTGATCGACGACCCCGCGGTGTCGCCCGACTATGCGGCACCGATTGAAATGCTGGGCGAACGCGCCCGTCTGGTGCGGCTGCCCTTCGGGCCCCGGCGCTACCTGCGCAAGGAAAGCCTGTGGAACCATCTCGATCAGCTGGTCGATCGCACCATCAGCCATCTGCGGCAACAGCCGCGCCTGCCCGACATCATCCACAGCCACTACGCCGATGCCGGCCATGTCGGCGTGCAGCTGTCGCAGCTGCTCGGCATTCCGCTGGTGCACACCGGCCATTCGCTGGGGCGCTGCAAGCGCCAGCGCCTGCTCGACCATGGCCGCCGTGCGCAGACGGTCGAACGGCAGTTCAATTTTGTGCGCCGCATCGCTGCCGAAGAGGCCGCGCTGGCGCAGGCCTCGCTGGTGGTGACCAGCACCGCGCAGGAAAGCGTCGAGCAATACGGCCTCTACCATAATCACCAGCCGTCGCGCATGGCGGTGATTCCGCCCGGCACCGACACCTCGCGCTTTGCGCCGCCCGGACGCGAGCCGATTCCGCCGCACGTGCCGGCGCTGGTCGACCGCTTTCTCACGCAGCCGAAAAAACCGCTCATCCTCGCCATCTGCCGCCCCGAAGTGCGCAAGAACCTGGGCCGGCTGGTGGCCGCTTACGGCGAATCGCCCGAACTGCGCGAACGCGCCAACCTCGCCATCGTTGCCGGCAACCGCGACGACATCCGCACCCTGGACGAGGCGCAGGCCGAGGTGTTGAAGGACCTGCTGCTCGACGTCGACCGCTACGACCTGTGGGGCAGCGTCGCGCTGCCGAAGCAGCATCAGCCGGACGACATCCCCGCGCTCTACCGGCTGGCGGCGCAGCGGCGCGGCGTGTTCGTCAATCCGGCCCTGACCGAACCGTTCGGCCTGACGCTGATCGAGGCGGCGGCGAGCGGCCTGCCGGTGGTCGCCACCCGCGACGGCGGCCCGCCCGACATCCTGGCGCACTGCGAAAACGGCGTACTGGTCGATCCGCTCGATCCCGCCGACATCGCGCGCGGCCTGCTCGCCGTGGTGTCGGACGCGCGCACCTGGCAGCGCTATGCGCGGCGCGGCATCAACGGCGTGGCCCATCACTACACCTGGGATGCCCATGTCGACAAATACCTGCGGGCGATCGACCGCGTGGTCTATCGCAGCCGCAAGCAGGTGCGGCGCGAGCGCGTGGCGCAGCAGCTGCAGCACAACCCCATGCCCTACGTACAGCGCATGCTGGTGAGCGACATCGACAACACCCTGATCGGCGATCGCGCCGGCCTCGCCGCGCTGGTGCGCGTGTTGCGCGAGCGGCCGCCCAGCGACGGCTTCGGTGTGGCCACCGGGCGCCATCTGCCGAGCGCGCTCGAGGTGCTGCGGCAGTCGCGGGTGCCACTGCCCGATGTTCTGATCACCGCGGTCGGCAGCGAGATTCATTACGGCCCCGACCTGCGTCCCGATGTCGGCTGGCAACGCCATATCCAGCATCTGTGGCGGCGTGATGCGCTCGCTGCCTTGTTCGAGGATATGCCCGGCCTCACGCTGCAGTCGGACGACCAGCAAAGCGAATACAAGCTGAGCTTTTATGTCGATCCGGCCACCATGCCCAGCCTGCGCGAGATCGACATGCGGCTGCGCGCGCATCGCCTGCGCGCCAACCTGATTTATTCGCATCAGGCCTATCTCGACGTTCTGCCGATTCGCGCGTCCAAGGGTCAGGCCATCCGTTATCTGGCCTATAAATGGGGTTTGCCGCTGCGCGCCTTCCTGGTGGCGGGCGATTCCGGCAACGACCTGGAAATGCTGGTGGGCGACACGCAGGCCGTCGTCGTGTCCAACCACAGCGTCGAACTGGAAAAGCTGCGTGGCATGGACCAGGTGTATTTCGCCGACACGCCGTGCGCCTCCGGCATTCTCGAAGGCATGGCGCATTACGGTTTTGTCGGCGGGAGCTTGCCCGTCCCGCAGCCGGAAGCCGCCTGATCCCATATTCCAAGACCCCGGAGGTCGCATGATCGATGCTTTGAAAACCTGGACAACCGACCACCGCGATCCGGTGGGTGCCTACCTGCGCAATTGCTTTGCCGACAATCGCGCGCTGCTGCTGCAGAGCGACCTGTGCCATGTGTTCGATTCGCTGGCGCGTGAATACGAGATCGACCTGAAGGGCACCCCGCTGCACCAGGCGGTGCGACATTTCCAGGAAGGCGTGTTCCAGCAGCCGTGGGCCTATTTCGCGCTGCGCGAGGGCGCCGGCCGCTGGCATTACCTGCGCATACACCAGGAGCAGCTGGCGCCGGAGCGCGTATCGGTGAGCGAGTTTCTGGCGTTCAAGGAGACACTGGTGAAGCCGGCGACCACAGGCGACAGCGTGCTGGAAATCGATTTCGAGCCCTTCGGCCGCCATGTGCCGCGGCTGCAGGAAACGCGTTCGATCGGGCAGGGCGTGTTGCATCTCAACCGTGCACTAGCGAGCGCGATGTTCACCCGTCCCGAGGTGGGACAGGCCAAGCTGCTGCATTTTCTGCGCATGCACAAGATCGACGGCCAGCAGCTGATGCTGGCGCCGCATATCGGCGATGTGGAGACCTTGCGCACTGCGTTGCGCGGGGCACGCCAGCAGCTCGATGCGCTCGACCCCGAATCGCCGTGGTCGGCATGCGCAGCGGCGCTGGGTGCGCTGGGATTCGAGCCTGGCTGGGGCGCGACGGCGGGCCGGGCGAGCGATACCATGAGCCAGCTGGTCGACATTCTGGAGGCACCGTCGCCCGCTGTGCTGGAGGCCTTTCTTGCACGCATCCCGATGATTTCGCGCCTGCTGATCGTGTCGCCGCACGGCTATTTTGGCCAGGACAATGTGCTGGGGCGTCCCGACACCGGCGGTCAGGTGGTCTACATCCTCGACCAGGTGCGCGCGCTGGAACACGAGATGCGCGCGCGCATGGCGATCCAGGGCGTGGCGGTCGACCCGCAGATCGTCGTCGTCACCCGCCTGATCCCCGAGGCCGACGGCACCACCTGCAACCAGCCGCTGGAAAAAATCCAGGGTACCGACCATGCGTGGATCGTGCGGGTGCCCTTTCACCACGCCAACGGCGACGTCGTGCAGCAATGGGTGTCGCGCTTCGAGATCTGGCCGTATCTGGAAACCTTCGCGCATGACGTCGAGCACGAGGTGCTGGCAAAATTCGGCGGCCGTCCGGACCTGATCATCGGCAACTATTCCGACGGCAACCTGGTGGCGAGCCTGCTGTCGACGCGCATGGGCGTGACGCAGTGCAACATCGCCCATGCGCTGGAGCAGACCAAGTACCTGCACTCGGCCTTGTACTGGGAGGACAACGAAGCGACCTATCACTTCGCCTGCCAGTACACCGCGGACCTTATCGGCATGAACCACGCCGACTTCATCATCACCAGCACCTACCAGGAAATCGCCGGCACGCCGGACAGCATCGGCCAGTACGAAAGCTACCGCGCGTTCACGATGCCGGGGCTGTACCGCGTGGTCAACGGCATCGACCTGTTCGATCCCAAGTTCAACATCGTGTCGCCGGGCGCCGATGCGGCAGTGTATTTTCCCTACACCGAGACGGCGCGCCGGATGCATTCGCTGATGCCGGAAATCGACCGGATGCTCTACGCGGCCGATCCCGGCGTGCCGTATCGCGGCCACTTCGCCGATCCCGACAAGCCGCTGATCTTCACCATGGCGCGGCTCGACCGCATCAAGAACCTGTCCGGCCTGACCGAATGGTTTGGCGCCTGCGAGCGCCTGTCCGACATGGCCAACCTGCTGGTGATCGGCGGCCACGTCGATGCGTCCGCCTCGGGTGACGAGGAGGAACGCGCCGAGATCGAACGCATGCACGGATTGATGGACCAGTACCGGCTCGATGGCCGCATGCGCTGGCTTGGTGCCCGCCTCGACAAGAACCTGGCCGGCGAGCTGTATCGGCATATCGCCGACCGCCGCGGCCTGTTCGTGCAGCCCGCCCTGTTCGAGGCCTTCGGCCTCACGCTGATCGAGGCGATGGCGTCCGGCCTGCCGGTATTCGCCACCCGCTACGGCGGCCCGCTGGAAATCATCCAGCACGGCATCTCCGGCTTTCATATCGACCCCAACGAGGGTGCGGACGCAGCCACCGCGATGGCCGACTTCCTTCAGCAATGCGAGCAGGATCCGGGAAAATGGGAGCGCGTGTCCGAGGGCGCGTTGGCGCGGGTGGCGGCACGCTATACCTGGCAGCTGTATGCCGAGCGCATGATGACGCTGTCGCGCATCTACGGTTTCTGGAAGTTCGTTAGCAATCTGGAGCGTGGCGAGGCCGGCCGCTACCTGCAACTGTTTCACCACCTGCAATACCGACCGCTGGCACGTGCCGTGGGCGAACGCTGAAAGGGCAGCACTCGATGGCGACTCTGGATTTCATGCAAGCGCAACTGGGCGAATGGCGCGGGCTTGCCCTCACGCTGGTGAATGTCGTCATCATCCTGGCGCTGTCGTGGCTGGCGTTGCGGCTGTCGCGCAAGGGGTTGGCGCGGCTGCGCGCGCGTATCCAGGAGGGCGGACTGGCCGACCTGGAACGGGTCAAGCGGCTGAACACGCTGGAGCAGGTGTTCCGCTATGCCATCGCCGTGATCATCACCCTGGTCACAGGCATGCTGGTGCTGTCCGAACTCGGCATCTCGATCGCGCCGATCCTCGCTGCGGCAGGCGTGCTCGGCATCGCCATCGGTTTCGGCGCGCAGAGCCTGGTCAAGGACTATTTCACCGGGCTGTTCCTGCTGCTGGAAAACCAGGTGCGCCAGGGCGACGTGGTGGAAGTGGCCGGCAAGGGCGGACTGGTCGAGGAAATGACGCTGCGCTACATCCGGCTGCGCGATTACGAGGGCAGCGTGCATTACGTGCCGAACGGCACCATCGACAGCGTCACCAACCGCAGCCGCGGCTTTGCCTATGCCGTGATCGACATTGGCGTGGCCTACCGGGAGGACGTCGACGAGGTCTTTGCCGTGATGCGCGAAGTCGGCACTGCGCTGCGCGCCGACCCCGAGTTTGCCGGCAAGATCGAGGACGATCTGGAAATCGCCGGCGTCGAGAACTGGGCGGAATCCGCGGTGGTGATCCGCTGCCGCTTCAAGGTCAAGCCACTCGAGCAGTGGGGGGTGCGGCGCGCCTACCTCTATCACCTGAAAAAGGCCTTCGACTCCGCCGGCATCGAAATCCCGTTTCCTCACCTCACCATGTACGCAGGGCATGACAAGTCAGGGCATGCGCCCCCATTGCCGCTACAGATGCAACGCCACGAGTCTTGACGTTGCGTCAGCGCACGCGCCGCACCGGCATCGCGACCGGTTCGTCGGCATAGCGCCAGATGTTCACGTCGTGCCCGGCCTCGCGGATGTGCTCGGTCTTGGCGGCGAGAAAACGCTGAAAACTGGGCTCCCTGCGATACGCCTCCGACGCGACATAGTCGAACATGCCCTGGGTGTGAAATACGCGGAACGACGATTCCCAGCGGATGACTTCCTTGCCGCTGCGGTCGAACAGGACGATGCCGGGCGCATAGTTGACGCCGAGCTGGCGCACCCAGTCGCGCACCGGCATGCGCGTGCCGTCCGGCGTGGTGATCGTCTGGCGCGACCACATGTCGTACTGCACGTTGTCGAACTTTTCGATGGTGGCGCGGGTTTCGGGATCGGCGATCACGCGACGGTGCAGCACCTCGCAGTCGGGGCAGTCCTTCTGCTCGAAGAACACCGCAAGCGGCCTGGGGTTGTTGCCGCGGCGGCGCAGGTCGGTGGCGTCCTTCAGGAAGAAATCCTGCCTGATCATGTCGCCGGAGGCCTGCCTGGGCACTTCGCGGCTGGCGACGAAATCGCGGAAGGCGACGGTTTTCTCCTGGCGCCCGGCCGCCCAGTCGAGCGCGGCCTGCATGCGCGCCGGCGGCACATAACCGTTGAGCCGCAGGATGGTGTTTCCGGCTTCATCGAAGAACATCAGGCTGGGCGTGAATTGCACTTTCAGCGCGGCGCTATAGGTCTTCTCGGTGTAGGGTTTGCGGTCCAGCCCTACCACTTCGCGGTCGCCCCAGATGTTGATCGCGACGACGTCGAATTTTTCCTTCATCGTCGCCTCGATTTCGCGCTGCGACAGGTTGCGTTCCACCAGCGCCGAGCAGTAGGGACAGCCGTCCTGGGTAAACAGCAGGATGACGCGCTTGCCCTTCTGGCGCGCCTCGTCGATGTCTTCCCCGATATTGAGGAAGCTGGCCTTGAACCAGGCGGGGTATTCGGTCGTCATGGCGCCGTAGTAAGCCCCGGTGCGGGCGGCCGGGGCAGGCTCGGCCGCCTGCACGGACGACATCGGAAACAACACCAGCAAAGCGGTCAGATAACGGGTCATCATCGCAGTCTCCATCCTGGTTGTCGGGGTTACGAGGCCTATCGTAACAATCTATGGACTGAAGTCGCCCACCTGGGTTTCCCCTGATGGGCGGGACGCCTGCCGGCGAGGCATGCAGGCGGGGCCCTTCCCCATCAATACCCGGCACTGCGGCGGCTGAAAGCCTCATGGCGCAGGCGGCATGTCTGCAGCGCGGGACGGGTTCCTGAAGCGCACCGTGTCGGGCGCATTGGTGCCGCCGGTCATGACGAAGCTCATCGCTTCCTCCATGGTCCAGTCGGTCATCACCACGTCGGCAAGCGGCAGGATTTCGATATAGCCCGAGGTCGGGTTGGGCGACGTGGGCACGTAGACCACGGCGAGTTCCTGCCCGCTCTGGCTATCGCGCATCACCTTGGTGATCAGGCCGACGGCCTTCATGTCCGGCGAGGGAAAGCTGATCAGCACCACGCGCTGGCCCTGCACCGGCGGCTTGCTGACGGTTTGCAGGAACCGCTTGGTGGCGCCGTAGATGATCTGCACCAGCGGCAGCCGGCCGACCCAGTATTCGAGCGTGGCGATGACCTTCTTGCCGACCACGAACGAAGCCAGCAGGCCGATCAGGTACAGCGCAACCAGCGTGAACAGGGCAGACAGCGCGTACTGCACGTCGCTGTCGAGCAGCCAGTTCGACAGCGGGTCGGACAGCGGCCGCAGCAGCGCCGCCAGACCTTTGAGGAACGGCACGCCGGTGCTGGCCAGCAGGCCAAACAGGAAATCGAACACCAGCCAGGTCACCCACAGCGGGGCAACGGTGAAAAAGCCGATCAGCAGGTAGCGTAACAGGTGCGGATTGCGGCGTGCGGGCGGAGTGTTGGACATGTGCGTGTCTAGGCCCCGGCAGACTTTCGCTTGCGGCGGATCACGGTCTTTTCGATTTCCACCACGCTGTAGACGATCAGGCCGAACAGGACGATGCGTCCCCAGGCGGCGAGGTCGAGCGGCGTGGTGGCGAACAGCGACTGCAGCAGCGGCAGGTAGGTGAACAGGCCCTGCAGCACGATGAGCGTGCCGATCGCGATCAGCACCGCCCGGTTGCCAAAAAAGCCCGACCAGCCGACGACCGGCGCGGTAAGGAGGCGGCAGTTGAACAGGTAGAAAATCTCGCCCATCACCAGCGCATTGATCGTGGCGGTGCGGGCCACCTCGAGCGGCATGCCGCGCTCCAGTTCCCACAGGAACAGGCCGAGCGATCCGGCCACCAGAAACACCGTGACGAACACGATGCGCCACAGCATGAAGCGCGTCAGCAGGGGCTCTCGCGGATCGCGCGGCGGCTGGCGCATGGCTTCGGGCTCGGGATGCTCGAAGGCGAGTGCGAGCGCAAGCGTCACCGCCGTCACCATGTTGACCCACAGGATCTGCACCGGCGTCACCGGCAGGGTGATGCCGAGCAGGATCGCGATCAGCACCATGCCGGCCTGCGCCGCATTGGTGGGGAGGATGAACACAATGGCTTTTCTCAGATTGCCGTAGACGGTGCGACCTTCCTCGACCGCGTGCGCGATCGACGCGAAGTTGTCGTCGGCCAGCACCATTTCGGCCGCCTCCTTGGCGGCTTCGGTGCCTTTCCTGCCCATCGCCACGCCGATATCGGCACGCCGCAGCGCGGGCGCGTCGTTGACGCCGTCGCCCGTCATCGCGGTGACCTCGCCAAGGCTTTGCAGGGCTTCAACCAGGCGCAGTTTGTGCTCGGGGCTGGCGCGCGCGAACACGTCCACCTCGCGGACCGCTTCGCGCAGGCGGTCCTCGTCTAAGGTCTCGATCTCGGCGCCGGTCATCGCGCGCACCGACTCGTCCAGCCCGAGCTGCTTGCCGATGGCCAGCGCGGTGGCGACGTGGTCGCCTGTGATCATCTTGATCTTGATGCCCGCGGCGCGGCAGGTGGCGACAGCCTTGATGGCTTCCTCGCGCGGCGGATCGGCCAGGCCCAGCACCGCCAGCAGGGTGAAGCCGCCGGCCTCGATGTCGTCGAAGTTGAGTGTCGTCGTGCTGTCGCTGCGCCGCACCGCCAGCGCCAGGAGTCGCATGCCCTGTCCGGCGGCCTCGTCCATGCGGGCGTGCCAGTGTGCGGGGTCGAATGCATGGTCGCCGTCCGCGCCGCGTTGCGTGGCGCACAGCGCCAGCACGCGTTCCGGTGCGCCCTTGAGGTAGAGGTAGCCGTGTCCTGCGTGGTCGTGGTTGAGCGTCGCCATGAAACGGTGTTCGGACTCGAACGGGATGACGTCGGTGCGCGGCAGCGCGTCGCGGGTCTGGCGCAGGTTCAGCCCGGCCTTGAGCGCCAGCGTCAGCAGCGCGCCTTCGGTGGGGTCGCCGGCGAGTTGCCAGCCGTCGTCGGTTTCTCGGAGGTCGGCGTCGTTGCAGAGCAGGGCGGCGTGCGCGAGTTCACCAAGCACGGGATGCGACTGCGGATCGGTCGGCGCGCCGCCGCGGCTGAACCCGCCTTCGGGAGCATAGCCGCTGCCCGTGACCTCGAAGCGGCCGTCGGCGTCGATGACCGTCCGCACCGTCATTTCATTGCGCGTCAGCGTGCCGGTCTTGTCCGAGCAGATGACGCTGACCGCGCCCAGCGTTTCCACCGCAGGCAGCCGGCGGATGATGGCGTGGCGATGCGCCATGCGCGTCACGCCAATGGCGAGCGTGATGGTCATGATCGCCGGCAGGCCCTCGGGAATCGCCGCCACCGCAAGACCGACCGCGGCGAGGAACATGTCGCTCGCCGCATAGTCGCGCACCCATACGCCAAAGCCGAAGAGCAGCGCCGACAGCAGCAGGATGCCGCCTGCCAGCCAGTGGCCGAAGCGCGACATCTGTTTCAAGAGCGGCGTGGTGAGTTTCTCGACGGTCGACAGCAGTGTGCTGATGCGCCCCAGCTCGGTTTCGGTGCCGGTGGCCGTCACCACGCCGGTGCCCTGGCCGTAGACAACCAGCGTGCCCGACCACGCCATGCTGGCGCGGTCGCCAAGCGCGGCGTCTTCCGCCACCGGATCGACCTGCTTGTCGACCGCGAGCGATTCGCCGGTCAGCGCGGCTTCCATCACCCTCAGGCTCTTGACGTCGATCAGTCGAAGGTCGGCCGGCACGCGGTCGCCCGAGGCCAGGTGCACGATGTCGCCGGGCACCAGGTCCTCGGCCGGGATTTCATGGCGTTCGCCGGCGCGAGTGACAGTGGCGTGCGGCGACAGCATGTCGCGGATCGCATCGAGTGCCTGCTCGGCACGGCCCTCCTGGATGAAGCCGATCACCGCATTGATGACGATGACGCCGAAGATCACCCCGGAATCCAGCCAGTGGCCGAGCACGGCGGTGATGACGCCGGCTGCCAGCAACACATAGATCAGCACATTGTGGAACTGCAGCAGCAAACGCTGCCAGGCCGGCTGCGATCGTGGCGGCGGCAGCCGATTGGCGCCGAACTGCGCGCGCCGGGATTCGATCTCGGTGCGATCGAGGCCGCTGCGCGGAGTGTCCAGCTGGGTCAGGACATCGCTGGCGGGCAGGCTGTGCCAGTGCGGCGGACGGTCGTTGGTTTGCAAGCGAGGCCTCCGTTCGGTTGGCGTACCCGTAGAATTTTGGCACATCTCGATGAAATGGCCGCGCGAAGCCCCGGTTGTGCGCGCTGGCGGGGCACATTTCGCCATGTGGTCGTCGCCGCCGTCATATGCCGACGGCTTGCAAACTGCGATGGAGTGCAAACTATACGTGGCAGGGATTAAACCTTTCCGCCGTTCAGGCCGTCATAGACGCTGACATGTCCATTTCGTCTGAAAGCGTCTGACCCCCTCATCATGCTGCCCGAGCGTTTCCGCCGTTTCATGCCCGACCCGCACACCCTGCGCCACCACCGTGCGCTGCAGTGGATGGGACCGGCGCTGCATCATCCGCGGCTGTGGCATGTGAATCGCCGCGGCATTGCGCTGGGGCTCGCGATCGGGACTTTTTTCGGTCTGCTGATGCCGGTGGCGCAAATTCTCTGCGCCGCCACGGCAGCGTTTCTGCTGCGCGCGAACATTCCGGCGGCCGTTGGCAGCACGCTGGTGACCAATCCCTTCACGTTCGCGCCGGTGTATTACGCTGCTTATCAACTGGGCGTGTGGATGCTGGGGCACGCCAACGTGCCGGTGACCGAAGTCGATCTGGAGCACGTCGCAGCCAGGACGGCGACTGGCCTGGCGCTGTGGATGGACCGGCTGGCCACGGTGGGTGCGCCGCTGGCGCTGGGTCTGCTGACGCTCGCAGTCACGCTGTCGGTGGTGATGTATTTTGCGGTGCATTGGGCCTGGCGGATGCGCATCGTGCGCGCCTGGCAACGCCGCCGTGCGCGCCGCGCCGCTCGGTAGCGCACCCGCTTCGGGCTTAGGACAGGGGCTTTTGCGCGGCTTGGTAGTCGACCGCGCCCATGTGCGCGATCAGCGTGGCCAGATCCTGATTCAGCCGGCTCAAGGTGTCTTCGGACAGCTGACCGAGCGCGTGCGTCAGCATGCCGGTCAGCGGCTGCGGTGCCTTGTCGAGCGCCTGTTCCCCTTTTTCGGTGAGGTAAAGCTGGACCACGCGCTGGTCGGCATGCTTGCGCTCGCGCCGCACCAGGCCGGCCCGCTCGATCTTGTCGAGCAGATTGCTGGCGGTGGAGGTGTGGATCGACATGGCCTGCGCCAGTTCGGATACTTTCATGCCGGGCGACTGGCGCAACGCCGACATGGCCCAGATCTGTGCGCCGCTGACCCCGCAGGCTTTTTCGACGGCCTGGAAATGCTGGCGCACCGCGCTGAAAATCACGCGAAACTGGCGCAGGGCTTCGTGGGCCGGGTTAGGCGATGGGTTCAAGTTGAACGCTCCGGATATAGGCCAAAGCCGTCATCATGGCAGGAATTTTTGCGGATCGCACATCACCTGCGACCACAAGGCCCTGACCGCATCGCGTGCGCCGGCAACGGCGGCCGGCGGCACCCGTGCGTATTCCGCGCCGGAGAGCTTGATGGCGTGCTGCTGGCGGCGCAGCTCCCGATATGCGTCGGCGGCGGCCTGCGCAATGTCAGCGGGAATCAGGCCGGCGGCGCCGGCGCGCAGCAGCAGCGCGATGTTGCCGACGTTGTCGGCGAGTTCGGGATGCGCGGCGCACTGCCGCAGCACCAGGTACTGCACGCAGAACTCGACGTCGACGATGCCGCCGCGGTCGTGCTTGAGATCGAACAGTTCGCTGTCGTTGACGTGGCCGGCGCGCATCTTTTCGCGCATCGCCAGCACCGCCTCGCGTAGCGTGCCGGCCTCGCGCGGCAGGCGCAGCACCTCGCGGCGCAAGGCCTCGAAGACCGCGCCGATTTCAGCGTCGCCGCAGACGAAGCGCGCGCGCGTCAGCGCCTGGTGCTCCCACACCCAGGCATGGTGCAGCTGGTAGTCGCGGAAGGCCTCGGTGGAACTGACCAGGAGGCCCGAGGCACCGTCGGGGCGCAGCCGCAGATCGGTTTCGTAGAGCATGCCGGCCGAAGTGAGCGTGCCGAGCCAGGTATTGATGCGTTGTGCCAGCCGGGCATAGGTTTCCTGCGCGCGTTCGTCCGCGTCGTCGTAGAGGAACACCAGATCGAGGTCAGAGGCATAGCCAAGCTCCTTGCCGCCGAGCTTGCCGTAGCCGATGACGGCGAAGCGCGGTTCGTCGCGGTGGCGCGACTTCAGGCCGGCCCAGCAGCGCGCCAGCGTTTCATTCAGCAGCGTATCGGCCAGATACGACAGGTGATCCGACAGCGCTTCCAGCGTCAGCCGGCCGGCCACGTCCTGCGCCAGCAGGCGCAGGGTCTGCGCCCGCTTGAAGCGGCGCAGCACATCCATCTGCGCCTCGGTGTCGCCGGGATGGGCGTCGAGTTCGTCGTGCAGCTGAGCGGCCAGCTGCGTCCAGTCGGGCACACGCATCAGGTGCTGCGGCGCGATCAATTCGTCCAGCAATTGCGGCTGCTGGGTGATCATCTGCGCGGCCCACGGGCTTGCCGCCAGCAGGCGCACCAGTTGCCGCAGCGCCGCCGGATATTCGGCAAGCAGCGCCAGATAGGTGGAGCGGCGCGCAATCGCCTGCACCAGTGCGGCGAAACGTTCCAGCGTGACCGCCGGGTCGGGCTGGCTGCCGATGACTTCGAGCGCCGGCGGCAACAGCGTATTGAGCATGAGCTGGGTCGACTCGGCCAGCCGCGCGGTGCCGTGACGCAGCGCGTCGAGTGTCGCCAGCACCCGGTCCGGATCGTCGTAGCCGGCATTTTCCAGCAGTGCGTGCGTGGTAGCCGTGTCTGCCGTGCCGCAGCACACCGCGGTCAGCGGATGGCTATTCTGGTCGGTCTGCGGCGCGGCGAACACCTGTTCGAAATGGCGCGTGACCTTGTTGCGGTGGCGGTCGAGTGCGGCGAGCAGGGCGGCATGGTCGGCACACCCCATCGCCTCGGCGAGCATCGCCTGCGAGTCGGCGTCGTTGGGCATCTGCTGGGTCTGCGCATCGTCGAGATACTGGATGCGGTGTTCCAGCCGGCGCAAGAAATCGTAGGCGGCAGCGAGTTCCTGCTGCGCATCCGCCGTCATCAGCCCGCTCTTCACCAGCTCGGCCAGTACCGTCAGCGTCGGGCGCTGCTGCAGGGCGGCAATCTGGCCGCCGCGGATGAGCTGGAACACCTGCGCGGTGAATTCGATTTCGCGGATGCCGCCCGGCCCGAGCTTGACGTTGTGCGCCATTTCGCGGCGGGCGACCTCGCGGCGGATCTGCACATGCAGGTCGCGGATCGCGGCAAACGCGCCGAAATCGAGGTACTTGCGGAACACGAAAGGCCGCACGATCTGCATCAGTTCATCGTGGCGGTTTCCGGTGAGCGGGCGGGCCTTGATCCAGGCGTAGCGCTCCCACGGCCGTCCCTGGGCGACCAGATAGTCCTCCAGCATCGCGAAGCCCATCGCGAACGGGCCGGACTCGCCCCACGGGCGCAGCCGCAGGTCGACGCGGAACACGTAGCCGTCGGCGGTGTTCTCCCCCAGCGCGGCGGTCAGCTTGCGCCCGAGGCGGATGAAGAATTCGTGGTTGCTGATCGACTTGACCGTGCCGGCCTCCGCCGCGGTGTCGCCTTCATCGGGATAGAGATAAATCAGGTCGATGTCGGACGACACGTTGAGTTCCCCGCCGCCGAGCTTGCCCATCGCCACCACGACCATCTGCTGCGGCTGGCCATGCTCGTCGCGCGGCTCGCCGTGGCGGGCGGCGAGCGCGGCGTGGTGGAAGTCGAGCGCGGTGCCGATGCAGACCTCGGCCAGCGTGCTCCAGGTGGCGGTCACCTCGGCCAGATCGGCGCTGCCGGCGAGGTCGCGCGCGGTGACGATCAGCCAGACGCGCTGGCGCAACTGCCGCAAGCGCTGGTGCAGCGCTGCCTCGTCATTGCACGGCGGTTCGGCCAGAAAGGCCTGCATCGCCTCGCGGGTCACGGCGCGATCGAACTGTCCGGCCAGGGCGTCGGCCCATTGCGCGTGTGCGGTCAGCAGGCGACGGCCATAACGGGAACAGCGGGCGACGCGGTCGAGGGCGGGGTGGCTCATGGGCGTGGGTCAGGGGGCTTGGGTTTTGATTTAGAATCGACGGCCTAACGAACACTCTATCAGCGGAGAGACTGTATGGCAGCCATCGAATCGATTCTGACCGAAACCCGTGTGTTCCCGCCTGCGGACGCGTTCGTCAAACAGGCCAACGTGTCCGGCATGGAAGCCTACCAGGCGCTGTGCCGCCAGGCCGAAACCGATTACGCGGGCTTCTGGGCCGATCAGGCGCGCAGGACCATCGCCTGGAAAAAGCCTTTCGCCCGCACGCTCGATGAGACCCAGGCGCCGTTCTACAAATGGTTCGACGATGGCGAGCTCAACGTCTCGTACAACTGCCTTGACCGCCATCTGGCGACCCGGGGCGACAAGACCGCGCTGATTTTCGAGGCCGACGACGGCAGCGTGACGAAAGTCAGCTACAAGGCACTGCACGCACGCGTGTGCCAGTTCGCCAACGGCCTGAAGTCGCTCGGCGTCAATCAGGGCGACCGCGTGATCGTCTACATGCCGATGAGCATCGAGGCCGTGGTGGCGATGCAGGCGTGTGCACGCATCGGCGCGATCCATTCGGTGGTGTTCGGCGGCTTTTCCGCCAAGAGCCTGTTCGAGCGCATCGAGGATGCCCGCGCCAGGGTGGTCGTCACCGCCGACGAATCGCTGCGCGGCGGCAAGGCGGTGCCGCTGAAGCGCGCGGTCGACGAGGCGCTGGCGATGGGCGACACGTCCTGCGTTGAAAAAGTGGTCGTCTATCGCCGCTCCGGCGGCGAGGTGAACTGGGGCGCGCGCGACCTGTGGTGGCACGAACTGGCGCAGACGCAGGCCGAGACCTGCGAGCCGACCTGGGTCAATGCCGAGCATCCGCTGTTCATCCTCTACACCTCGGGCTCGACCGGCAAGCCCAAGGGCGTGCAGCATTCCAGCGGCGGCTATCTGCTGGGCGCCATACTTTCGATGGAATGGGTGTTCGACGCCAAGCCGGATACCGACGTCTACTGGTGTACCGCCGACGTCGGCTGGATCACCGGCCACACCTATGTCGCCTACGGCCCGCTGGCGCTCGGCATGACCGAAGTGATCTTCGAGGGCATCCCCACCTGGCCGCACCCCGGCCGCTTCTGGGAGACCATCGCCAAGCACCGCGTCACCACCTTCTACACCGCGCCGACCGCGATCCGCAGCCTGATCAAGCTGGGGTCCGACCTGCCCGCGCAGCACGATCTGTCGTCGCTGCGCCTCCTGGGCACGGTGGGCGAGCCGATCAACCCGGAAGCCTGGATGTGGTATCACGAAGTGGTCGGCGGCGGCCGCTGCCCCATCGTCGACACCTGGTGGCAGACCGAGACCGGCGCCAACATGATCGCGCCGCTGCCCGGCGCGGTGCCGACCAAGCCCGGCTCGTGCACCCTGCCGCTGCCCGGCATCATGGCGGCGATCACCGACGAGCACGGTCACCCGGTCGAGAAGGGTCACGGCGGCTATCTGGTGATCCAGCGGCCCTTCCCGTCGCAGCTGCGCACGCTGTGGGGCGACCCGGATCGCTTCAGGAAAACCTATTTCCCGGAAGAACTGGGCGGCAAGACCTATCTCGCCGGGGACTCGGCGCACCGCGACAGCGATGGCTACTTCTGGATCATGGGCCGCATCGACGACGTGCTGAATGTCTCCGGCCACCGTCTGGGCACGATGGAAATCGAGTCCGCATTGGTGTCCAACCCGCGCGTGGCTGAAGCGGCCGTGGTGGGACGCCCGCACGAGATCAAGGGCGAGGCGGTGGTGGCCTATGTGGTGCTGAAAGGCACGCGTCCCACCGGCGACGCGGCGAAGCAGATCGTCGCCGAGTTGCGCGACTGGGTCGCCAAGGAAATCGGCCCGATCGCCAAGCCCGACGAAATCCGTTTCGGCGACAACCTGCCGAAAACCCGCTCCGGCAAGATCATGCGCCGCCTGCTGCGCGCGATCGCCAAGGGCGAGGAAATCACGCAGGACGTTTCCACGCTGGAAAACCCGGCCATCCTCGACCAGCTCAAGGAGGCGGTGAAATAAAGCAGCGGGGAGACCGTCTCGGGACTTGAATTTCCCGCGCAAGCGCACATATTAAGAGTTGTTGGTCTTTTTACCCGCGCGCGAAAGGAAATCATGTCCCATTACCATGCCGTCGTCTGGCTCGACCACAACGAAGCCCGCATCATGCACATCACCCCGGACGACGTCGAGAAATCGGTGGTCAGCCCGGCCACGCCGCACCGCAACCTGCACCGCAAGCGGGGCTCGGTCAGCGGCAGCCGCCAGCCCGAGGACCCGCACTATTATCACGAGGTCGTCGAGGCCCTGACTGGCGCGACGGAAATCCTGATCGTCGGACCGGGGCAGGCCAAGCTCGAGCTGATCAAGCACATTCACAGCCACGACCCCGCGACCAGCGCGCGCGTGATCGGCGTGGAAACCGTGGATCATCCAAGCGACGCGCAGCTGGTTGCGTTTGCCCGCAAGTATTTCGTGGCCCAGGACCGGCTGCTGCCGCAGTAAGGAGGCACGTCCGGCCCATCAAAAAGCCCCCGTTTCCGGGGGCTTTTTGATGGGGTTTTTGTAGTGTTTTGATATAAAAGGGAATTGTTTTTGGCGCGGACCCTGTCCCGGCCTCAAGTCCGTCGAAAAATCGACGTTAATGTCGATATCCTGTTGAAGGGCAAACCCGTCGCGAGGCGGGGACGCAAAGCTTCCGGTCTTGAATCCAAGACAGCGGGGCCGCCAAGAAAGTCCGCATGTGGCATGCGTTGCACCCCGATCAGGCCGTGTCTTGATTAAAGGAGCCCGCCATGTCACACCAATGTCCGTTTCCCGTCCGCTCGACCGATTCCCGCTGTTCCTACCGTGCCGGCACCGTGCCGGGCTTCGCCCTTGGCTTCGCCCTGATTGCCGCCGCCGTGGCCGGATTCGGCTTTTCCGCACCCGCGGGCGCCGAGCGGCTGTCCGAGCAGGCAATTGCCCAGCCATATGGCGGCGGGGCCGCTGCCTTGTCGCCTTCCGTTGCCCGTTTTCTGATGTCGCCGTCCCTGCCGGCCTGATCCGCCGGCAGCCGCGATGTTTCGCTGGCAACGCTGCGTTGCCGCTCTGCAGCCGTGTGTCTCCTCCTTGCGCCCTTCGGGGCGCATTTTTTATGCGCGTTTCAGCGCAGTGGCGGTGTTGACCAGTTCCAGCACCAGTGCGTGCAGGCGCGCCGGCGACTTCAGCGCGCCGTTCTCTTCGTCGAAGGCCTTGTCTGCATGCGCCAGCGAAAACTGGTCCGGCAGCACCAGCACGCCCAGCGTGTTCAGCACCTGGCGCAGGTGGGGCAGCATGCGCATGCCGCCGAAGGTGCCGGGCGATGCGGCGAGGAGGGCGGCGACCTTGTTCTGGTAGGGCACCAGCCCCGATTCTCCCTGCCATTCGCGCGACACCCAGTCGAGCGTGTTCTTCAGCAGCGGCGGAATCGAGCTGTTGTATTCGGGGCTGGCGATCAGCAGGGCGTCATGCTCCTTGAACAGCGCTTTCAGTCGCTGCGCATTGTCGGGCAGGCCGTCGCGGGCTTCGAGGTCCTCGTTCATCAGCGGCAGCGGATAGTCGGCGAGGTCGATCAGAGTGACGTCGCCGCCGGCGGCGCGGGCCGCCTCCACGGCGGCCTGAATGAGCTTGCGGTTCCAGGAGTCGCGGCGAATGCTGCCGGACAGGGCGAGGATCTTGGGCATGGTGTGTCCTTGCGTCAAAAGAGGCTGATTGTATCGGGCCCGGGCGCGCAGGCGAAACCGGCGTGCCCGGGGATCGGGCATGACGTGGTTTCGCGGCGGCAAAACCGGCACAATGCGGTCGATGATTCGTGCATGCCGCCGCTCGCCCGAACGCGGGCGTTTCCCGATCTGTGTTTCCCTACCCATGCAGGATGGAATGACCGATGCCGGCTGAACGCACTGCGCTTGCCGCCATGCGAATCGACAAGTGGCTGTGGGCCGCGCGCTTTTACAAGACGCGCAGTCTCGCCACCGAGGCCATCGAGCAGGGGCGCGTGAAGTTGAACGGCGCGCGCATCAAGCCGGCACGTGAAGTGAAACCTGGCGACCGACTTGAAGTCCAACTCGGCGAAGCTGGCTGGACGCTGACGGTGCGCGCGCTGTCGATGCAGCGCGGCCCGGCCCCGGTGGCGCAGATGTTGT
Source organism: Thiobacillus sp. (assembly GCA_027344185.1). Lineage (GTDB taxonomy): Bacteria > Pseudomonadota > Gammaproteobacteria > Burkholderiales > Thiobacillaceae > Thiobacillus. Next base: position 22,927 of record DAHWJK010000237.1, read on the forward strand.
ACGAGGAAGACCCCGCCAGCATCGCGCGTCGCCAGCAGCGGGCGCAGGAGCGTGCATTGACGGCCAGTCCGGCGGCGGCGATCAAGGGTCGCCCGACCAAGCGCGACCGGCGGCTGATTCATCGCTTCACCGAAGAATGAAACGTTTCCCACAAAGCCGGCTGCTGCAGCGAAGTGCGGGCAGCGCATAGAATCGTGTTTTCCCTGAGCCTGAATTGATGACAGTACTTCCCGCGTTTCCCCCCCGCCTGCGCCGAGTATCGCGCTGGCTGGCGGCGCTTGCCGCGGTGGGGGCCGTGGGGTTTTCCATCGCGGCGGCACTCATGTACTTCTGGGTGTTGCCCAACATTGCCGACCACCGCGATACGGTGGCGAAGCTGATGTCGCGCGCGCTGGGCCAGAGGGTGACGCTGGAGGCGGTGTCGGGGGTGTGGCAGCAGGCGCGTCCCGAGTTTCGGCTGCAGGGCGTGCGTCTGCATGATGCGCAGGGACGCGCAGCGCTGTACTTGCCGGACCTGAACGCAAAATTTGCCTGGCGCTCGCTGCTGTTTCTGGAGCCGCGCTTCAACCATATCGAACTGAAGGGCCTGGCCCTCGGCGTGCGGCGCGCGCCCGACGGGCATCTCTATGTCGGCGGCATTCCCGTTAACCCGGCCGATCCGGACAGCGGTTTTGCCAGCTGGCTGCTGCGGCAGGGACTGGTGCAGATCAGCGGTGCCACGCTCATCTGGCGCGACGAGATGGGCGATGCGCCGCCGCTGATTCTGAGCGCTGTCGATTTCACGCTGGACAATACCCGCACCACCCACCACATGACGATGCGGGCCGTGCCGCCGGCCAGTCTGGCGCGACCGCTGACCGCCGAGGCGAGGCTGACCAGTCACGACGTACACGATCCCGCCACCTGGGCCGGAACCGTCCACCTCGCTGTGGCGGGCATCGCGTTTCCGGTGCTGAAGGACTGGCTGGCGTTGCCGCATCAGCCGCAACGCGGCTCGGGCGCGCTCACGGTGCAGTTCGGCATGGCCGCGGGAAAGCTGGCCGCAGCGAACGTCGACTTCGATCTGCGATCGATCGAAACCGTGCTGGGCGAGGGCCTGCCCCCGCTGCGGCTTGCGCAGGCGCGCGGCAATGCCCGCTGGGCCCGCGACGCGGACGGGCA
>DAHWJK010000115.1:0-2300 GCA_027344185.1 Thiobacillus sp.
GATCAGCTGATGTAGAGCTTCCCACACCGGCGTGCGGGTATCGAATTCCGGCGACCAGTCGCGCGGTAGTTCCGCCCAGCGCAGCAGGCGCAGTTCGCCCTTGCCGGCCTCCACCACGCCAGTGGCTTGCAGGCCAGCCACGCTGGTGCCCTTGGCGCGCGCCAGCACGTCGGCCTCGCCGTACTTGCCGGTGGCCCAGCCTTGTTGCTCGAACCAGTGCAGGCAAAACTGCGTGTCGGCGTCGAAATCGTCTTCGGCCAGGAAGCGGTTGATCAATTGCAACGCGGTGCGCACGCTCATCGGCGTGCCGTCGGCTTCCAGCACGGCGGCGTACTGACTGAAGATCGCCATACCGGGACCGATGATCGCCTGCGAAAGATCAACTGGAGCAACCGGCGAATTGACGCCGCCGCGTGTCATGTCCAGCAGCGCTTCGGGCAGCACGGCATTGAGTTCGCGGATGAACTCGCGGCGCGAGACGATGGGCGCGTCGGCGTGGCGTTGGCGGCAGACAAGGACGATGCTGGAAGCCAACGTGTTGGTTCCAGAGCTAATCGTTCGACCATCACGTTCGGTACGCATCGGCCAAGTGCCAGTCAGTGCAAAGCCCGCCTTGAGCACGGCGTCGAGAAAGGTTTCCCAGCCGGTGCTGGACGTGCCTGAGTCACCCGTGGTTTCGGCCTGCTTGAAGGCGTAGTAGATGGTGACCGGAAACGCCGGATGCGCCTGCCCGACCAGGTTGTGCATGGCGTGGGTCATGCCGTCGAGAAAGAAGGTTTCCGCTTCGGTCTTGCCGCCGTGGCGGTAAGGCGTGGCGACCAGTTCCTCGGCCTTGGGCACGGCGACGGTGGCGTACAGGCCGGGGAAGATCGGCCTCAGGCTTTTGCGCAGCCAGACATAGAAAAAATCCGACAGGTCGGCGTAGCCGATGTTGTCATAGTAGGGTGGATCAGAAGAAATAACCTTGCCAGCACTTATCGACTGTGTTTGTGCGTCATACTGTTGGACCAAACCAAAAGGCTTTGCGGGAAAGCAGTCAAAGGCTTTCTCAACCCAGGCAAGGGAGCCGGAAAAATTGCCGGTTGAGTCGGAGAACGGGTTAGCTTCCGCAAAATCCCAAACCATAGGTAATGCTTGCCTGCCAAACGTGTTTCTCAAAGTCTCTCGCTGTGGAGTCCAAGTGACTAGCGACGAATGTGAGTCGGTCATACGATCAGCTGCCAAACCCAGATACACCCCCACCGCCTGCGCATACGCCGTTGCAACCGTGCCGCCGGCGTCCAGCCCCACGCCGTCGTCGGGCAGGCCGGCGGCGATGGCGTCCCGCCGGCACTTCTCGATGGCCTCGGCCACCAGATCGGAAAAGGTGGTCAGCGCCACCAGTTGGCGGGGGGTGAAGAGGTCGCCATAGGTTTTCATTCCGTATAGCTGCACACGGAAACCAAGGGCCTTAGCAGGAAGCGGCGTTTCGGGTTTCCAACTCGGCACCGCTTTCGCGGCAATCGCTTCATGTTCGCTAGTTGGCGGTAGATAGATGCGCCCGTGCGGCCCTTCGGCGACAATGGCCATCAGCCGCGCACCCATGCGCCCGGCCTTGGCTTCTTCTCGGCAGTAATCGAAGGGGATGGGCGTACCGGATAAAATGCAAAGGAACGGCTTACCGCTGCTACCAGCCTTGGTTCCATTCTTCGCGCTCTCAGGCGGCGTTCCCGTCCGTACCTCAAAGCGGTAGCGGTCGCCCTCAACCACCGGCTGCACATACGCCTCCTTGCCCGCCTTGCTGCTGAGGATGAAGGTCGAAGCCAGCGGCACATCCACATGGCTGAACGCCGGGTTGGGGCTTTTGACCGTGCGCGTCCATAGCCAGGCGATCACGGTGAGCTTCTGCCCCACCAGCGGCACCAAGTCCGGCCTTTCCGCAGCCATTTCGGCGGTGATCTCGATCTTGGGGTAGAGGTGGCCGATGCGCTTTTCCGCTTCAGCGCGCATCCAGGCGCCGTAGCGGCGCACATCTTCGGCCAGACCTTTCGCACCCGACCAGTCTTCACTCAGCTTGGCCTGTTTGTCGCCCGGCAAGCGCGGCCCTACGGGCGCACGGCCAGCAAAGCGGGGCGGGATTTCGATCATCGCCTTGTTGATGGTGATGGCCACGGGGTTGAGGTCGGAGGCGTAGCTCTCCAAGCCCAGCCGCTGCGCTTCGAGCGGCAGCGCACCGCCGCCGGCGAAGGGATCATGAAAGGCGGGCAGCTTCTCGGGGTTGAACAGCTCGGCGGCCTGGGGGTGCCCCTTGTTCAGCTCGC
>DAHWJK010000278.1:0-10381 GCA_027344185.1 Thiobacillus sp.
CGATGCTGGTGACGTTGTCGGTAGCCGCTGGCGAAGTATAGCCAGTAGCTGCCTGTGTGGCTGGAAGCGCATTGTTGGTAATGGCTGTTTCCGACACCGCCAGCTTTGCAGCAGAGCCCATATTCAATCCTTCAGTAACACGGGCTCGGATGGTGTAATCCTGATAGGCCGGAATCGCGATCGCAGCCAAAATACCGATAATCGCCACCACGATCATCAACTCGATCAAAGTAAAACCTTGTTGTACTTTACGCATTTTAAATCTCCTTGAATTGGGCATATTGAACACGAGCCTCCCGTGTCTGCACATTAACGTGCAGGGGCTGTGCCAACTTTAGATCCCGCCGCAAGAAATCATGCATTCTCTACATAAGCAATTGATTTATCTTGGCTTATTCAAGGATGAACGGCAGCGCACCGGCCGCCGCTCCGCTATGCGCCACTGCCCCTGCGCGACACGGGATGACAATTTGCGTCACGCTCCAGCCAAAAAACAAAAGCCACGGCTTCCCGTGGCTTTTTGTGAATCTGGTGGGTCGGGCGAGATTCGAACTCGCGACCAACGGATTAAAAGTCCGCTGCTCTACCGGCTGAGCTACCGACCCGTGGACAGGGCTGGACCCTATCCGCGAAAGCCCGAGATTATAGCCGAAGGCGCGCGGCGGGGTAAAGAGGCGCGGCGCTTATTGCTGGCGGGGCAGGCGTCTGGGGCTGTTGCGCGAACGCTTATGCGGCCGTTCGCGGCTATTGATACACGGTCGGGTCGGCCACGCCAGCCTGCTCGAAACCCTGGCGTCGCAGGCGGCAGGCGTCGCAGCGACCGCAGGCGCGGCCGTCGGCGTCGGCCTGGTAGCAGCTGACGGTTTGCGCGTAGTCGACGCCGAGCTCGATACCGCGGCGGATGATGTCGGCCTTGGACAGGTGCTGCAGCGGAGCGTGGATTCTGAGCGCCGCGCCTTCGACACCGGCGCGGGTGGCGAGCTTGGCCATATGCTCGAAGGCGGCGATGAACTCGGGGCGGCAATCGGGGTAGCCGGAATAGTCGACGGCGTTGACGCCGATGAAAAGGTCGCGCGAACCCAGCACCTCGGCCCAGGCGAGCGCCAGCGCTAGCATGACGGTGTTGCGCGCGGGGACATAGGTGGCCGGGATACCTTCGGTGCGGCTTTCGGGCACGGCGATGGCATCGTCGGTGAGTGCGGAGCCGCCGATGTCGCCCAGGCCCAGCCGCATCACCCGGTGCTCGACGGCGCCCAGGCTTTTCGCCACGCGCGCGGCGGCGGCGAGTTCGGCAGTGTGGCGCTGGCCGTAGTCGAGGCTCAGCGCATGACAGGCGTAGCCTTCGGCGCGCGCGATGGCGAGCACGGTGGCGGAATCGAGGCCGCCGGAGAGCAGGATGACCGCGCGCTTCATGTGCCGGGAGCGTTGCCCCACAGGATCTTGTGCAACTGCACCTGCATGCGCACCGGCAGGCGGTCGGCGAGCACCCACTCGGCGAGCTGCGCCGGTTGCAGTTCGCCCTGCACCGGGGAGAACAGGACCGGGCAGACGCGGTCGAGCTTTTGCGCACGCAGCACCTCGCGCGCCCACTCGTAGTCGGCGCGGTCGGCGAGCACGAATTTGATCTCGTCGCGTGGCCCGAGATGGGCGAGGTTTTCCCAGCGGTTGCGCGCTTCCTCGCCCGAACCCGGCGGCTTGACGTCGACGATGCGCGACACCCGCGGGTCGACCGCGCTGACATCGAGCGCGCCGCTGGTTTCCAGCGACACCGAATAGCCGGCATCGCACAGCGCGGTCAGCAGCGGCAGGCAGTTCTTCTGCGCCAGCGGCTCGCCGCCGGTGACGCATACCGTCGGCACGCCAAAATCGGCGACCTGCGCCAGCACCGCACTTAGCGTCACGGCGTCGCCGCCCTGGAAACTGTAAGTCGTGTCGCACCAGCGACAGCGCAGCGGGCAGCCGGTCAGACGGACGAACACCGTCGGCAGGCCGGCGCGGCTGGTTTCGCCCTGCAGCGAAAGAAACACCTCCGTCAAACGGAGTGTGGGTGACGCGGACATGCGGGTTTATTTGAGCGTGGACAGCCGGCGGGCAGCAAGGGTGGCAGCCGGGGTGCCGGGATGCTTCGCGACGATCTCCTCGAGCGTCTTGCGGGCAGTGGCCGTCTGCCCCAGCGCGATCTGGTTGGCGGCGATGTTGAACAGCGCATCGGGCACCTTGGGATTGCCGGGATAGGTGGCGACCAGCTTTTGCTGCTGCGCCAGTGCGGTCTTGTAGTCTTTCAGCGCGTAATACGAATAGCCGATCCAGTACTGCGCGTTGGCGGCGAGTTCGCTGTCGGGATGGGCCTTGAGAAAGCTGCCAAAACCGGCGATGGCGCCCGGATAATTGGCTTCGCGAAACAATGCGAGCGCGGATTCGTAGCTGCGCGACGCCGCCGAGGCATCGGCGGGCGGCGCACCGGCCGCCACGACACCCGCATCGGCAGACGCAGCCGCAGGCTGGGCGGCTTTGGCGAGGTCGGCCAGGCGCTGGTCGAGGTCGGCGTACAGATCGTTCTGCCGCTTGCCGAGCGTCTCCATCTGGTGCTGCTGCATTTCGACCAGTCCGCGCAGCCGCGCGTTTTCAGCCTTCAGCGTTTCGACTTCCTTCAGCAGGTCGAGCAGCTTGCGATTGTCCTGCAGCGCGGCCTCGATCCTGCCGAGCCGGGCATCGACCGCATCCGCACGTTGCTGCAGCGCCTGCGTCTGCCGGGTGAGCTCGGCATTGCCGAACAGCGCCCATGCCGGCTGCCCCAGCGCGAACGCGCCGACCAGCACCAGCCCCCCCCGCTGCAGCAGGCGCTTACTCGTCGCCATACACCACATCGGTGCGACGGTTCTCGGCATGCGCCTCTTCGGTGCTGCCGGTGTTACGCAGTTTTTCCTCGCCAAAGCTGACCGCTTCCATCTGCGACTCGGTTACGCCCAGCACGGACAACGCGCGGCGCACGGCCTCGGCACGCTTTTGTCCCAGCGCCAGGTTGTATTCGCGGCTGCCGCGCTCGTCGGCGTTGCCCTGCAGGATCACGCGGGCATTACGGTTGGCGTTGAGGTAGCTGGCATGGGCCTGGATCATTTCGCTGTATTCATCCTTAACCACGAAGCTGTCGAAATCGAAAAAGACGCTGCGCTTGGACAACACATTGGCCGGGTCCTTGCGCGGATCGACGCCGGTGGCGTCGCCCGGCAATGCGCTGCCGGAGACGGAATCGCTGCTGGTACCGGTGCTGGCGGCGCCGGTCGCCGGGGCCGTTGTTGCGGTGCCGGTGCGGTCCTCGACCTGCGCGGGTGTCGTGCCTTTGGTGCTGCATGCGGACACGGTCAGGGCAAGCAATACGGGCCAGAAAATCTTGTTCATCTGTCTCTCCTTTTTGAATGAAAACGATGCTGCATGGGCCGCCCGATGCCGGGCCACCCGCTCCCTACTCCTGCTGCTACGGCCCCCAGGCCGGTTCGCGGGCATCCACCCCCGGCTCCGACAGACGCGCACGGGTCTGACCGTCCAGGCTCACCGTGCCAAGGATACCGCGTCCGCCCTGCACGGTGGCATACAGCACCACCTGGCCGTTGGGCGCGAAACTGGGGGACTCGTCGCGGGCGCTGTCGGTCAGCACCCGGGTCTGCCCGGTGGACAGCTCGTGCAGCACCACCCGGAAGCGGCCTTCGTCGCGACTGATGTAGGCAAGACGCCGGCCATCCTTGCTGATCGCAGGAGACACATTGTAACTGCCATTGAAGGTCACTCGCCGGGCAGCGCCGCCGCTGACCGGCATCTGGTAGATCTGCGCACTGCCGCCGCGATCGGAGGTGAAATAAATCGTTGCGCCATCGGGCGCGAAAACCGGCTCGGTGTCGATGCTGGCGCTGCGCGAGATTCGCGCAAGTCCGCTGCCGTCTGCGTTGATCAGGTAAATCTGCGAGGCGTCGTCGCGCGTCAGCACCACCGCGATGCGCTTGCCGTCAGGCGACCAGGCGGGCGCGGAGTTGGAGCCCTTGAAGGCGGCGACCTTGCTGCGCCGGCCATCCTGCAGCGACTGCACGTAGACCACAGGTTTCTTGTCCTCGAACGACACATAGGCCATGCGCGTGCCGTCCGGCGAAAAACGCGGCGAAATCACCGGCTCGGCGGAACGCATCACGGTGCGCGGATTGTGCCCGTCGGCATCGGCCACGCGCAATTCAAAACGCTTGCCCTGCTTTTGCACATAAGTGATGCGGGTGCTGAACGCGCCCGGCGTGCCGGTCAGTTTTTCGTAGACGATGTCGGCAATCTGGTGGGCGGTGGCGCGCCACTGCCTGGCCGGGATGGTGTAGGCGAATGCCGCCAGCTGGGTGCGCTTGACCACGTCCATGAGATAGAACCGGACTTCGAAACGGCCGCCCGCCAGCGCGGTCACCTGGCCGATGACGACGGCATCGGCGCCGCGGCCGCGCCAGAATGCATGATCCACCTGCGCCGGTGCCACCGGCCGGGCCGCGCCGCCGAGGTCGACCCGCCTGAACTGGCCGCTCCGCTCCAGATCGTCGCCGGCGATCTCGGACAGGTCCGGCACAGGCTGCCCCGGCGCCGCCTGAAACGGCACCATCGCCACCGCGATCTTGTTGGCGGCGCCGCCGACCACCTGGATTTCAAGCGCTGCGCGCGCGGAAAACGGCGCACACAGCAGGGCGAGCAAAAGCATGGGGTAGAACAGAACAACGCGCGGCATAGGCTCGGAAATCTCGATCGAAGGTGCCTGACTTGCAGGGCAGTTTAGCATGGCGCGCCGGGGGCGCAGAATGCGACGCCGCATCGGCTGGCGTCGCGCTCAGGGTTTGGGGCGATGAACGAAGGAAAGTTCCGGAACGAATTGCGCGCGTGCGTCGCGATCCTCCGGCAGCGGCAACGGCGACGATTTCTCGATCGCGCGCACTACCGCGTCGTCGTACGCCACGTTGCCGCTCGATCGCGTCACCCGCACGCTCTGCACTTCACCTGTTGGCAGCAGCCGCACGAGGCAGTGCACTTCGGGATTGCCGACGAGGTTGTCGGGCAGTCGGGTGTTACCGCGCACCTTGGCGCTGATCTGGTTGCGAAACTGGCCGACGACGCCGGCGACCGCGGCCTCGCGCCTGCTGGCAGCCGCGCGCGCTTCCGCCTGGCTGGCCTGCTGCGCGGCCTGCGCTGCCTCCGCCTCCGCCATGCGCCGCACCTGCTCGTCTTCTTCGATCTGGCGCTGCAGCGCGCGCTTTTTCTGCTCGGCCAGCTGCTTCTGCTGCGCGGCTTTTGCTGCTTCTGCGCGCGCTTTCTCCTCCGCCGCCTGCTGTTTTTTCAGACGCTCGGCCTCGATCTTTTTTTGCTCGAGCGCGATGTCGGGCGCTTTCGGCGGTGGCGGCGTCTTCACCACCGGCTCGGGGGGCGGCGGGCGCACAGGCTCCGGTTTCGGCGGCGGCGGTGGCGGTGGCGGCGTGAGCGCGGGCGACTCCACCGCGACCGACGGCGGCAGCGAGGTCCAGACATCGACCATCACCGGCGCGGCGTCGCGGGTCTGCCACGACACGCCGAACACCAGCAGCAAAACAAAGGCGGCATGCACGCCCAGCGCCATCGCAGCGGCAGCGAATCGGGGTGCAGCGGGACGGGAATGGAAGGGCGTGTCGGCGGGCAGGTTCATCGGGCCGGGCGGGCGAGCAGGCCGATGCGGGTGATCTGCGCCTGCTGCAGCACCGTCATCGCGTGCATCACTTCTTCATAGCGGACGTTCTTGTCCGCTGCGATGACCACGGGCTGGTCCGGCGCGGCCCCGTGCAGCGCGGCCACCTCGGCCGCCAGCGCCGACTTTTCGATCACCCGCTCGACCCCCCCGGCTGCGCGGTCACGCAGCCGGTATTCACCGGAGTCCTTGATGATCAGCTCGAGCGGCTGCGACGGCGGCTGCGCGGTCTGGCCGACGCTCGGCAACTCGACCTGGCCGGGATTGATGAAGGGCGCGGTCACCATGAAGATGACGAGCAGCACCAGCATCACGTCGATCATCGGAACGACGTTGATCTGGCTAAGCTGTTTGCGCGTGCGTGCCACCGGGTTAGGCCGCCTTGGGGGCCTGGCGCTGAAGGATGTTGGAAAACTCTTCCATGAAGCTTTCCATCCGGTTCGACAGGCGATCGATGTCGTGGGTATAGCGGTTGTAGCCCACCACCGCGGGAATGGCTGCGAACAGGCCCATGGCGGTGGCAATCAGCGCTTCGGCGATGCCCGGCGCAACCTGCGCCAGCGTGGCCTGCGCCACGCTCGACAGCCCCATGAAGGCGATCATGATGCCCCACACGGTGCCGAACAGGCCGACGTAGGGCGACACCGAGCCGACGGTGGCGAGAAACGACAGGTGCGATTCGAGGTTGTCCAGTTCGCGCTGGTAGGTCGCGCGCATGGCGCGGCGGGTGCCGTCGATGATGACATTGAGCGACAGCCCGGCCTGCTGCCGCAGCTTGATGAACTCGCTGAAACCGGCCGCGAAGATGCGCTCCATCTCCCCCGCGGTTTCACGCTGCCCGGCCACCCGCTTGTACATGACGTTGATGTCGCCGCCCGCCCAGAATTCGCGCTCGAAGCGGTCGGTTTCGCGCAGGGCACGCTTCAGCGTGAACATCTTGATGAAAATGAACCACCACGACAGCAGCGATGCGCCCAGCAGCAGCAGCATCACGAGCTGCACCGGCACCGAGGCCTGGATGATCAGGTGGAACAGCGAAAGGTCCTGGCTGAGTTCTGGATTCACGGAGTCTGGGGCAAAGCCTGAAGTATGATTGGGGGCATTTTAACGGGTTTGAAATGCGTCGCGTCGACGCAGGCCAGCGTCACCACCGCTTCTGCCAGACAGACATCCCCTCGCAGGAGTTCCTGCCGCACGAGCAGGCTGGCACGCCCGGCTTCGCGTAGATGCACGGTCACGTCGAGCGCATCGTTGAAGCGCGCTGGCAAGCGGTAATCGATTTCCACCCGCCGCACCACGAACACCACGCCGGTCTCGTCGCGCAGCACGTCCTGCTCGAAGCCGCGTGCGCGCAGCCATTCGCTGCGCGCGCGCTCCATGAACCTGAGGTAGTTGGCGTAGTACACCACGCCGCCCGCATCGGTGTCCTCCCAGTAGACGCGGACCGGCCAGTAAAACGGCGCGCTCAAAACAGGTCGGCGCCCGGGGCGGAGGGCGCGGCGATGCCCAGGTGACGGTAGGCCAGCGGCGTGGCGATGCGGCCGCGCGGCGTGCGCTGCAGGTAGCCCTGCTGGATCAGGAAGGGTTCGAGCACATCCTCGATGGTGTCGCGCTCCTCGCCGATGGCGGCCGCGAGGTTGTCCAGCCCGACCGGTCCGCCCATGAATTTCTCGATCATCGCGGACAAGAGCTTCCTGTCCATCACATCGAGCCCGGCGCGGTCCACATCCAGCATCACCAGCGCCGCATCGGCCACCGCGCCGGTGGCCTGTCCGTCCGCTTTCACTTCGGCGTAGTCGCGCACGCGGCGCAGCAGGCGGTTGGCGATGCGCGGGGTGCCGCGCGAACGGCGGGCGATTTCCAGCGCGCCGGCCTCGTCCAGGTTCATCTGCAACAGGCCGGCCGAGCGGTGCACGATGAAGCCGAGCTCTTCCGCCGAATAGAATTCCAGACGCGCGACGATACCGAAGCGGTCGCGCAGCGGATTGGTGAGCATGCCGGCGCGGGTGGTAGCGCCGACCAGCGTGAACGGCGGCAGGTCGAGCTTGACCGAGCGCGCGGCCGGGCCTTCGCCGATCATGATGTCGATCTGGAAATCTTCCAGCGCGGGGTAAAGCACTTCCTCGACCACCGGAGAAAGGCGATGGATCTCGTCGATGAACAGCACGTCGTTCGGTTCAAGGTTAGTCAGGAGCGCCGCTAGGTCGCCCGCGCGCTCCAGCACCGGGCCTGAGGTCTGGCGCAGATTCACGCCCATCTCGCGCGCGATGATGTGCGCCAGCGTGGTCTTGCCCAGGCCCGGCGGGCCGAACAGCAGCACGTGGTCAAGCGCCTCGCTACGGTTCCTTGCAGCACTGATGAAGATTTCGAGTTGCTCGCGTGCCTTGGCCTGACCGACGTACTCGGCCAGCGTGCGCGGCCGCAGTGCGCGCTCGATCTGCTCCTCGACGGGGCTGACGGCGGCGGGGGCGATGAGGCGGTCGGTTTCGATCATGGGGTCGGGCGGGCTGCAAACATGCGGGGATTCTACCCTGCGTTCTTTTCGCCTGCCGGGGCGTCGAATACCAGCTGGGCGCGCCCGCGATCCTTGGCCTGGTACAGCGCGCGATCGGCGCGCGCGAGGGCCTGGTTCATGGAATCGCGGGGGACGCCTTGCAGCCAGGTCTGTCCCGCGCTGATCCCGGTTTGCAGGTTCAGGCCCAGGGCATTGAGCTCGCCGCTGAAATGGTCGATCAGGCGCTGATACCACAAGGCCACGCCGGCCGCATCGAGATCGGCCAACAGGATGGCGAACTCGTCGACCGCCAGCCGCGCCGACAGATCGGCGCGGCGCGTCAGGGTTTTCAGCGTCTGCGCCAGCGCCAGCAGCACCTGGTCGCCGACGCCGTGGCCGAAGCTGTCGTTGATGCGCTTGAAATGATCGATGTCGAGCAGCACCAGGGCGATGCGGTGACCCCGTTCGGCGAACCCCAGCGCCTGCGGGAAGCGCGTCTCGAACGCCCGCCGGTTGGGCAGGCCGGTGAGCGGGTCGGTGAGACTCAGATGCTCCAGCCGCAACCGCTGCTCCTGCAAATGCAGAGCCACCAGGTTGATATCGGATACCGCCTGCCCGAACTCGGCATAGTGCGGGACGATGGGCGGAACGGGCTCGTCCCGCGCCAGCGCGGTCAGGGCATCGCGCGTGGCATCGATATCCCGCAGCATCGTCCGGCGCAATCGCAGCATGCCGAGCCCCAGCAGCAGCAGCACGGCCAGCAGGGTCAGCGATCCCGCGACAATCTGCACCTTGCCGCTGTACGCTAGTTTCTGCAGCGGCGCGCGCGCGACCAGCGTCCACCCGGCTTCTCCCACGTCCAGGCGGATCTCGCGGGTCGCGCCGGATGCCTTGCCGTTGCCGACGACGATTTTTCCCGTCTCATCGAGCAGGGTGAGGGTCTGGCCAGGATAGGCGGCCTCGTCGAGTATCCGTTTCAGGGCATCGAGACGCATGCTCAGAAAAACGCCGCCCAGCAATTCGTTGTCGAACCCGTGCACGGCGGACACCAGGTCGACATGCTCGCGGCCGGCCGCGCCGCGCTGGAGGTGCAGCCTCATGCCGCGCAGCGGTTGTCGGGATGCGAGTTCCGCGCGGCACTTCGGCCCGATCCGCAGGGTCGTCGCGTCGCCCAGCACCTCGCCCTCGGGCGTGAGCAGGGTCAAACCATGCAGGTCGGGAATCAGCGTCTGGCGCGACTGGACCCACGCCTTCTGGCCAGAGGCGTCGCCAAAGCGTAGCAGGTCTTCCAGCTCGGGATCGCGCGCCAGTTTGTCCACCAGGGTGCGATAGTGATCGAGACGGCGCTTCACCCCATCCCGCGCGCCTTCAGCGTGCATTTTCAGCATGCCGTCCCGGTTCTGGCTGTCGACCTGCAGGCTGAACCACAGGCTCAGGCCCACCCCTCCGGCCAGCATCACCGCGACGCCCAGCAGCAGCCATGAAAAATGGCGCCGCAGGGAGACGGGAGGACGGGGGTCGGGCGTCGACACGGCGCTTACGTTTTCGACAAGCTCCGCAAGGCCTGCCGGATGGCCTCTCCCACAGACAGATCGGGCGGCAACTGGCGCAGGGTGTCTGTCGTTTCGCGCTCGTTATAGCCAAGCGCCAGCAGGGCCTGCCGTACATCGTCGGCCACGCCCGCGGGCGCAGCACTCGCGACCGCACCCGCAAACACCGGCTTGCCCTTGAGTTCGAGCAGCAGGCGCTCGGCGGTTTTCTTGCCGATGCCCGGCACCTTGACGATGCGGCCGATCTCCTGCCCGGCGATGGCCACCGCCAGATCGTTGACCGACAGGCCGGACAACACTGACAACGCGGTCTTGGCACCGATGCCGGACACCTTGAGCAACTCGCGGAACGCCGCACGTTCGGTTTCGCTGCCAAAACCATAAAGCAGGTGCGCATCCTCGCGGATCGCCAGATGGGTGAGCAGGCTGATTTTCTCGCCGAGGGCCGGCAGGTTGTAGAAGGTGCTCATCGGCACGTCGATCTCGTAGCCGACGCCGTTGACGTCCACCAGCACCTGTGGCGGCTGCTTGGCGGCTAGGGTGCCGGTAATTCTGCCTATCATCGGGATTCCTTGTTCATACCAGCCGCCCGCCCTTTACGCG
>DAHWJK010000120.1:0-1928 GCA_027344185.1 Thiobacillus sp.
GCCTCGCAGGGAAGAGGTCGAAAGGGTTCTTCCAGACAGCAGCACAAACGTCGCCTGCGGGACAGCCGGCTTCCTGGCCAGGACAAAATAGGCCATGCCGGCCATGACGAACGCCACAGTGGCGGCAATTGTGAAACGCACGCGCATGATTTCACCTCGATCGATGTTTTCAAGAAGACTGTGGCGATCGGCTCGCCCAGTTCATCGCGGAACGATGCTCTCGGACCGGGTCCGGAGGCTGGTCGTTGGGATGAGCCGGGGACAGAGAGCGACCTCGCAGATTGACCTGCTGCCGCAGCGCTGGCCGGGGGAATGCCGGCCTTGAGGGTTGATCAGACCCTGGGCGGGTGATAAGGGGCGTCCGGCGCCGTACTGGCGACGAAGCGTGTGTGGAATTGCGGCATGGGAGCTGCGTTCTGCACAAAGAGCCAAGCGAATGGCGCGGAGGCAGTCGCTAAAACGATACCGCAGGGGACAGGGCAAAGGGCATGTCCGGCTGCCGGGTGGCCCAGGCGGCCGTCCGGCCTCACTTCACGGTTGCGTTCTAAGGAATCGAGGGAATGCTGTGACTGTTGCAGGTCTGTGGCGGACAAGTCTGCGTGCGATGCCTCCATTAAAGCTTGATCTCGCCCGGGGCAGTGACTCAGCATGGTCGTGAACGTCGTGGCATCGCCCATAGCGGCCCAGCCTTGCAGCGGCAGCAAAGCCAGCAGGATGGTGAGCAGGACGACACGCAAGGCATTCATGCAATCAGGCTATTGAGAAAAGCAAGCGGATATAAGCGAGCGTCATCATGCAAATCGCTATAGAGTCCCGCACACCTGCCGGAGTTCCAGCAAAAACTTGGTTCTATGGTGCTGCCCTCGTCTCGCAGGCGGCCGCGACCATGCATGCGACGCACCACAGCGCATACCGATCCTATTCGATTCAGGGAGGAGTTTCTGTGTAAACCCTTTAGGGTGGAACGCCTTGACCAAATTGCCGCAATGGGATGACGTCGGCCAAAAAGTTTCCGTCACATCGGTGATGAAAATAAAGGCAGTCATCCCGAAGATGAACAACACGCCCAAAAATCCCTTGACTCTGGACCTCACTCCAAGGTCTAGAGTGCATCCATCGCGATACGGCAGGTCTTTGTTCACCCGGGGATCACGCCAAGACAGATGGGTGGGTTTCAAACAAAGGAGTTCTGACATGGCAACACAACGTCAGGTGGAGGTCTTCAGCGCCGGTTGCGCCGTGTGCGAAGATGTGGTGGCTTTGGTCAAGCGCGTTGCCTGCACGTCTTGCGGCGTCGTCGTGCATGACATGCACGACATCAAGGCTGCGGCGCGTGCCAAGGCGCTGGGCGTGCGTTCGATTCCCGCGGTCGCCATCGACGGCCAGCTCGCCGGCTGCTGCGCCGGGCGCGGTGTCGACGAGGCCGTGTTGCGCGTGGCGGGTCTCGGTCAGGCACGCTAGGGTTTTGCATCGCCTGGCCCCGCGATGATGCCGGGGCCAGGCATGTCTTCCTGAACGGCAGAGAACAACCCATGCTGACCATCGGCAAACTCGCGGAACTGGCGCAGACCACGCCCGATGCCCTGCGCTTCTACGAGCGCGAGGGTCTGATTGCGCCCACCTCCAAGTCCGAAGGGGGCTACAGACTCTATGACGCCGACGCTGCGCGTCGCATCCGGTTCATCAAACAGGCCCAGCATTGCGGCTTTACGCTGGCGGAGATCCACGCGTTGCTCGATCTGCGTGCCACGGACGCCGCCTGTTGCGGCGATATGCGCAAACGGGCGATCGAGAAAAAGCTGCAACTCGAAAGCCGCATCAAAGCACTCAAGGCCATGTCCGATGCCCTGGACCGCCTGATTGCCGATTGCAACCAGGAACGCTATCCCCTGGATGCTTGCCCGATTCTGGCTGCGCTGGAAAGCGCC
>DAHWJK010000298.1:0-3613 GCA_027344185.1 Thiobacillus sp.
GGTCGACGATCTCGCCGCCAGCATCACGTTCTATTCCACGATGTTCGCCGCCGAGCCGACCGTCGCCAAGGCCGATTACGCCAAGTGGATGCTCGACGATCCGCGCGTGAACTTCGCCATCTCGGCGCGCGGCGCCGCGCCCGGACTCAACCATCTGGGCGTGCAGGTCGAATCGGCCGACGAACTCGCCGAAATGAACGCACGCCTGCAGAAGCTCGACGCCGACGTGGTCGAGGAAATGGGCACTGCCTGCTGCTACGCCAGGTCGGACAAATACTGGGCGACCGACCCCACCGGCATCGCGTGGGAGACCTATCACACGCTCGACAGCATTCCGGTGTTCGGCCATGCGGAGGCATCCGCATCCGCCGCCGGATGCTGCGTGCCCGAACCGGCCGTGGCCAAAGTGTCCGGCTGCATTCCGGTCAAGGGCAGGCCGGCCGCGGGCGACTGTTGCTGAGTTTCATTCTTTATACATCCGAGGATCCATCGTGGCTGAAAAACCCTACACCGTGCTGGTGCTGTGCACCGGCAATTCCTGTCGCTCGCAAATGGCCGAAGTGCTGCTGAACCACGACCTCGCCGGCCAGGTGCGCGCGCTCTCCGCCGGCACCCGACCGCAGCCCAAGGTGGCCGACGGAGCGATCGCCGCGCTGCAGGCCGCCGGCCTCGATACCGGCGGCCTGCACCCGAAGGACATCGACGCGGTGATGACCGAGGACATCGACCTGGTGGTGACGGTGTGCGACAACGCCCGCGAAGCCTGCCCCATCTTCCCCAAGCCGATCCCGGCCATCCACCTGCCGTTCCACGATCCGCACGGCGAGCCGCTGGAGAGCTTCCTCGCGGTGCGCGACGACATCCGCGCCCGCCTGGTGGCGGCGGTGCGCGAAAAACTCGGTCTGCAAGCGACCGCCGCCTGAATCGACAGAGACGCTGCCATGGCTGAACCTTCATTCAATGTGCTGTTCCTGTGTACCGGCAATTCGGCGCGCTCGATTCTGGCCGAGTCGTTGCTGAACAATCTGGGCAAGGGGCGCTTCCATGCATTCAGTGCGGGCAGCCATCCTGCCGGGCAGGTCAACCCGTTCGCGCTGGAATTGCTGGAAAAAAATAATTTCCCCACCGGCGAACTGCGCAGCAAGTCGTGGGACGAGTTCGCGCAAGCCGATGCGCCGCAGCTCGATTTCGTCATCACGGTGTGCGACAAGGCAGCGGGCGAAGTCTGCCCGGTGTGGCCGGGTCAGCCGATGACCGCGCACTGGGGCGTCCCCGACCCGGTTGCGGTCGAAGGCAGCGACGAGCAGAAGTGCCATGCCTTCGTCGATGCGATGAACCAGTTGCAGCGGCGCGTCTGCATGCTCGTCAGCCTGCCTTTCGACAAACTGGACCGCATGAAGCTGCAGCAGGCCGTGCGCGAGATCGGGAAGACGGCATGAGTGCGCCACGCTTGATGGAGTTCGCCCGATGAGCGCACAGTGTGAAGTCACGGGAAAGCGCGCTGCCCGCATGCAAGGAAGCGCGGCGCCGATGAGCGTGTTCGAGCGCTGGCTCACCCTGTGGGTGGCGCTGTGCATCGTCGCCGGCGTGGCGCTGGGCCAGCTCTTTCCGGCGCCGTTTCAGGCGCTGGGACGGATGGAAGTGGCGCAGGTGAATCTGCCGGTCGGCCTGCTGATCTGGATCATGATCATTCCGATGCTGATGAAGATCGACTTCGGTGCCTTGCATCAGGTGAAGTCGCACTGGAAGGGCATCGGCGTCACGCTGTTCGTCAACTGGGCGGTGAAGCCGTTTTCGATGGCGCTGCTGGCGTGGCTCTTCATCCGCCACTGGTTCGCGCCTTATCTCCCCGCGGAACAGCTCGACAGCTACGTCGCCGGCCTCATCCTGCTGGCCGCCGCGCCGTGTACCGCGATGGTGTTCGTGTGGAGCCGGCTGACCGGCGGCGACCCGTATTTCACGCTGTCGCAGGTGGCGTTGAACGATACCATCATGATCGTCGCCTTCGCGCCCATCGTCGGCCTGCTTCTGGGCTTGTCGGCGATCGTGGTGCCGTGGGACACGCTGTTCACCTCGGTGGTGCTGTACATCGTCATCCCGGTGATCCTGGCGCAGGTCTGGCGCAAGCGGCTGCTGAAGCGTGGGCAGGCGGCGTTCGATGCCACGCTTGCCACGCTCGGGCATTTGTCCATCCTCGCGCTGCTGGCCACGCTGGTGCTGCTGTTCGCCTTCCAGGGCGAGCAGATCATTGCGCAGCCGCTGATTATTGCGCTGCTGGCGGTGCCGATCCTGATCCAGGTGTTCTTCAACTCGGGACTGGCCTACTGGCTCAACCGCAAGGTGGGCGAGAAGCACAGCGTCGCTTGCCCCTCGGCGCTGATCGGCGCGTCCAACTTCTTCGAGCTGGCGGTGGCGGCGGCGATCGCGCTGTTCGGCTTCCAGTCGGGCGCCGCGCTCGCCACCGTGGTCGGCGTACTGATCGAGGTGCCGGCGATGCTGCTGGTGGTGAAAATCGTCAACCGCAGCAAAGGCTGGTATGAAGCGGGTCTAGCTGCCAAATAAGGGAACGTCCTGCTGCAGCGGTATCGATCGATGCTGCTCGCGGCGACGTCGACGCGGCTTGTGCTGTCCGTGCGCGGCGACTACGCGCCCCGCGCCGAAAAAGGTCGTCGATAACGTCTATGCCATCGTGGATCCGCTGGGCCAGCGCAGCATGGATAACGACGGCCTCAACGCCAACTGTAAAGCCCCCCCTCCTTATAGCCGTTATCCTATTGAGCGGTTCATGGCTGCGTAATGTGTTCGTTGCATATGCGTCCGTGCCGGCGCTGAGGATGCTTGCTGGCAGGCCATGCTGCAGGAGCAATGCCGATTCCAACATAAGACACACCATGACCCACCACACGTCCGAGGCAGGCAGCAGGGAAAAACGGCGCCACGCGCGGAAAGCGACGTTGCAGGCCGTCCAGCTTCGTTTTGGCGAAGCTGCAGCCATCCCCGCCGAGATTCGCGATTACTGCCAGACCGGCTTGTATGTTGCCTTTCCCGGCGGCCGCACGCCCGATTCCGCCCTCCCGGCCCTGGTGGGCACGCTCGTGGGCGCGGGATTTTCCGTTGGCGAGGGCGACGCGTCCCGTTCGCACCAGCTCAATGGCTGGGTGGCGCGTGTCGCGCCCGGCGGGGTCGGCATTTTTGTGCCGGCCATGCCGGAGGCCGCCTTGCAGACCCTGCGCGCCGCGAGTGCGCGGCTGGCCGCCGGTGCACAGGCCCGACCGGGGCTGGACCCGCAGCAGGCGCAGGCGCTGCAGCAGGAATGCACCAGTCTGTTTCGCAATTTTCTCGATGCGGTGATGCAGGAATTCTTCCTCCAGAGCATGGAACGCCTGGCACAGGCCGGCCAGGACGAGATGAGTTTTCTGGAGCGTGCCCGCTACGAGTACGGTGCCCAGGAACTGGTACAGCACCGCAGCCGGATCGAGGACGATTTTTTCAATGCCATCCGCGAACGCATCCAGCATGTCGGGCCGGTTTCCGACCTGGACCGCAGGGCGCCGGGCGCGAACACGAACACGAACACACTCAAGCTGGTCGACGAGGCCGAGTTCGAGGACTG
>DAHWJK010000320.1:0-4402 GCA_027344185.1 Thiobacillus sp.
GATGAAATCCTTGTGGCGGAAGTTGCCGACGTTGCCCGCAGTGGCGCCGGCCGGCACCCGCACGGTGAAGCCGACCAGGCGTTTCTCCTCCTTGCCGTCGAAGATGCGCGGGCCGATGTCGAGCACGATGTCCTCGTCGACTTTGGTCGCCTTGGGAATGCGCTTGGCCGGATTCAGCAGGTCCTGCATCGAGGCGACATAGAGCTGGAAGCGGCCATTGACCGAGGGGTCGTAGGTCCAGCACGCTGGCTGTTTGTCCTTCGCCAGTGGCGGATTGCCAGGCAGGCTGGTATCGACGTAGCTGGAGCGGTAGAGCTCGTTGGGATTCGACGGGTCGCCGCCCCAGCCGCACAGTTCGGGACCGACCGCGTTGTTGTGCAGGAAGGGCGCGTGCGCCCACAGGTTCAACAGCGAGACGTTGCGGTAGTAGCCGCGGCCGCCGTCGTGCGGCTCGAGCAGGCCGGACACGGTCGGCCGCGCGTGGTAGTCCGCGTTGGCGAACTGCTCCCAGACGTGGCCGCGCATATGATTGGAATGCAGCGAACGGCAGCGGTAGGTACCGACTTCGGTGACCGGGATGGGCACGTCGTTGCCGAGCCAGTCGGCGCGCAGGCCGCTCTTGCTGTCGAGCGCACGGAAATCGACGGTCTCGAACGGTGCCTTGCCGCTGGCATGGCAGCGCGCGCAGTTGGCGACGAACACCTGCTGGCCGCGCGACACCGCATCCTTGCCGAATTCGCGTTCGAGGTCGCGCACCAGTTCGGTTTCGGTATATGCCGTCTCCAGCTGGTTGGCGCGCGCCTCGACAAGGTCGCGGGCTTGGCCTTCGGGCGCGGTCAGAAAGAAATCGAGCACATTCTGCAGGCGGTCTTCCACTGCGCGGAAGTTGGGGCAATCGCGTCGGCACTGGCCGATGTCGAACGGCGTCTGGCCGAAGTTGCGCGCTTTCGGGTCGAGCTGCCGCAGGTCGGTCAGGTGGTTGAGCCAGCACTGCTCGGCGCACGAGCCGATATTGAAATACACGCGCTGGATCGCGCCGAGCGCGCCGATCGAGTCGCCGCCGCCCTTGAGGATGTGGTGGACGGTTTCGGTCTTGACGCCTTTTTCCCAGCATTTGCCGGGTTTGCCGGGTTCGCACCAGCAGGTGGATTCATTCGCACCCGCGGGGCAGGACGCCGCCTTGCGCCAGCGGTTGACCTTTTCGCCCGGGAACACCGGCCGCTGCGCGGTGTTGATCAGCGCATTGATGGTGCCGGCGTTGTTGACCTGGTCGTTTGGAATCGCCGAGGTGTCGGAGGTGCCGGGGCGCGCATGCGAAAAAATCTGCCACAGCAGGTCGTTGCGCGGCATGCCGGAAATCAGCACCTCGGAGACGCGGATGTACTGGTTGCCGACCAGGCCCGAGAGGTTTTCCCATTTCGGATGCTCGGGGTCGAGCGGGGGGTTGGCCGGGTTGAACGCGACGTGGCATGACGCGCACGCGGTGCCGATTAGGAAGGGCGGTTCGATCGAGGCATCGGCCAGTTTGCGCACCTTGTGGTCGGCGCGGGCGGGATCGTCCGACAGCGTGCGGTTGTAGCCTTCCCAGCTACCGAGGCCGCCGTTGACCTGCTTCCATACCGCCGCATCGAAACGCGGGTTGGGAAACTTGCGGAAGCCGAGTGCGCCGGTGGAAGTGCCGAACGCCAGATGGCAGCTGTCCTCGCGCCCCTGCTGGTGGCCGTCGGGATCGCCCGCGTCGGCGGCGGCGTCCTTGAAATCGCAGGCGGGATCGCGGTAGCCGGGTTTGCCGACGAATTTCAGCAGGGTGTCGTCGCCCGGGCACCAGTCGAAGCCATAGGTTTCCTCGTAGCTTTTGGCCGGGCAGCCGTCCGATCCCGGGGTGCAGCAGCCGGGATCGTTGATCAGGCCCCAGGTCCGGAAGCGGGTGTCGCGGGCGTCGCCGCGCAGCACGCCGTACCAGTCGATCAAGGCGGTGACGCGCTGCTGGAAACTGTAGGTGTGGAAGCGCGCATTGCCTGCGGTGGCCTTGAACCAGATTTCGCGCCCGGCGCGCGCCGAGGGCGTAAGACCCGCTTCTCCTGCGTGGAAGCCGGCATCGGTATAGGGCGACGCCGCACCCGGCAGCGCAGAAAGCGGAGCGGGCTCGGCGGGTGCCAGCGCGTTTTGCATCCGGTCCGCTGCAGGCGACGGGGTGGCGCGCGCAGCATCGGGTTGCTGGGCAAACCAGGCGAACAGGACGAGGGTTGAAATGCTCAAGATGCCAACAAGCCAGGTCGATGCTTTCATGGGGCGCTCCTGTCAGCAGGACGGACAGTCCTGAAACCCAGTCAAGGGGGATATGTTTTCAAGCCAGTTCATTGCGTCGCTCGCGCAGGATTTCGCACATCCACGGCAGCAGCGGCCCATTGTCGGCGGCCAATTCCTGGCGCTGCGCGGCCTCGATCAGCACCGCCTCGAACACCGCCTTGCCGGTGTGGTGCCCGAGCTTGCGGTAGCTCTCGAACTGCGATTCGTCGAACCACTGGTCCTGGGTCGATTCGTGCGGGAAGCCGGGGTGGGTGCACTTGTAATTCAACAGGTCGGCGGGTTCGGTGCCGGTGAGGTTGGGCTTGATGTAGATCAGGCAGGCTTCGGTCGGCGCATCCGTGCTGCCCGCGCGCGGCGGATAGACCACACGACCGACGGCCGAGTAGCCGTTTTCCAGGTCTTCGGCATGGATGTCGATGGTCACGCCGAAGTCGGCGTAGCACTTGCGGATGGCGTTGCCGAGGTCCTCGAAATGGTTCTTGCCATCCTCGCCGGCGTCGACGACGACGATGCAGGTGCAGCGCCGTCGCACCAGTTCGTAAATGCCGAGATTTTCGAAATGGCCGCCGTCCGACAGGTAGATAAACGGCGAGTCATGGTCGGTGTGGCCGAACAGTTCCTTCAGCAGATAGGTCCCGCCAAACGGCGGATCGTGCTTCTTCCAGTGCGGCTCGCTGGCCGGGTTGGGACTCCAGTGGCCGAGGCGGACGTTGAATACGGTCATCAGGAAGGTCAGCGCGGGCGAACTGTGATAGCCCATGTTGGGACAGGCGGCGGCGCCGGAAATCGCCATCGCCGAACCCATCCACACGCCTTCCATGTAGCCGGATGTGGGTCGGTAATGACTGAGCAGCTGACCCTTTTCGTCGGGCAGCGTGAAGCTGTAGCCGGCCACCATGGGGGTGAAGGCGAACGCGGCGGCGCGGCGTTCCTGCCACGCGAGCTGCTTGCCGGCGACCAGGTTCATCGCGGTGTTGTGGATGGGATAGGGGCGCTGGCACTGCGGCTTGCCCAGGGGGGCGCTGCAGAGATCAGCAAGCTTGAGATCGTCGCGTGGGTCGAATCCGGTGAAGGGATGCGGCGAGCGCACCTTGCAGCGCGAAGCGCCGAGATAGCAGCGCACCAGCCGCTGGCGGTAGAAGTGGTAGATCGAGAACAGATTGACGTCGATGCGCCACGCCAGCGCGGCCGCGGCAGTCAGGCTGCCGGCGCACAGGATTGCCACCCAGGCGATGTCGGCGCGCTGGAAGTTGGCGGCTTCCTGGTACAGCACGGACATGAATTGCGTGGAGGTGCGGACATGTTCCTCGCATCCGCTGCAGAACATCGGCAGCATCAGCAGCTGGTGCAGGCCGAACGACAGCAGGCCGAGCAAGCCGAGGATGAAGACATACGGCATGGCCTGCGCGGCAAGGTCGCGCCAGTTTCGCCGGACATCGTTGGCGGACTTCGGGCTGCGTCCCAGCAGCACGCCGGTTGCAGTGGACAGGATCCAGGTCGCGCCGCCTGCGGCAACGAAAGCCTCCGGAGCCCAGCGGAAGAAGGCGGGTGCGATGAAGACGATGCTGAACAGCGTCGCCCATACCAGCGAGACCAGCAGTACCCAGCCGCCCAGGCGCGACCACCATTCGCGCGAGTCGTGCGAGAAATAGCGCCCCATCAGACCGATGTGGCCGACCACGGTGAGCGAATAGAACTTCAGCAGCAGCGCGGTGGCCAGCGCCGACGCGATCCACGAGCCGCTGTAGCCCTGGCCGATGCGCCGGATGAACTCGGTCGCTTCGGCAAACGCGGCCAGCAGCAGGCCGCCCAGTGCGCCTGCCAGCAGGGCGTACACACCCATGGCAAGGACGCGGCCCGGGGTAAACCGCGGCGGGTCAAGCGTGCGGCGAACGAAAAACCGTCCCAGCGCCCAGCCCAGCAGCCACGGCGGCACATAGACCAGCATGCCCCACAGCACCCAGCCGCCGAGCGTTATCCGGTCGAGTCGTTCTGCACCGGCGTAAAAGCCATAGGCAATCAGCCAGGCCGACAGCAGCGCGGGCAGCACCACCAGCAGCAGCACGCCGGGCTGGCGCGTATGGAACGGCCG
>DAHWJK010000125.1:0-1814 GCA_027344185.1 Thiobacillus sp.
TGCGCAGCTGCCGGTTCTCGCGTCGCAGCCGCGTCAGCTCGGTGCGCTCGGCCGTGCTCAACACCGCCTTGCCGGGCAGCGGGCGACCGGCATCGGCGGCCGCCTGGCCCACCCAGTTGACGATGCTCTGTGCCGTGCAGCCGAACTCGCGCGCCAGCTCCGCGGGCGTGCGCCCGGCTTGCACCAGTTCAACCATCTGCTGCCGAAATTCGGCAGGGTACGGGGGACGTGACTTGGCCATGGTGTGGACTCCTTCTCCAAAAGATTAGGTGTCCACGAAGCGGGGTCAACTCCAACTCCAACTCCACCGTAGCCGCTCCAGGCGCGTCGCCTGGTCGAGGAACTGGGGGCGCTGGCGGCAACGCGTGGCAGGGTTAAAGGGCCGGGGTGATCAGCGTCCTTGGCGGGCGACTGGGTCAATGATCCAATCCCTTGGATTTCTTGCGCAGCGGCAGCGCACGGCGCATGCCCTCGATGGTCGAAGCCTCGTTGCCCGTGGCTCGATCGGGAAGCGGGCGTTCGGAGATGATCTGCCCAAGCAAGCCGATCCGTCGCACCAACTCTTCGTGCGTCAGCCCGTATTCAGACAACCGCTTCTGTGGAATCTGCAGAGCACGCTGCTCCAACGCGCCGCGATCCATCAGTTTGCTCTCCAGCATCGCGCCCAGAAATTCCTTGTCCTTCTCTCTCCATGCCACAAGCTTCGACGCCGCCATGTCGGTCGGGTCCAGACAATAGCCGTCCGCAAGCGTGATCGGGTCGCGGACCTGATTGAGACGGTATTGCCACCCTTCCGGGAGGACGGCCGTTTCCGGCCCTACTCCCTGTGCGTAGTATCCAAACGTCTCATGAAATGGGGAGCCCTCTCCGATCGACCCGTCGATCAGATCGGAGAGCTCGGGCGCATCCAATGGGTAGATGTCGGCTTCCGCGGAGTACCCCAGAACCCCGGGCGGCTCGGGTATGGTCCCGACGATCGACTGGGAGCCGACGACGACGAATCGTCCTTGCTTGGTGATCGCCGAAGCTGCACGAAGAATGTGCTCGAGCTGTTCCCTATTCATGTTTCGCCTTCTTCAAGAGCGCCCACCTCTTGCGAGGCGGAACCAACACGGAAAAGGGAGAGCTTTGCCGCAAGCGTGTGGCGTGCTCGTCTTCAGACAGCATGGCCTGCACAACCACCGATCGGCCACGGGAAATTAACAACAACCACTCGTCCCAATCACGGCAAGCGTTGATGCCGTTCGACCGCTTCCAGCGCCGCAGAATCGCCTCGGCGCGGCCCAGCAATGCCTCATCGTGAGCGACTGCCTCCGCCGCCTCTCGATGTAGCAGAAGGCTGAACCTGTCGTTTCGCGCGTGGCTGTTGATCGTTCTCATGGTGGATGGATGTTGACGCCTTGGCACATTATCCTGCCTGCGGACCTGCCGGCCTAGCAGGCACACCAGGCCCGGCCGACACGCCAAGCCATTGGGCGGTGGCCACCACAGCCGCCCGCCGTTTGCGCCAGCCAGTGGCCAGATGGCGCTCCAAGGCCTGGGCGCCTTGTCCCGCGGCCGCGAGGCAAAGCCCCAACGCCGTCAGCGGACCGGCGCATCACCGATGCCACGTTACCACCCGTCGTAATCACCCAGCCTGCTAGGCGCGTCGCCTGGTCGAGGAACCGAGGGTCCGTACCCGAGGCGCAGGGGACGGAAGCTGGCTGGGAGATGGGTGGCCACCTCGTGCCGATCGGGATTTCGAGGGGCTGCACCGTCCTTGCTGCCGATTCGCGGAATCCGGGATCGCATGGCATGGTTTCGCTGCGGCGTCG
>DAHWJK010000330.1:0-6542 GCA_027344185.1 Thiobacillus sp.
CCGGTTTGACCCGGTCAAGTCAAGATGAAACCGTGCGGGGCGGGCTCAGCACGCCAGACCGTGCAGCCCGCACAGGTGGCGTTTGGCGAACGCCAGCGCGATCCACAACCAGAGCAGAACGAAGAAGGTGAGCGCGGGAATGTGGGCATCGAGAATCAGGCGCGGGGTAATGAAGCGCACGGTGCGCACGGCAGGGCTGGTGATGATGCGCAACACGCGATAAAAAATGTTCTGCTCGCGGTATTTGCCGGCCAGCAGCGCCAGCACCCCTTGCCCAAGCAGCGCGAGGGTGGCGATCTGGACCACGGCGAGCAGAATTCTGACCAGCAGGATGTCGAGCGGCATGACGAGCGTTCCGGAGGCGAGGCAATGATTCTAACGCAGCTTGTCAGGCTGCCGCCGGGCCCTGACAATGGATGCCGACGCCACTCTGGATGAATGCCCGATGAATTACGACCGTGTA
Source organism: Thiobacillus sp. (assembly GCA_027344185.1). Taxonomy (GTDB): domain Bacteria; phylum Pseudomonadota; class Gammaproteobacteria; order Burkholderiales; family Thiobacillaceae; genus Thiobacillus. Next base: position 464 of record DAHWJK010000330.1, read on the forward strand.
CGGCATGGCCTGCGAGGCATGCTCCTCACCGCGCTGGGCAAGCGCGAGCAGGCGCTGGCCGCCTACCGTGACAGCCACCTTGCCGACCCCAGGCATGTGGAAACCCTGCGTACCCTGGGCTGGCTGGAGGGGCAGCAGGAACGCTGGGCGGCAGCGGAGACCTGGCTGGCGCGCGCGGTCGAGCTCGAGCCGGACGACGCGGCCACCTGGTTCAATCTCGCCTACGCGCGCGACAAGGGCGGCATGGACGATGCCGCGATCGAGGCGTTCCGGCGGGCGACCGAACTGAATCCGAACAACGACCGTGCCTGGTATGGGCTGGGCATGCTGCACGCGCGCCACGGGCGGCATCGTGAAGCGGCAGCGGCGCTGACCGAGGCCGGACGGCTGCAGCCGATGAACGGCCTGGCCTGGTATGCGCTGGGCATGGCCTGGCATCACTGCAACGAACCGGACAAGGTGACGGCGGCGATCGAGCATGCGCTGGCGCACGATCCGCAGACCGCGCAGCAGCTGATCCGCGACGCGCAGCGCAGCGACTACGCCCGCCGGCTGGGTTGATTCGGGCCGTGCAGGCGAAAAAAAGCCAGCCCCGCGGGGCTGGCTTTTCGTTGCGCGCCCGGGGGCGCACGGGGTGCGACGATCAGGTCGCGCGGGTGTCGATGTCGCCCGCGAGGTTCGGATACCGCACGTGGTCGACCAGCTCCTGGACTTCGATGCCGGGCGCCCGCGAGATCAGCGAGCCGACGATGACGCCGACGATGCCGATCGGAATGCCGAACACGCCGGCCGCGATCGGTGCGATGTCGAACCACTGGTTCGCCGCCACGCCGCCGAAGAACGGGTAGGTCATGTACATGTAGTACATGCACACGCCCAGCCCGGCCAGCATGCCGATGACCGCGCCGAGGTAGTTGGCGCGCTTCCAGAACACGCCGAGCACCAGCGCCGGGAAGAACGCCGACGCCGCCAGCGAGAACGCCGCGCCGACCAGGAACAGGATGTCACCCGGTTTCAGCGAAGCGGTGTACGCGGCGAACAGCGCCACCAGCACCAGGAGGCCCTTGGAGATGGCCAGGCGGCGCACCGTGGAAGCCTTCGGGTCGATCATCTTGTAGTAGACGTCGTGCGACAGTGCGTTGGCGATGGTCAGCAGCAGGCCGTCCGCCGTCGACAGCGCCGCCGCCAGGCCGCCCGCCGCCACCAGGCCCGAGATCACGTAGGGCAGACCGGCGATTTCCGGGGTCGCCAGCACGACCAGGTCGCCGCCGATGGTGATTTCGGCGAGCTGCACGATGCCGTCCAGGTTGACATCGACGATCTTCATCAGCGTCGCATCCACCGCCGACCAGTTCGCAACCCAGGCTGGCAGCGACGCGAACGACGAGCCGACCAGGTTGTTGTAGACCTCGAACTTGACCAGCACCGCCAGCGCAGGTGCGGTGAAATACAGCAGGAAGATGAAGAACAGCGACCAGAACACCGACTTGCGCGCTTCACGCACCGAAGGAGTGGTGTAGTAGCGCATCAGGATGTGCGGCAGCGAAGCGGTACCGACCATCAGGCACAGCACCAGCGCGATGAAGTTGCGGCGCTTGATGTCGGAGGCCTCCTGGTCTTCGGCCCGGGCAGCGGCGATTTCGGCTTCGGTGGCGTTGGGATTGCTTCGCAGCAGGTTCGCCTCCGCGCCCTTGCCGGCAAACGGGGTGGCGTGAGCCGAGACCGGACCGGTCTTGCCCTTGGCGCCGTCAGCCGATTTTTTCCACTGCTCTTTAAGCGCGTCGGCGGTGGCCGGGAAATCCGCAGGGTTGCCGGCTTCGGCGCGCTGGGCTGCGATGAAGGCGTCGCCGGTGCCTGCGGCCACGGCTTCGTCCAGCGCCGCGATCTTGGCTTCGAACGAATCCTGCTGCGCCTTGTAGGCCGCTCGCGCCGAGGCTTCGGCTGCGCCCCGGGTGGTCTCGGGGTTGTTGAATTCGTTTTCCAGCTGCGTCACCTGCTGCAGCACCTGGCCGTAGGCGATTTGCGGCACCGGGTTGCCGGTGTGCGACACCGACAGCCACACCACCGGGATCATGTAGGCGATGATCAGGATGATGTACTGCGCGACCTGGGTCCAGGTCACCGCGCGCATGCCGCCGAGGAAAGAGCACACCAGGATACCGGCCAGACCGAGGAACACACCGTACTGGAACTCGATGCCGGTGAGGCGGGCGGTGATGATGCCTACGCCGTAGATCTGCGCCACCACGTACGTGAAGGAGCAGATGATGGCGGCGATCACGCCGATGGTGCGCGGGACGTTGCCGCCGTAGCGCGAGCCGAGGAAGTCCGGAATCGTGAACTGGCCGAACTTGCGCAGGTAGGGCGCGAGAAACAGCGCCACCAGCACATAGCCGCCGGTCCAGCCCATCACGAAGGCCAGGCCGTCATAGCCGGCGAGGTACAGGGTACCCGCCATGCCGATGAAGGACGCGGCCGACATCCAGTCGGCGCCGGTGGCCATGCCGTTGAACAGCGCGGGTACGCGGCGTCCGGCGACATAGTACTCCGACACGTCGGCGGTTTTCGACATGATGCCGATGCCGGCGTACAGGGCGATGGTGGCGACGAGGAAGATAAAGCCGATCCATTTGGGAGGAAGGCCCATCTGCTCGAGGATGGCGAGCACGATGACGAAGGCGATGAAGCCGCCGGTGTAGAAGGTGTAGTACTTCTTGAGCTGTTGATAGAACTGGCTCTGTGTGAGTGCGGTCATGTCATTCCTCCCCTTCCTGTACGCCATACTCATTGTCCAGCTGGTTCATGCGCCGGGCGTAGAACCAGATGATCAGGACATAGATGATCAGGGAACCCTGCGCGCCCATGTAGAAGGCGAAGGGGAAGCCCAAGATGACGATCTCATTGAGCTGCGGGGCAAAGTAGATGACGACGAATGTCACCACGAACCAGATGGCAAGCAGGACTGCAGTGATACGCAGATTCTTGCGCCAGTACTCTTGATGTCTCTCCGACAACTGCATGGCAATTCCTCCGTGACCGTGAGTGGGGAACGCGCTTTATTAATAGAAGTCGCGCGTGCGCGGAGTGTATGTATTTGTAGCGGAGCCCACAAACAGATTAGTAGGCACTAATGTGCTGATAGCCATCGACGTGCCTGCAGCAGGTTGCGCAGTTGATGTGCGGTGCCGAGATGATTGCGTTGTGCGGCGTCCAGCAGCACCAGCCAGAGTTCGGCGGTGGCATAGGCATCGGCCAGCGCGCCGTGGCGCGCGTAGACCGCAATGCCGAAATGCGCCAGCCAGTCGTCGAGCTGGCGGCAGTGCGGCGCGGCGTCGGGAAACAGCAGCGGCGCGACCACGGCGGCATCGAACCATGGTGCCGCGGTGGATACGCCGAGGTGTTCGCGTTCGGCGCGCTGCAGCACCGCCTGGTCGAACGCCGCGTGAAAGGCCACCCGCGGCGAGGCGCCGGCGAACTCCAGCCAGTCGAGCAGCGCGCTGTGCGGCGGGTCGCCGGCGCGCTGTTCGCTGGCGCTGATGCCGTGGATCAGAATGTTGGACTCCGCGGTCGCGTGCGCCTGCGTCAGGCCGACTTCCAGGCTGCTCTCGAGCGCAATCCGGCCGTGTTCGATCGCCACCGCGCCGATCGACAGCAGCGCGTCGCGCTCTGCATCGAATCCGCCGGTTTCGGTGTCGACCACGCACCAGCGCAGGCCGGCGAGCGGCTGTCTGAGATCGGCTTTTTCGCGGGTCAGCGCGTCGCGCCGCGCACTGCTCGCCGCATCCAGCGGCGGCAGCGGCCGGGCGAACGGCCAGATCACAGCTTGTAGTCCATCGCCAGGCGCGCCTGCACCTTGCGCGCCTGGCGCAGCGCTTCTTTCAGGATGCGGCGGTCGAGCGGATTCAGCGTGTCGGGATCGAGGTGGTTGTCGGGCGTCTGGCGGGCGCGCTGCTGCCCGTGCTGATGGCGCAGGCGCAGCAGCTGCAGAAAGTGGAACGCGCGATTCCAGTCGGCCAGTTCGGCGTCGGGAATGTTCAGCGCGCGCGCGGCCTCGCGCAGCCGCTTGGCGGTGTTGGTCTGCGGGCTGCCGGCAGCCAGCGCGAAAATGCGCGCCGCATCGACGAAGGGCATGGCGCCGTTGAGCTTGAGATCGATCGTATGCGGATGGGCGTCGTCCTCGGACAGCACGAAGTCGCGCACCAGGCCCAGCGGCGGGCGGTTGCGCAGCGCGTTGCCGGCCATCTGGTGGAGAAAACGCGGGTTCCCTTGCGCTGCCCGGTTGAGCCAGGCACGCAGTTCGAGCGCCGGTGCGGCATCGCCGGTCAGCGGACGAAAGTCGAAAAAAATGCTGGCGTGCAGCAGCGCGTCGGGACTGCCGTGATCGATCCACTGGGTGAACTGCTGCTGCCACTCGGCCAACGACAGGCACCACTTCGGATTGCTCGCCATGATGTCGCCGCGGCACAGCGGAAAGCCGCAGGCGTCGAGCCGCTTGTTCACCCGCAGCGCAAAGCGCAGCAGCGCCTCGCGCTGGGCGTCGTCGGCCGCCGAAAAAATCAGCGCGTTGTCCTGATCGGTCGCAAGCGTCTGCTCCATGCGGCCTTCCGACCCCAGCGCCAGCCAGCACCAGTTCAGCCCGGCCAGTGCGGCGTCGTGTTCGCTTTCCAGCGTGATCAGCCGCTCGGTGAGGCGGTCGTTGAGACTGGAAATGACCGCGGTGAGGTTTTCCGCGTCCATGCCCTGCGCCAGCAGGCTGTGCGCTAGATCGCCGATGTCGGTCGCCAGCGCGGGCAGACGGCCGGGGTCGTCGGTGCGGGCAATCGCGGCGGTGATGCCCTCCACCGACAGGCGGCGCAGCGCGAACACATCCTTTTCGGAAATCACGCCGACCAGCCGGCCGTCGCGCACCAGCGGGATGTGATGGATGCCTTCGCGCGCCATCAGCAGCAGCGCATCGGCCACCGGTGCATCGGCCCCGAGGGTTGCCGGCTGCTGCGTCATCACCGCGCTGATCGGCGTGGCGAGCGGCACGCCAGCCAGCGTCACGCGTCCCAACACATCCTTCAGCGTAAGGATGCCGATGGGCTGGCCGGCGTCGCCGGTGACCACCACCGAGCCGACGCGGGCACGCTCCATGGCAGCCAGCGCCTCGGCCAGCGGCGTGGTTGCCAGTGTTGCCAGCGGTGCGCGCCGCACCAGGCTGGCCAGCGGACGCGCAAAGCGGCCGTCGTCGTCGAGCGCCAGCGCGTATTCGGCCTGCACCGCGCGCTGCGATTCCTCCAGCAGGCTGGCGATGCGCCGGGTGCAGAAATCGTTGAACTCGGGGCTCGTTTCCAGCAGCGCGTGGAAGTCCGCAGCGGGCAGCAGATAGCAGAAGGTGTCGGTCGCCGCGACGTAGCGGTTGGCGGCGCCGCGTCCGGCAAGCAACGCGCCGAGCGGAAACATTTCTCCGGCGGCCAGCTGCAGCACGGTCTGCCCGTCCGCGGTGTCGCCGCTTACGGTGCCCTGCTTGACGATGAAAAGCGAATCGGGCGGGGCTTCGGACGGCGCCAGGAGCGTCGCGTCGCGCGAGTAATAGGCCACCGACAAACGCTGCACCAGCCACAGCACGTCGTCTTCGTGCATGGCGGCAAACGGCGCCTGCTGCCTGAGCGCGCCGAGCGCGGCGCGGTGCAGGCTGTTGGCGAGCGGCAGCGCGGCGCTCATGTGCGCGGCGCCGTGCCGGCGTTCAGCCAGGTTGCCGCACTGGCGCGCGCGACATGGCCGAGCGCGCGCATGCGTTCCAGCCAGCGGCGATGCTGGCGGAGACTGCGGGCGTATTCGCGTGTGGCACGTTGCATGGCGGCTCTCCCAGTTGCCAAAAATAATAGCCGAACTGAATGAAAAAGCCCCGCACGAGGCGGGGCTTTTTGCTGGGCCGTCTTTTGGCACACGGGTGAAACCGTGCGGCAAAACGCGGAAGCGTCGCTTACATCATGCCCATGCCACCCATACCGCCCATGTCGCCGCCGCCCATCGGCATGGCCGACTGCTTGTCTTCCGGCAGGTCGGCGACCATGCAGTCGGTGGTCAGCATCAG
>DAHWJK010000340.1:0-4323 GCA_027344185.1 Thiobacillus sp.
AAGATGAGCTGCCAGACTTCGCTGTCGGGCATCGCGTCGGACACCGGAATACCTTGCTGCCGGGCCTTGGCGAGTATCTTTTCGCGATTGAGGCCGCCGCCGTCGTCGGTCACCTCGATGACGATGTTGCCGCCCTGGTGCGCCGCGGACAGCGTGAGCTTGCCGCTTTCGTTCTTGCCGTTGGCGCGCCGTTTCTCGGGCATCTCGATACCGTGGTCGACGCTGTTGCGCACCAGGTGCGTGAGCGGATCGACGATGCGCTCGATCAGTCCCTTGTCGAGTTCGGTGGCAGCGCCGCGGGTAACAAACTCGACCTGCTTGCCGAGCTTGCCGGCAAGATCGCGCACCATGCGCGGGAAGCGCGAGAACACGTAGTCCATCGGCATCATCCGAATCGACATGACGGCCTCCTGCAGGTCGCGCGTATTGCGCGACAGCTGGCTGGCGCTGTTGAGCAGACGCTCGTGATGAATGGGATCGAGCGCAGCGATGCGCTGGTCGATCATGGCCTGGGTGATGACGAGTTCGCCCACCAGATTGATCAGCTGGTCGACCTTCTCGACGCCGACGCGGATCGACGACGACTCCTGGCCGCTTTCCTTGTCGGTGGCGCGGCGACCCATATTCTTGGCTTCGGCGGCCGGGGCTGCAGCGGCCGCTGCGGCTTGGGCCGGCTCGACTGCGACGGCGGCGGACGCGGCTTCGGTCTTGTCGGTCTCGAAAATGCCATAGCCCGGCTCGGCGGCAGGCGCCGGCACGCTGCCACAAGTGATCTTGAGGTCATCCGGATCGAGTACGAAGGAGCAGATCGCGACGATGTCGTCCTGGCCTTCGCCGGTGATCAGAGTGAAGGCAACGCGCTTGTCGGCCAGGATTTCCTGGGTGATGCTGCCCAGCAGGCCGAGTTCGGTCGCCAGCGCATCGACGTCGCGCTGCGGCACCTCGGGCAATTCGATCCGGAAATGGAACTGGCCGTCGGCATCGGCAACCGGCGCAGCCGGCACCGCAGGCGCTGCGGGCGCAGGGGCCGCAGCAGGTGCATCGGCGACGATGCCCTGCGACAGTTGCTTCAATCGCGCGCACACACTGCCGACTGCGTCCTGGTCGACGCTTGCGCCATGGTGATGTCCTTCCATCTGCATGTTGAGGACATCCTTGGCGGCGAGGAAGGTATCCACGTGCTCGGTGGTCAGCGCCATCTCGCCCTTGCGGATGCGGTCGAGCAGCGACTCAAGCATGTGGGTCACTTCGGTGATGTCGGTGAACGCAAACGTGGCGGCGCCGCCCTTGATGGAATGCGCAGCGCGGAAGATCGCATTGAGATCCTCGTTGTCCGGCGCGGACACGTCCAGAGCCAGCAGCAGTTTCTCCATCTCGGCGAGCAGTTCATCTGCCTCGTCGAAGAACACCTGGTAGAACTGGCTCATGTCAATCGTCATCGTGAAACTCCCTCATGTTTGAATGCCCGCGGTCTCTGACGCGCGTCTCAGCCGATCAGCTTTCTGACCACCTCGGTCAGTCGTGCCGGGTCAAAGGGCTTCACCAGCCAGCCGTTGGCACCCGCCGCACGGCCCATTGCCTTGATGTCGTCTCCTGACTCTGTCGTCAGCATCAATATCGGCACATTCTGGTAATTCTTCATCTTTCGCAGCGCCTTGATCAGTTCCAGCCCGTCCATCCCCGGCATGTTCTGGTCGGTCAGCACCAGATCGACCGTCTGCGCCCGGGCTTTGTCCAGTCCGTCCTGTCCGTCCACCGCCTCGATCACGTCATAGCCCGCCGCCTTCAGGCTGAAGGACAGCATCTGGCGCAACGAACCGGAATCATCCACTGCAAGTATTTTTTTATTCATCGTTGCTCTCGCTTCATCACTTTCATACAGGTATCCGTCACTTCAAAACAATTCGATGTCGCCGCTGTTCATGTGTCGCTGGTTGACCGTGCTGCGGGAGGTCACGCTGAGAGCCGCGCAATGCATGCCGACCCTTTCGCTGATATGGTCAAGCATCGCCAGCAGGGCCCGATCGCCGCTTTCCGGCAGCACCGTGCCGTGGGTGTCGAGCGCGCCAAACACCTCGCGCAAGCCGGCGAGGTGCTGGATCATGCGTCCGATCAGCTGGCTGGTCATGTCCTGGAACTGCAGGCCGGTGACGGCGTCGCCGACATGCCGGGCAACCTCGTCGCGCTGCGATGCGACGCGCGCCGCATAGTCGGGCAGGGACAGGGTATGAGCCTGGAACGCGTTCAGATCCTGCTGCTGCGCCTCGACTGCGTGATGGATCGCCACGAAGCTAGCGCACAGTTTCTTGATCGCTTCGTCGAGCAGCGCGTCCATCTGCACCAGATCGCGCTCGACCTCGGCCAGATGCCGGTCGCCGTGCTCCGCCATGCCGGCAAGCAGCTGTCGCACCCGCGCATTCAGCTGATCGCCGGATGGGGGGTCGTCGGCGAGCATGGGCTTCACAGGAAGTTGAACAGCGACAGGCCCGAAACAGTAACGAAGGAACGTTGCGCGGCTTCGAAAATGAACTGCTGTTGCGAGAGTTGGGTCAGCGCCTGGGTGTAATCGACATCCTGCAGTTCGGACAGTGTCTGGCTGTACTGCAGGTTGCGGTCCTCGCCCGCGAAGTCGAGCGCATCGATCTCCTGCAGGCGCGTACCGACCGAGGCGCGAACGGTCAGCACGTTATCCAGCGCCAGGTCCGTGTTGCTGCCGGCAAGCGCAAGACCGCTGCTGAGGGCCGCAGCATCCGCGGGCGTGACCACCGGTGTCTGCAACAAGGCGATCAGGTCCTTCAGCGTATTGAAAATGTCCTGCCCACCGCCCTGGAACACGGCCTGGCCCGGATTGCTGATCGCCATCTGGCGGGTGGCATCCACCTGCAACAAGCGCTGGCCCTGGTCGCCCTGATACTGCGCACCGGTCGCAGTTTCAGTAAAGGGCGGCGTGGTGGTCTGGTAGCCGGAAAACTGATAATTCCCCATGCCGTCGCGGGAATTGGCAATGCTGAGCAGGGCTTCGAAGCGGCTGCGCAGCTCGGTTGCCAGGAAGCCGCGCTGGCTATCGGTCAGCGAACCGTTGCCTGCGGTGACGATGTTGGTTTTCACTTCCAGCAGCAGGCTGGTTGCGCTCTCGAGCGCACCTTCCACCGAGACCAATGCGCTCTTGGCATGCTGGCGGTTGACGCCGTGCTGGGTATTGATCGACTGCGACTGTGTCACTTCGAGCGCGCGCGCGGCGCCCACCGGATCGTCGGACGGCGTCAGGATGCGGCGCCCGGAGGCGACCTGCTGCTGGGTCTTGAGCAGGCCGGACTGCACCTCGCCGAGGCGGGCTGCGCCGGATTCAAACAGGGTTTGGGTGCTGATGCGCATGATGTTTAGTTTCCAAGCGAGAGCAGGACATCGAACATCTGGCTGGCAATCTGCATGACCTTGCCGGCCGCCTGATACGCCTGCTGGTAACGCAGCAGGTTGGTGCCTTCCTCGTCGAGGTTGACGCCCGATTCCGACTCCAGCGTGCGCTTCGCCTCGGTGAACAGCTTGCCTGCGGCGCTGCTGGTGACGTCCAGTTCACGCGTCTTGTTGCCGATTTCGCTGACCAGCTGCGAATAGGCGCCCTGATAGCTGGCGGTGCCGCCGTTCATCGTGTTGGCGGTCTGCAAGCCAGCCAGAAGCTGGGCGTTGCGGCTGTCGCCGATGCCGCCGGCATTGGCGGCGACGGTAAAGACGTCGCCTGCAGCCGGCGCACCGCTGAGGACGATGCTCCAGCCGTTGTAGGTGATCGTTGCGCCGGGCGTATACGCCACCCCGGTCGGGTTGCCGGTGCCCGTCCCCGTCACGTCGAAGGTCGTGGCGGACGTGAACGTGATCGTGACGGACTGCTGCAGGTTGGCATTCGGGGGCGGCGGCGCATTGACCGTCCCGGCGCTGACCGCCCCGGTCCCGGTGTTGGCGCTGGCCGCTGCGGTGCGAATCGGCGCCGCCGCGGCAATCTGCCGGGGGTCGTTGAGTGCGACGGTAAATCCGGCGGCGCCCAGCGCGCTCGAATAGGTGAAGAAATCGCCACCGAGGGCACCATTGAGGTCCTGTCCCAGACGATGCTGGGCGTTGAAGCTGCTGGCCAGACCGCTGGCGAGCGTGTCGAGCGCGGTCTGCGCCGGCTCCAGCGTCTGGCTGCGAAAAGCAACCAGCCCGCCGAGCTTGCCCCCGGTCAGGCTGCCGTCGCCGACGATGACGGGCCCCGACGAGGTCTGGTAGGCGACCTCGATCCGGCTGGGGTCGCTGGGCAGAACGGCGGTGGTGAGTCCGAAGGTTTTGGCA
>DAHWJK010000354.1:0-10054 GCA_027344185.1 Thiobacillus sp.
TCGACATGCCCGGCGACGTGCTCTCGGTCGTCGTCATCGACAAGCTGCCGTTCCAGCCGCCGGACGATCCGGTCGTCGCCTCGCGCATCGCCCAGGCCGAGAAAAACGGCGGCAAGCCGTTCATGGATTACCAGCTGCCGCATGCGGCGATCAGCCTGAAACAGGGGGCCGGGCGGCTGATCCGTACCGAGACCGATCGCGGCGTGCTGATGATCTGCGACACCCGGCTGGCGGACAAGCCCTATGGGCGCCTGTTGCTGAATGCGCTGCCGGCGATGACGCGGACGCGCAAGATGGAGGTAGTGGAGCGGTTTTTTGCCGCGCCGGCGACGGTATGACGCGAGACGCTGCCGCGCGCTTCGCTGCTAGAATCCGAGAATGTCAGGTCGAGCGGGACGCCCCGGCACAACCGGGCAAAGAGGAGGAACCATGAAAAGAATCGCCGCATTCCTGCTGGCGTCGTGCCTGGCCGTATCGGCCCAGGCGGCGCCCGCCCCGATCCTGAGGGTGGGCGTGCTACCCACCCTCAGTCCGAAAGTCCTGCTCACCAATTACCAGCCTTTGCGCCTCTATCTCGAGCGCGAGCTGCAACAGCCGGTCGAGCTGCTCACCGCCCCCGATTTCAGGCGCTTTCACCAGGACACGATGGCCGGCGATTTCGATCTGCTGGTGACGGCGCCGCATTTGGCCCGGCTCGCCCAACTCGAGGCCGGCTTCCAGCCCGTGGCCACCTATCTTTCGGTCAATCGCGCGATTCTGATCACCTCCAGGGCCAAACCGGCGAAGAAGGTCGAGGAATTGCGCGGCAACAGCCTGGCGATTTTCGACCCGCTGGGCCTCATCGTGTTCGAGGCGCAGCAATGGCTGGAGGACCAGGGGCTGGTATCCGGCCGCGATTACCGTCCCCAGGTATTTCCCAGCCACAGCAGCGTCGGGCAATCGGTGCAGCAGGGCGACAGTCCGCTCGGCGTGGTCTCGCCGGCCGGCCTGCGCCAGCTGGCGCCGGAAATCGCCGCCCAGATCCGGACGTTCAAGGAACTCCCGCCGGCGCCGGCGCTGATCTGGATCGTTCACCCGCGCACCGGCAACGTGGACCGGTACCAGCGCTTGCTGCTCCGCTTTGCCGACTCGCCTGAGGGGCGGCGTTTCTACGCCGGCAATGCCTATAAAGGCATGCGCCCGCCGACGCCGGAGGAAATGCGCTCGCTCGACCGGCCGGCCCGCGAAGTCGGGCGCCTGCTGCAGGCCCATCCCTGAGCGCGATGCCGTTTCTTTCCCTGCGGGCCAAGCTGCTGCTGGCGAGCGTGCTCGTCGAGATCGTCATGCTCGGCCTGCTGGTCGTCAACAGCCAGCGCCTGATCAACGACAGCCTGATCGGCCTGGCGCAGGTGCGCGTGGCCGAGCTGAACACCCTGTTCAATGCGGCGCTGGCCGCGCCCATGGCGCAGCGCGACTACGGCACCCTGCGCGATATTCTGCAGGACATGCACAGCGAGCGTGGCATCGCCTATCTGGTATTGCACGACCGCAGCGGCAGGATGATCGCGTCGGTGGGCCGCGCCGACGGCGAGCCGTTTCCCGCCGCCGGGCCCATGCTCAACCTCGGCGAGATCGATCAGGCGCTATTCAACCTGGCCTTGCCCATCCATCTGGCGGGGCAGGAGTACGGCCGGCTTGCTTTCGGCCTTTCGACCGGATTCCTGCGCGAGGCGCGGGCGCACCTGTTGCGCCAGAGCCTGCTCATCGCTTCGGCCGCGGTGGTGCTGTCCATCCTGCTGTTGATGGCGCTCGGCATCTGGCTCACGCGCCATATGACCCGTCTCACCCACGCCAGCGAGGCGGTGGCGGCGGGCCGCTACGACACCAGCGTGGCGGTGGCCGGCACGGACGAGGTCGCGCGGCTGGCGCTGTCCTTCAACAGCATGACACAGGCGGTGCGCGAGCGCATCCGCTTGCTGGAAGAGAGCGAAGAGCGCTTTCATGCGATCGCCGATTACACCTACGATCTGGAACTGTGGCTGGCACCCGACGGGCATCTGCGCTGGGTCAACCCCGCGGTGCGGCGCATGCTCGGCTACACGTCCGAGGAATGTCTGGCCATGCCCGACTTTCCGATCTGCCTGGTACCCGAAGCCGAGCGGGAAGACGCCCGCCGGAAATTGCAGGAGGCGCTGCAGGGCGAGGCGGGCTCGGGGTTCGAATTCAATCTGCTGCGGCGCGACGGCAGCCTGTTGCAGTTGTCGGCCAACTGGCACCCCATCTACGACCGCCAGCACGCCTACCTGGGTTTGCGCGCCAGCCTGCGCGACGTTTCGGCCCTGAAACGGGCCGAACAGGGCCTGCGGACCGCGCTCGGCGGCCTGCGCGCGTCCGAGGCCACCCAACGCCGCTACGCCGAGGAAGCGCAACTCGAACGGGCTCGCCTGGTCTCGCTGCTGTCGGCGATGAACCTCGGCATCCTGTTCGTCGGCGCCGACGGCACGGTGATCTACCATAACCCGGCGTTCCTGCGCATCTGGATGATCGACGAAAGCGTCCGGCTGGTGGGCCTGCCCGCGACCGAGGTGCTGGCGCATTCCAGCAGCATGCTGTCGCGGCCGGATCATTTCTCGCGACACCTGCTGTCGGTGCTGGAGACCCGGGAAGTCTCGGACAGCTTCGAGATCGCCATGGCCGACGGGCGGGTGGTGACGCAGCTCAACTATCCGGTGCGCAGCCAGGACGGCCACTTCATCGGCCACCTGTGGATCTACGAGGACGTCACCAACGAGCGCCAGACGGCGGCTCAACTGGCCTACCTGGCCGAGCGCGACGCGCTCACCGGACTCTACAACCGGCATCGTTTCCAGCAGGAAATCCAGCGCATGCTCGCGGACTGCGAACGCAGCGGCACGCAGGGCGCGTTAATGTTCTTCGACCTCGACGAGTTCAAGGTGATTAACGACACCTTTGGCCACCGCGCCGGCGATGCGCTGCTGATCCGTGTGGCCAGCGAAGTCGGGGCCCTGGTGCGGCGCAACGAAGTGCTTACCCGGCTGGGCGGGGACGAATTCGCATTGCTGGTGCCGGATGCGAGCGAGAACGAGGCGGTCAGGCTGGCCGAGCGTGTCGTGCGTGCGGTGGCGGCGATCCCGTTCCGCTTCGAAGGCCAGAACCTGCGTCTGACGACCAGTCTCGGCATCGCCCTCTATCCCAGCCAGGCGGTGGATGCCGACGAACTGGTCGTCCACGCCGACACGGCCATGTACCAGGCCAAGCAGGCAGGCAAGAACACCTGGCGCGTTTACCGTCCGGAACTCGACAAGACGCGCCTGATGGTCGAACACCTGACCTGGAACGACCGCATCACCCAAGCCCTGGAAAACAACCTGCTGCAGCTGCACTTCCAGGGGATTTACGATATTCGCAGCGGCGCGCTCGCCCATCTGGAAGCCCTGGTGCGTATGGTCGACGAACAGCATCCCGAGCAGCTCATCATGCCGGGCCGCTTCATTCCGATGGCAGAGAAGAGCGGCAAGATTCTCGACATCGACCGCTGGGTGCTGGCGGAAGCGACCCGGCTGCTCGGCGAGCGGCCCGGCATGCCCGATCTGGCGGTGAATATTTCAGGACGCTCGTTCGACGATCCGCACCTGCCCCAGTACATCGAGAACTGCCTGCGCGCGCACGGCGTGGCACCGCAGCGGCTTCAGGTGGAGCTTACCGAGACCAGCGCCGTCGGCGACCTGGCCGACGCCCAGCGTTTCATCGAGGCGCTGCGCACCACCGGCTGCGGCGTCTGCCTGGACGACTTCGGCAGCGGCTTCTCGTCCTTCGCCTACCTGAAGCACCTGCAGGTCGAGACGGTGAAGATCGACGGCCTGTTCGTGCGCAACCTGCCGACCGACCGCGACAGCCAGGTGTTCGTGAAAGCGATCGCCGACGTCGCGCGCGGCCTGGGCAAGCGCACCATCGCCGAGTTCGTCGAGGATGCGCGCACCCTGGCCATGCTGCGCGAATTCGGCGTAGACATGGCGCAGGGCTACCACCTCGACAAGCCGCAGCGTGCCCACCCGGGACTGACGCGAGGCCAGGTCGTCGCCCCGGGCAGACCGGCCTAGTTCAGCGTCTGCACAAACTCCAACACCTCCGCCGCATGCCCCGGCGCCTTCAAACCTCGCCAGCTTTTCACCAGATTCCCCTTCGCATCGAACACGAACGTGCTCCGCTCGATCCCGCGAACCTGCTTGCCGTACAGGTTCTTCAGCTTCATGACGCCGAAGCGTTCGCACAAGGTGCCTTCCGTATCGGAGAGCAACTCGAAGGGGAAGCCCTGCGTGGATTTGAAGTTTTCATGGGATTTGAGGCTGTCGCGCGAGACGCCGACCACGACGGCATTGGCCTGCTGGAACTTGGGGTAAAGATCGCGAAATTCCTGGCCTTCGACCGTGCAGCCGGGGGTGTTGTCCTTGGGATAGAAATAGACGACGACATGCTTGCCGCGATGGTCGGACAATTTGAACGTGACGCTGCCGGTGGAGGGGAGGGCAAAATCGGTGATGACAGGTTCGCTCATGGTGGGCTCTCTTTCTTTAACGTGATGAGGATTTCAATAAAACGATGACGGCGCCGGCGCCGCCGTCCACGGTGCGCGCCTGGCAGAAGGCGAGTACGTCTTCGCGCTGCATCAGCCAGTGGCGCACCTTGTTCTTCAGCACCGGCAGGCGGTTTTTCGAGCCGTGGCCCTTGCCGTGGATGATGCGTACGCAGCGCCGGTCCTCGACCATGCAGCGGTTGAGGAAGGCGGCCAGCGCAACGCGCGCCTCGTCGCCGGTGTGGCCGTGCAGGTCGAGTTCGCCCTGCAGGACCCAGCCGCCGCGCCGCAGTTTTCTGAGCGCGGCGGTGGGCACGCCGGCGCGCGCGAAGAACAATTCCTCGCCGGTGGAGACGGCGGCTTCCCAGTCCCACGGATCCGCGAGCGCATCGACCAGCACCTGCTGTTCGTCGGCGTGTCGTTGACGGGCGATGGGTTTGGGACGCGGACGTGCGATGTCCGCGCGATCTGAGGGGGGCAGGGGAACAGCGTCGGCGACGGCGCGGCGGAACAGCATGGCGCCGTCGGCCGCGGGTTTGGGTTTATGCGGGGCCTGATGCAGCGAGACCGGTTGGGCGGCCTGCTCTCGCAGCACGCGGCGCATGCGCGCCAGCGCCTCGAACGAGGCGGGGGCGAGCGCACTGCCGCGGGCGCGCTTCATCGCGCATGACTCCGTTACGCCTTGCCGAGCGCGTCCAGGTAGCGTTCGGCGTCGAGCGCGGCCATGCAGCCGGTGCCCGCGCTGGTGACGGCCTGGCGGTAGATGTGATCCTGCACGTCGCCGGCGGCGAACACGCCGTCGATGCTGGTGGCGGTGGCATTGCCTTTGTTGCCGCTTTTGGTGACGATATAGCCGCCTTCAAGCTCGAGCTGGCCTTCGAAGATGGCGGTATTGGGCTTGTGGCCGATGGCGATGAAAACGCCGGTCAGCGCGATATCCTTGGTCGCGCCATCTTTGGTGCTCTTGATGCGCATGCCGGTGACGCCGGTCTTGTCGCCCAGCACTTCGTCCAGCGTGTGGTCGAGTTCGAGGCTGATCTTGCCTTCCTTGACCTTTTCCATCAGGTGGTCGACCAGGATCTTCTCCGACTTGAAGGTGTCGCGGCGGTGCACGACGGTAACGTGTTTCGCGATGTTGGCGAGATAGAGCGCTTCCTCGACCGCGGTGTTGCCGCCGCCGATGACGGCCACATCCTGGTTCTTGTAGAAGAAGCCGTCGCAGGTGGCGCAGCCCGACACGCCCTTGCCCATGAAGGCCTGCTCGCTTTCCAGACCGAGGTACATGGCCGAGGCGCCGGTGGCGATGATGAGCGCATCGCAGGTGTAGGTGCCGGAATCGCCGATCAGTGTGAACGGCTTTTCGGTCAGCTTGGCAGTGTGGATCTGGTCGAAGATGATCTCCGTCTTGAAGCGCTCGGCGTGGCGCTGGAAACGGTCCATCAGCTCGGGGCCCTGCACGCCGTCGACGTCGGCCGGCCAGTTGTCGACATCGGTGGTGGTCATGAGCTGGCCGCCCTGCTGCATGCCCGTGATGACGACCGGGGAGAGGTTGGCGCGCGCGGCATAGACGGCGGCGGAATAGCCGGCGGGGCCGGAACCGAGGATGACGAGTTTGTGGTGTTGGGTGCTCATGTCGTTTCCAGGTGGAGGGGAAAGCGGCCTATTCTAACCAAACTTGGCGGCAGCATTTCCATGCCGCCCGCCCGGTATTCATCGCGAAGGCTGCATCGGGCGGTCATTTGCGGTCGCCGTCTCGCGTCCTGCTGCGTAATCCGCGATAATCCGCACATTCCTCGCAGAAAACCGTTCATGGCGCGTCCCGCTCCCCGCTCACCTCAGCCCCTGTCGCCCCGCATGCAGCGCCTGCTGCGCGAGGCGCGCGCATTGCTGGTAGGGGCCGCCGCGATCTTCCTCGCTGCCATCCTGCTGACCTACAGTCCTGCGGATCCGAGCTTCAGCACGACTGGCGACGATGTGACGCTCCACAATCTGGGCGGCCAGAGCGGTGCCTACCTGTCCGATCTGCTGTTGATGCTGTTCGGCGTATCGGCCTGGTGGTGGGTGGTGCTGGCGGTGGCCTACGTCATCCGCACCTTCCGTCATCTGGATGAAACGCCGCTGGCGGGCGGGCGCCAGCGCTGGATCCGGCTCGGCGGTTTCAGCCTGCGGCTGCTTTCCAGTACCGGCGTCGAATGGCTGCGTGCGTGGCACTGGGCGGTGGCGCTGCCCGATGCGCACGGCGGCGTGTTTGGCAGCATGGTGGGCGCCGGCGCAGGTGCGCTGCTGGGCTTTACCGGCGGCTCGCTGGCCTTGCTGCTGTTGATGGCCGTGGGCTTCAGCCTGTTCACCGGCATGTCGTGGCTGAGTATGGCCGAACGCACCGGCGAATGGGCCGAGCGCACCTGGTGGAACGCGGTCCAGGCCTGGCAGGCCTCGCGCGACCGCAAGCTGGGCGAAGTGGCGCAGCAAAAGCGCGAAGCCAAAGTCTCGGTGGTCAAGAAAAAGCTCGACGAGGCGCCGCCGGTGCGGATCGAGCCGGTGGTGAAGGAGGTGCCGCAATCGACCCGCGCCGTCGCCGAAAAGCAGGCGCCGCTGTTCTCCGACCTGCCCGACTCGCCGTTGCCGCCGCTGCACCTGCTGGACCCCGCCGACGAGGCGGTGGAAACCGCCAGCCCCGAAGCGCTCGAATACACCTCGCTGATGATCGAGCGCAAGCTCGCCGAATTCGGGGTCGAGGTGAAAGTCGTCTCGGCCTCGCCGGGCCCGGTGATCACGCGCTACGAAATCGAGCCCGCCATCGGCGTCAAGGGCAGCCAGATCGTCAACCTGTCGAAAGATCTGGCGCGCACGCTGTCGGTGATCAGCATCCGCGTGGTCGAGGCCATTCCCGGCAAGCACACGATGGGGCTGGAGATTCCCAATCCCAAGCGGCAGATCGTGCGGCTGTCGGAGATTCTCGGCTCGCAGGCCTATCACGAAAGCGCCAGCCCCCTGACCATCACGCTGGGCAAGGACATCGCCGGCAACCCGGTGGTGGCTGACCTCGGCAAGATGCCGCACCTGCTGGTCGCCGGCACCACCGGCTCGGGCAAATCGGTCGGCGTCAACGCGATGATACTGTCGCTGGTGTACAAGTCCGACCCGAGCGCGGTGCGCATGATCATGGTCGACCCCAAGATGCTGGAGCTGTCGATCTACGAAGGCATTCCGCATCTGCTGGCGCCGGTGGTCACCGACATGAAGCAGGCCGCCAGCGCGCTCAACTGGTGCGTGGCCGAAATGGAGCGGCGCTACAAGCTGCTGTCGGCGGTCGGCGTGCGCAACCTCGCCAGCTACAACCAGAAGGTGCGCGACGCCAAGAAAGCCGGCACGCCGCTGACCCATCCGTTCAGCCTGACGCCGGACAACCCCGAACCGCTGGAAACGATGCCGATGATCGTGGTGATGATCGACGAGCTCGCCGACCTGATGATGGTGGTCGGCAAGAAGGTCGAGGAACTGATCGCGCGGCTGGCGCAAAAAGCGCGCGCGGCCGGCATCCACCTGATCCTGGCGACGCAGCGGCCGTCGGTAGACGTCATCACCGGCCTGATCAAGGCCAACATCCCGACCCGCATCGCGTTCCAGGTCTCCAGCAAGATCGACTCGCGCACGATTCTCGACCAGATGGGCGCCGAGGCGCTGCTGGGGCAGGGCGACATGCTCTACCTGCCGCCCGGCACCGGGCTGCCGCAGCGGGTGCATGGCGCCTTCGTGTCGGATGCCGAAGTCCACCGCGTCGTCGATTACCTGAAGGCGCTGGGCGAACCCGACTACATTGAAGGCGTGCTCGAATCGCCGGAAGAGGCAGGCGAGGGCGGCAACGAATTCGGCGAGGCGGCGGAAGCCGACCCGCTGTACGACCAGGCCGTCGCCTACGTGCTGAAGTCGCGCCGCGCGTCGATCTCGTCGGTGCAGCGCCAGCTGCGCATCGGCTACAACCGTGCTGCCCGCATGATCGAGGACATGGAGCGCGCAGGACTCGTGTCGTCGATGCAGTCGAACGGTAACCGTGATGTATTGGCGCCCGGAGGAGACGCATGAATTTTTACGCGCTGATTCCCGCGGCCGGCTCGGGCTCACGCATGGGCGGGAGCATCGAAAAGCAGTACATGCCGCTCAATGCGGTGCCCATGATTGCGCACGCGATGATGGTGCTGGCGCGCGAGCCCCGCCTCACCAAGATTTTTGTCGTGCTGTCGCCCACCGACAAACGCTGGAACAACTACGCGTGGCAGGGCTGGGAAGAGCGCATCGAGGTGCTGCGCTGCGGCGGCGCCACCCGTGCCGAAACCGTGTTGAACGGCCTCGACGCCATCTCGAAAATCTGCGAGCCGGACGATTGGGTGCTGGTGCACGATGCCGCGCGTCCTTGTCTGCCGGACGAAATGCTGAGCAAGCTGCTGGATGAAGTGGCGGATGACCCGGTCGGCGGACTGCTCGCCGTGCCGGTGGCCGACACGCTCAAGCGTGCCGCTGCGGACACGATCTCCGGGCCGCGGGCCGAGGCCACCGTGCCGCGCGCCGGCCTGTGGCAGGCGCAAACCCCGCAGATATTCCGCCATGGCAAGCTGACTGAAGCGCTGCGCGTCGCCAGCAGCGACATGACCGACGAGGCCTCGGCGATTGAACAAATAGGCTTGCAGCCGCGGTTGGTCGAGTCCGACAGCCGCAACCTCAAGGTCACCTACCCGCAGGACCTGGAACTGGCGAGCCTGATTCTGGGGAAACTCAATGAGTGACATTCGCGTCGGCCACGGCTTCGACGTCCACGCCTTCGCCGAAAACCGCAGGCTCATCCTCGGCGGCGTCGACATTCCCTACGAGCGAGGCCTTGCCGGCCACTCCGACGCCGACGTGCTGCTGCACGCCATCTGCGACGCCTTGCTGGGCGCCGCCGGGCTGGGCGACATCGGCCGCCACTTCCCCGACACCGACAAGGCCTACGCTGGCATCGATAGCCGCATCCTCCTGCGCCGCGTTGCAGAGCAGTTGAAAGAACGCGCCTGGCAGGTCGGCAACGTCGACGCCACGATCATCGCCCAGGCGCCCAAGATGGCGCCGCACATCGCGCGCATGGCCGCGCACATCGCCGACGATCTCGGCGTCAGTCTCGACCGCGTCAACGTCAAGGCCACCACCACCGAAAAACTCGGCTTCACCGGGCGCGGCGAAGGCATCGCCGCCGAAGCGGTGTGCCTGATCGTGCGTGGCTGAACCCGGCCCGGCAGAAACCGGCCTGACTGAATCCAGTCAGGCCGAGCCCGACACCCTGCGGCTCTTCTTCGCCCTGTGGCCCGACGACGCCACCCGCGACGCACTCAACCGCACCGGCAAATGGCTGCACCAGCACTGGGGCGGCCGGCGCATGCGTGCCGACACCCTGCACATCACCCTGGCCTTTCTCGGCAGCACAGCGGTCGATCAACTGGATCTGCTGTT
>DAHWJK010000128.1:0-5572 GCA_027344185.1 Thiobacillus sp.
CCAGCGGCGTGGTGGCCAGCATGTCGGCGAAGAAAGGGTAACGCGCGCCGGATTCGCCGTACACCGTGGTGAGGAAGGGATAGCCGAAGAACAGCACGTTGCCGAAGCCGGATGCCAGCATGATGGCGCCGCGCTGCGGCCGCGACAGGCCGCGCCCGAGCGGGGTGGCAAACAGCGCCAGCGCGGCGAGCCCGAGGCCGAACAGCGTGGCGACGCCGAGGATCAGCGGCAGTTGCAGGATGCTGAGATCGACGGTGGCGGTAGCGCCCGCTGCAAAGAACAGCATCGGGGCGAAGAAGTTGAGCACCAGCCGGTTGATCTCGCCGCGCAGGCCGACGATGGAAATGCCGGTTTGCCAGCGCGGCCAGATGCCGCCGGCGGCAATCAGCAGGGACAGGGGCAGCAGCGTTTTCAGCAGCAGTTGCTGCGCGAGGTCGGGTGACATGCCGGGCGACGCGTGAGATGAAATTGGCCCATCATAACGCCGCGACCCCGCACAAAGGCGGGGTCGCGGGGGCAGAGGCAGTACGCGGGGTCAGGTGCGCGAGGCGGCGGTGGCCTGACGGGGCTCGTAAGACTCCAGCCATTGCTTGATGCGGGTGGCGTCGCCGGCGCGATTGCTGGTGCCCTGCGCGTCGAGCAGCACGATGATGACATCGCGATCGGCCACCTGGGCCTGCATCACCAGGCAGTGTCCGGCTTCGTTGATGAAGCCGGTCTTGGACAGGCCGATATGCCAGTCGTCCGCGCGGGTGAAGCGGTTGGTGTTGTTGAATGCGACCGGCCGATACTGCACCTGCTTTTTCTTATGCTTGGTTCTCACCACCACGCGCCGGGTGCCAAGCGTGTAGCTGCCGGACGTGCTGATTTGGTTGATCTCGGGGTAGTTCTGATGCGCGTAGCCGACGAGGCGAGCGAGGTCGAGCGCGGTCGAGCGGTTGCCGCTCGACAGGCCGGTGGGTTCGACGTAGACCGTGTCGTGCATGTTCAGCGCGCGCGCGGTGCGGTTCATGGTGGCGACAAAACGCTCGATGCCGCCCGGATAGGTGCGCCCCAGCGCGTGGGCCGCGCGGTTGTCGGACGCGATCAGCGCCAGATGCAGCAACTGGCCGCGCGTATAGCTCGCACCGATGGCAAGGCGCGAGCCGGTGCCCTTCAGCGTGTCGCGGTCGGCATCGGTAATGGTGATTTTTTCATCCAGCGGTTGGCCGGCGTCGATCACCAGCATGGCGGTCATCAGCTTGGTGATGGAGGCGATCGGCGTCTGCTCGGTGGCATTTTTTTCAAGCAGCGCTTGCCCGGTGGCCTGGTCGAACACCAGCACCGAGTGCGCGCTCAATTGAGGCAGGGGCGGCGCGTCGAACATCGGCTGGGCGGACGTGCCGCCGATCGAATTGCTCCATTGCAAGCTGGCCTGCCCCTCGAGCGCGGCAGCGCCCGTGTGTATGCACAATAATATCAATCCGGATAGAACAGCAGATTTCATATGGGTAGACTCTAATAAAGGCCGCAGGAATGTAACAGCATGGGCAGTCTACGGACATCTTGGCAAGAACTTGAAAACAACAGTTCGTCGGCAAAGCCCGATTATTTCACGCACCAGATTGACGGTGTAGCAAAAATCATTATATATAGCAACAACATGCAGGATATTTCGAATATTTTACTAAAGAAGTCCGAGCTAACAGCATGCCTTTGTGCCCCCGGCATTGTGGCCGAGGCACTGGAGCAGCTGATGCGGGGCGAGGTTGCGCGCACGGCATTTGCCGACTGCGTGCGCTGCGATCCCGTGTTGGCCCTGCGCCTGCGCCTGCTGCCGGCGGACCTGGGCGACGCACAACCGGATTTGCTGCGTGCGCTGCTGCTGGCGGTGCCCGTTGCAGCGGGAATGGCACAGGCCGCGTATGCGGCACGCTGGCGGCAGTCGATCGGCGTGGCGCATCTGGCCCAGGCGCTCGCGCTGCGCGCCGGGGTTGCGGACGCCGAGGCGGCCTGGACTGCCGGTCTGGCGCACAACCTCGCGGATTATCTCGACCCCGACCTTGCCCATCCGGCGTCCGCCGCCGACTGGTTCGCGGGATTCGACGCCGACGGCTGGGTGGCGGACGCGGTGCGTTACCACGCCGAACCGTTGGTGCGCGGACGTGCCGCGCATGCGCTGGTGCGCATCGTCCAGCTGGCGTATCACCTGGTGACCCGGCCCGATGCGGTGGACAGCGTCGACGTGCGCGCGGCGCTGGGCGCCCTGCAGATCGGCGCGGGCGAAGCCGCCCAGTTGCTGACGGACAGCCAGGCGCAAAGCCGTCAGCACGCGCTGCGCTTCGGCCTCGCCGATCTCGGGATGCAGACGCAAGGCATGAGCTTCGATCGCCTGGCCCGCCTGTATGCCGGTCAGGCGGCGCAGTCGGCGTTGCACCGGCATTTCCGCAGCGCCGCCGGCTGGGAGTCGGTGTTGGGTTTGCTGCAGGACAGCCTGCGCGCTTTGTTCGGCATCGAACAGGCCTGCCTGTTTGCGCCCGCCGCCGACGGCGCCCTGCGCGTGACCGCGTTGATTCCGGCACCGCCCGGCCTCGGCGCGCTGGCGATTCCGCCCGACGACGCCCATTCGGCGCTGACGCGCGCGCTGGTGCGCAATGCGCCTCAGACCTTCACGCGCGGCGAGGCCGGCACGGCGCTGGCCGACGAGCAGATTGCCCGCCTGCTCGGCGTCGACACCTTGCTCAGCCAGCCGATCGGCCTGCCGGACGGCCGTGTCGGCGTGCTGGTGGCGGGCAATGCCCTGTCCGGACTCAGCATGTCGCCGCTGTGGCGCTTTGTCCTGGCCGAATGCGCCGAGGCGCTGCAGCCGGGCTTCACAGCAGCGCCGGCGATCGCGGCGCCACCTGCCGTGCCGGACGACGCGATCCCGCGCGAACGGGTGCGGCGCGCCATCCACGAAGTGGCGAACCCGCTCACCATCATGCGCAATTACGTCAACCTGCTGTCGGAACGCCTCGGCGCGGATTCGTCGGTGCAGCGCGACCTTGGCATCATTGCCGACGAAATCGAACGGGTGGCGCGCATTGTGCGCAGCATCACCGCAAGCGAGGAAATCGGCCCGCCGGCCGCCGCGCCGCTCGAACTGGTGTCGGTCAACAGCGTGGTGTCCGAGCTGGTGCGGATGGCGCTCGGCACGCTGTTTGCGCCGAACAAGGTCAACGTGCAGATCGATCTCAACCCCGATGTGCCGCCGATGCCGCTGCAAAAAGACCTGCTGAAGCAGGTGCTGTTCAACCTCGCCAAGAATGCGGTCGAGGCGATGCAAAGCGGCGGCCATCTCAAGTTCAGCACCCGTCTGATCATGGTGAATGGCCTGCAGCATGTCGAAATCGAAGTCGCCGACACCGGCCCCGGCCTGCCGGCGGCCGTGACCTCGCACCTGTTCGAACCGGTGATCAGCGAGAAAGGCGGCGACCATGCCGGCCTCGGCCTCACCATCAGCCGCGGCCTGGTCGAACGCATGCACGGCCAGCTCAGCTGCACCAGCAGCCCGCACGGCACCCATTTCCTGATCCGTCTGCCCACCCTGCAGAACGGCCAGGTTCCGATCACGACAACACGCTACGGGTCCATGTAACCCCGGCTCAAGGAGAACACCCATGACAGACGATCCCAGCGATCCCGGCCCGCATCCTGCGGTCATCAGCACTTTCCCCATGCGTCCGCGCCTGCTGGTGGTGGACGACGAACCGCTGATCCTGGAGGGGCTCGTGCGCCTGCTCTCGACGCGCGATTACGACGTGACGACCGCCAATGGCGGCTGCGAGGCGCTGATCGCCATCGGCAAGCAGCAGTTCGACGTCATCCTGCTCGACCTCGGCATGCCCGACCTCAATGGCAGCGAGGTGTTGCGATTCGTGGCCGACCGCAGCGCCGACACCCCGGTGATCGTGGTGTCCGGCGACAGCACCATCGATGCGGCGATCCGCGCGCTGCGCGGCGGTGCCGCCGACTTCGTGCGCAAGCCCTACGAATCGGAAGAACTGTTGCGGCGCATCGACAACACGCTGATCCGGCGCCGTCTGGAACGGGAGAACAACCACATCCTGCAGCGCCTGCAGCAATCGGAAAAATGGCACCGCTTCCTGGTCAACAGTTCGCCCGACCTCATCTACACCCTGGACGGAGACGGCCGTTTCACCTTCGCCAACGAGCGCGTCGAGAGCCTGCTAGGCTACCGCAGCGAGGAACTGCTGGGCCAGCACTACAGCCTGGTGATCCACGAGGACGACATCGCGCGCGCCGAACATGTGTTCAACGAACGCCGTGCCGGAGACCGCAGCGCGCGCAACATCGAGATCCGCCTCAAGTGCAATCCGGGCATGCGTCGCCCGCGCCTGATGACCGGGCGCTGCAAGACCGTGGAGCTGACCGCGACCGGCATGTACGACGAGACAGCCAGCGCATTCGAGCAGCGTTTCATCGGCAGCTACGGCGTCGCCAAGGACATCACCGAGCGCAAGCAGGCCGAGGAAACCATGCACTACCAGGCCTACCACGACCTGCTCACCGGCCTGCCCAACCGCGCGCTGTTCCGCGACCATCTCGGCCTGATGCTGGCGCAGGCCCGCCGCAACCAGAAGCCGCTCGCGGTGCTCAGTCTCGATCTCGACCATTTCAAGGTGATCAACGATTCGCTCGGCCACACCATCGGCGACGAACTGCTGCTTGCCGTCGGCACCCGCCTGCGCCAGTGCCTGCGCGAAGGCGACACGCTGGCACGCCTGGGCGGCGACGAATTCGCGGTGCTGCTGCCCACCCTGGTATCGCGCAGCGACGTCGAACACATCTGCCGCAAGGTCATCCAGGTGCTGTCCAAGCCGGTCTACGTCAAGGGCCACGAAATCTACATCTCGGTGAGCATCGGCGCCTGCGTCGCGCCGGAGGATGGCGACATGATCGACAGCCTGATCCGCCAGGCCGAGATCGCCATGTACCAGGCCAAGTCGCAGGGCCGCAGCCGTCTGCAGTTCTGGGAGCACGGCATGCAGGCGCCCTACTCCGAGCGCATGCAGATCGAGGCCGACCTGCGCCGCGCGCTGGCGCGCAACGAATTCGTGCTGTTCTACCAGCCGCAGGTTGACACCGCCACCGGCGAAGTGCGCGGATTTGAAGCCCTGCTGCGCTGGTGGCATCCGCAGCGCGGCCTGCTGACGCCGGCCGATTTCATTCCGGTGGCCGAGGAGTCCGGCGTCATCGTGCCGATCGGCGACTGGGTGCTGCGCCAGGCCGGGGCGCAGATGGCCGAATGGCGCAAGGCCGGGCTGCCGCCGGTGCGCCTGTCGGTCAACATTTCAGCGCGCCAGCTCGAGAGTCCCGACTTCGTCGACAGTGTCATGCGTGCGATCCAGGTCTATTCGCTTGACGGCCACCAGATGGAACTCGAAATCACCGAGAGCCTGCTGATGCGCGACTTCGAGGCCAATGCGATCAAGCTCGGACGGCTTTCCGCATCCGGCATCCGGCTCGCCATCGACGATTTCGGCACTGGCTACAGCTCGTTCAAATACCTGTCGCGCTTCCCGATCCACAC
>DAHWJK010000007.1:0-8024 GCA_027344185.1 Thiobacillus sp.
TGATGCCGTCGTCCTGCAGCTTGGTCAGGGTGCGGCTCACGGTTTCGATCACCAGGCCCAGGTAGCTGGCGATGTCCTCGCGGCTCATCGGCAGCGTGAACATCTCGCCCGGCAGGCCCAGCAGCTTGTAGCGTTCGGACAAACCGTGAAGGAACAGCGCCACGCGCTCATGCGCCTGGCGCCGGCCCAGCATTTCCAGGTGCGACTGGTCGCGGTTGATGCCCTGGCCGATGATGCGCAGCAGCTGGTGCTGCAGGCCCGGGATCTGCCGGCAGATGGACTCGAGCTGCGACAGCGGGATCTCGCACACCGTGGCCTGCGTCAGCGCCTCGGCCTCGCAGGCGTGGCGGCCCTGGCCCATGGCGTCCAGGCCCATCAGCTCGCCCGGCAGGTGGAAACCCACCACCTGCTGTTCGCCTTCGGAATCAATGGCCACGGTCTTGAACGCGCCCTCGCGCGCCACGAACAGCGAGCCCAGCGGCTGGCCGGCGCGGAACAGGGCCTCGCCGCGCGCCAGCGGCCGGCGTGCGCGCACGATCTCGTCGACGCAACTGCTGCACGCCGACGACGCGCCCGGCCCGATGTTCCGCGTGATGAAGCTGAATGGAGAAAACTTCGTCGCCAATTTCAGCCATCCGCTGCAGGGCCGCATCTTCAGCATCGACAGCGGCAAGAGCGATGTGTCGACCGAGCCGGTCGGCAAGGTGGAACAGCTGCTGGAATGGAGCGGCATGGACGCGCAGATGCAGACGCCGACCGACTTCGAGGGGCCGGAGGCGTTTGCCCGCGAGGACGAAACGCCGGACACTGAGTTCTACGCGCAGCCCAGAAAAGTCACCCACGTCGATGCGGTATGCGCGCGCCGGATCCAGGCGCTGTACCGCACCGTGCTGCCGGAGAATGCGCGGGTGCTCGACCTGATGGCGGGCTGGCGCTCGCACCTGCCGGACCCGGTGCAGTCCGCGGTCGGCCTCGGCATGAACGCCGAGGAACTGGCAGACAACCCACAACTGGCCGAGCGCATCGTGCACGACCTCAACGCCGAGCCGAAACTGCCATTTGCCGACGCCAGCTTCGACGCGGTGGTGTGCACGGTGTCGTTCGAATACCTGACGCAGCCGCACAGGATCGTCGCCGAGGCGCGGCGGGTGCTGAAGCCGGGCGGCATGTTCGTGGTGACGCTGTCGAACCGCTATTTCCCGCCCAAGGTGATCAAGCTGTGGACCCAGCTGCACCCGATGGAGCGGATGGCCTGGGTCGGCTCGCTGATCAAGCAGGCCGGCTTCAAGAAGGTGGAAACCTATGTCGAGCGCGGCCTCAAGCGGCCGAAGGACGACCGCTACGCCGACAAGCTGACCGAATCCGATCCGCTGTTCGCAACCTGGGGCGTGGCGCCCTGATCGACACGTCGCAATGGCGCGCATCTTGATCGGGCTGATCGCCGACACCCACGGCCTGCTGCGGCCCGAAGCCGTTGCGGCCTTGCAGGGCTGCGCGCATATCGTTCATGCCGGCGACATCGGCTCGCGCAGCGGCGAGCCGCGTGGCGTGCTCGACACGCTGGCGCAGATTGCGCCCACGACGGTGGTGCGGGGCAATAACGACCGCGCCGACTGGGCGACGACGATCCCCTACACGGCGGATCTTGAATTCGAGCGCGTGCGCATCCACGTGCTGCATATTCTCGATGAGCTCGCCATCGATCCTGCCGCAGCGGGCATGCATGTCGTCGTGTCGGGCCATTCGCACCAGCCTCGCGTGGAAACCCGGGCGGGCGTATTGTTCGTCAACCCGGGCAGCGCGGGACCTCGCCGCTTCAGGCTGCCGGTTAGCGTGGCCCGCCTGTGGCTGGAAGATGGATACGCCGAGGCAGAGCTGGTCACGCTTTTAAAGTAAGCTTGTCTGACTGGGTGCCGGCGGTTTCCGGCACTACGCATATCTCTTGAGGAGGAGCGCGACATGTTGAAATGGCTGATGGTGACGTTCATGGCGCTTGCCCTGTCGGGCTGCGGCTATAACACCTTTCAATCGACCGACGAGGAAATCAAGGCGACCTGGGCCGAGGTGCTGAACCAGTACCAGCGCCGCGCCGACCTGGTGCCGAATCTGGTCAACGTGGTGAAGGGCTACGCGGCGCACGAGGAGAAGGTCTTACTCGAAGTGACCCAGGCGCGCGCCCGCGTCGGCAGCATCCAGGCTACACCTGAACTGGTCAACGACGAGGTGGCGTTCCAGCGCTTCATCGCCGCGCAGGGCGAGCTGACCGGCGCGATTTCTCGGCTGCTGCTGGTGGCGGAGAACTATCCGCAGCTGAAGGCCGACGGCCTGTTCCGCGACCTTCAGGCCCAGCTTGAAGGCACCGAGAACCGTATCACCGTCGCGCGCAACCGCTACATCGATGCGGTGAAGACCTACAACGTCGCCGTGCGTTCCTTCCCGACCAACCTCACCGCGATGCTGTTTGGCTACAAGACCAAGCCAAGCTTTACGGTGGAAAACGAAGCGGCGATCGCCAGGCCGCCCACGGTCGATTTCGGCACACCAGCGCCGGCTCCGGCACCCACGCCCACGCCTGCTCCGGCCCCCGCCAGTGGCGATTCGGGCGGCAGCCTGTCGCACGGCTACTGAAGCAGCATGAGGCGCTTCGCCGCAACGCGCCTGGCGTTGGGCTGCCTGTTGGCGGTGCTTGCACTGCACGCCTGGGCGCAGATCGCAGTTCCCGAACTCACGCGCCGTGTCACCGATCTGACGGCGACGCTGAGTGCCGATCAGGTCGCCGCGCTGGAAAGCCGACTTGCTGCCTTTGAAGCAGCGCGCGGCAGCCAGATCGCGGTGTTGATTGTCCCCACGCTCGAAGGCGAGGACATTGCGCAGTTTGGCATCCGCGTTGCCGAGCAATGGAAGATCGGCCGCGAGAAAGCCGATGACGGGTTGATCCTGATCGTCGCCAAGGACGACCGCGATATGCGGCTGGAAGTCGGCTACGGGCTGGAAGGCGCGATCCCCGATGCGGTTGCCAGGCGGGTGATTGCCGAGGTCATTGCGCCGCATTTTCGAGAGGGGGCCTATGCCGCCGGTATCGACGCCGGCGTCGATCAGCTGATGCGGCTGATCGAAGGCGAGGCGCTGCCGCCGCCGGAAAGGCCAGTCAACTCAAAAAGTTCGGGAGAAAGCCTGGTCCTTCTTCTGGTGCTGGGTTTTGTGATCGGCAACTTCATTTCGCCTCTGCTGGGGCGCGGCCTGGCGAGCAGCGCCTCGGGATTGGGGACGGCCGGTCTGGGCTGGCTGATGTCCGGCCTGCTGGGGTCTTCGTTGAAGATCGGCGGTTTGGTGTTTGTTGCGGTGCTGCTCTGGGGCGGGATAGGACGCAGCGGCCGGGGCGGCGGCGGCGGATTCGGCGGCTGGCCCGGTGGAGGTGGATTGGGTGGCTGGTCAAGCGGAGGCGGCTTGGGCGGCTGGTCAAGTGGAGGCGGCTTGGGCGGCGGTCTGGGCGGAGGCTCCTGGGGCGGCGGCGGAGGTGGATTCGGCGGCGGAGGCGCCTCGGGGTCATGGTGAATATCAGGCGCGTGTTGAAGCATCTCTTCATGCCTGGGTGGGCATGGAAGCGCGCATTTCCACAGGCCACGCTGGATGCGATCGAGGCCGCGATTCGCGCCTCCGAAACCGCGCATAGCGGCGAAATCCGTTTCGCCATCGAGAACAGCCTCGCGCCGGGGCAGGTATGGCGCGGCATCAGTGGCCGCGAACGGGCGATCGAGGTGTTTTCCAACCTACGCGTGTGGGACACCGAGCACAACAGCGGCGTGCTGATCTATCTGCTGCTGGCCGATCACGACATCGAGATTGTTGCCGACCGCGGCATCGCCGCGCAGGTGGATCCGGCCGACTGGGAAGCGGTGGCGCATGCGATGGAAGATGCATTCCGGCAGGGCGATTTCGAGCGCGGCGCGCTCGAGGGCATCGCGCAGATCGACGCGATCCTGGCGGCACATTTCCCGCCGTCCGGGCCTAATCCCGACGAGCTGGCGAACCGGCCGGTGATTGTGGGGTGATGAGATGCTGGCGTTTGTAGCATGGTGGATCCTGACGGCGGTTCTGGTGGAGCTCGCCAGCGGGCCCTTTTGTCTGCTGGTATATGGCCTGCAGCGGCGGCCGGTCTGGCCGCCTGGCTCGGTGCCGGCGTGCTGGTGCAGTTGCTGACGGCGGGCGCGATTGCGGTGCTGGGCACGCTGGCGCTGCGCCGCTGGAAACAATCGACGGCGCATCCCGAATCCAATGTGCAGAACATGGACATCGGCCAGACGGTGCAGCTCGAGTCCTGGCAGGGCGAGGCCGAGGCGATCAAGGCGATTGCCGCAGCAAATGCCGAAGTCATTGCGCGGGTTGTGCGCGTGGTCTCGCTGCCCGGCGGCATGCAGGCGGTGAGCCTGAAAGTGGCGGAAAAATATGTCGAGGCCTTTGCCGGCATCGCCCGGACCGGCAACACCCTGTTCGCGCCGTCCAGCATGGCCGACCTGAGCTCGCTGATCGCGGGCGCAATGAGCGTGGTGAAGTCGCAGGGCGGCAGCGGCGCAGTCAAGGCCTGAAGCCAGGTCCGGGGCATTCCCGGGCCCGCCGGCCGGACCGCGGGCGGTTCAAGTTTGCGGCATTGCGGACGATATAACCAATACGCATAAAAACACGCGCCGCGCCGCGACGATCATGATTTGGAACACCTTCCAGCTGCTGGCCGTTCTGGCGCTGCTCGTGCCGAGCGCGCCTGCGTTCGCGCGCGGCGAGGTCGAAGAGAGCCTGCCTTCCGGCGTGGTGGTCGGCGCGAGCTATCATCCGGGCCGCAAGCAGTTGCCCGCGGTGCTGATCCTGCATGGCTTTCTGCAAACCCGAGATTTCCCCACCGTGGCCAGCACCATGGATGCGCTCACCAGCGGGGGCTACACGGTGCTGGCGCCGACGCTGTCGCTGGGGGTGTCGCGGCGCAACAAGAGCCTGCCCTGCGAGGCGCTGCATTTGCATACGCTCGAGGAAGACGCGGAGGAGATTGCATTCTGGGTGCGCTGGCTGATGTCGAAGGGACATGCGCGCATCACGCTGATCGGCCATAGTTACGGCAATATGCAGCTGCTCGCCTACTTGGGCCGGAATCCGTCGCCGGTCGTGAAACAGTTGCTGATGATCAGCCTGACCGACGTGGAAGCCAAGCAGAGTGCGGCCCAACGCGCGCGCTTCGCCCAGACCTTGCGCGAACGCGTGGCGCGCGGGGACACCGGCCTGGCCGAAGTCGAGTTCGGCCATTGCAGGAAATATGTCAGTCCGCCCGCCAGCCTGCTGTCCTACATGAGCATCAGCCGGCAGCGCATTCTCGATGCCGTGGCACAGTCTCCGGTCCCGGCCCGGGCCATCATGGGCAGCCGGGATGACCGCATGGGGGCAGGCTGGATAGAACATTTGCAGGCACGCGGCATCGCCGTCAGCGTCATTCCGGGCGCCTCGCACTTTTTCGACAATCAGTTCGAATTCGATCTGCATGAAGTTGTGCTGCAGACCGTGACGGGGCGCTGACGCATGCCGCTGGCGTCGATGCGTACGTGGCTTGCGCCGCGGCCCATTGCCCACTACGCGCTGCTGCTGCTGTGCGTGCTGGTGGTTTCGCTCGGCGTGCTCGCGAGCTTCGTTTTCAACGATGCCACGCGTCTGCGCAACCGGATCGCGCAGAGCGACCAGACGCTTGCCCATCAGGAACTGGAAGAGGCCGTATCGCTGCTGAACCGGCAAGCCCGGGACGCTGCGACGGCCTTGGTGCAATGGGATGAGGCGCGCCAGCAACTGGATAATCCGGTCTATTATGGTTACTGGCGCAATTCGCGTGCGCGGGCTGCAGGGGTGTTGCCCGAAAGCATGGTGGCAGTCGATCTCTACGACGTGCAGGGGCGCAATCTGTCGGCGTTCCCTGAGAAAGAGGCCAGCATGCCGCCGCAGATCGATCCGCAGGACTTGTCGTCATTTCTGCAGCGCGAAAGCGGTCGCCATTACCTGTATTTCTTTTTTCCGTTTTACCAAGATGCCGGAAAGAAATACCTGAGCGGCTACGCCGGGCTCAAGTTCGATTTCGAGCGCGAGCTCAAGCAGCTGCGTACCTTCCGTTATCTGGATCTGTCGACCCTGCAACTGGATGCAGGCGACGGGGTGCGCATCCCGGTCGACACCCTGGTTTCCGCCATGCGCTTCGAGGCAGCCGGCAACCCCGAGACGCGCGAACTGGAAGTGCTGATTACCCGCTCGTTCTATGAGATCGCGCTCATCATCGCGGCCATTTCACTGATCGGGTATGTCGCGCTGATGTCCGTGGTTGCCAAGCCCCTGCGGCGGCTGTCGAGCCATATCGATTCGATGCGGCGCGGGCGCAGCCACGGCCAGCTGCTCGACGACAGCTATCGCGGCATACTGGCCGTGACCGAGCTGGAAAACGTGCGGCATTCGCTCAACGATTATCAGCACCAGCTCGACGACATGCATGTCAGTCTGGCGCACAAAAACACGGAACTGTGGACGCTGGCGCACCAGGATCCGCTCACGGGCATCTTCAACCGGCGCGCGTTCGACGACGACTGGCGCGCCATGCTGAGCAGCCATCGCGAGACACCGCAGGGCGTGGCCTTCCTCCTGTTCGATTGCGATCACTTCAAGCCCATCAACGACACCTATGGGCATCAGGTGGGCGATCGCGTGATCGAGGGTTTGGCGCTGTCTCTGGGTGGTGCCCTGAGGGCGGGCGACCGGCTCTACCGTCTGGGCGGCGATGAATTCGCCACCGTCCTGTTTGCCACCGACACCGAACTCGCCAGGCAGGTGGCGGAGCGCTGTGTCGAATATGTGTTGCGTTATGACTTCACCGCCTATGGCGTCAAGGAGCCGGTGCGCGTCAGCGTCGGCATCGCCTGTCTCGACGAGGCCAATGCCAGTGTGGACGGGCTGCAGCATCTGCACCGGCAGGCCGATATCGCGATGTACTACGCCAAGCGTCCCGGGCAGGGCAAGATCGCGGTCTATTCGGAAGAAATGGGCGAAGGCCTGGAGGCCGTGGTGTCGAGTGCCGAAACCAGCGCGGTCTACGAGGCGATGTCGGACCCCGACCGGCTGGAAATGCACTATCAGCCGGTGCTCGACCTCTCCACCTCGCGTTTCGACTACTACGAAGCGCTGGTGCGCATTCGCGGCGAGCACGGCCTGATCATGCCGTCCAGCATTTTCCCGGTGGTCGAATTGCGCGGACTCGAGTGCGAGTTCGACTTGGCCGTGCTGGAACGGATACGGGCGGATCTGGAAGCGGAGCGTGTGCCTGCGGGCGCGGGCGTCTCGCTCAACGTGTCCGGTCCCGGCATCGTCAGTCAACGCGTCAACGATGCCCTGATGCAGTTCGCGCCCCTGCTGGCCAAGCACAAGCTGGTGCTGGAAGTGACGGAAACCTCGCTGATCACGCAGATCGCCCAGGCTTCGTCCAATCTGGCCCGCCTGCGCAAGGCGGGATTCATCATTGCCCTGGACGATTTCGGCAGCGGCTATTCTTCATTGCGGTATCTGTCGAGCATGCCGGTGGATCTGGTGAAGTTCGACATTTCGATGGTGCGCAGCCTGGAAGAGTCGGGACGTCAGGCCATTTTTGTCGAAGATCTCGCACGCATGATCAAGGACGCGGGCTACCGCCTGGTGGCCGAGGGCATCGAATCCGAATCCCTGCTTGCCAAGGTGAGGCAGCTCGGTTTTTCGCATGCCCAGGGTTTCCATATCGGCCGCCCCGCTGCGCTGACACGGTACCCGGAGCCGCAGCGCGCCAGCGTCTAGTATCGCGCGTCAGAAAAATCGAACCATAACCAGGGCGTGTTAACACTAGGGCGTGTTAACACTAATTTCGCGTCCGCGTTGCCGCGAGAAAGCGATGGATGCAAGGCGCGGCGCGCCGGCAAGGGCCCTCCCTTGCCAAGCGGCGCAACGCCGCAGACGCGCTTTCTCGCGGCAACCCGAAGGGA
>DAHWJK010000008.1:0-13396 GCA_027344185.1 Thiobacillus sp.
AAAAAACCCTCTCCGGTGACGACTGGTAAAAGTTATCCATAAACCTACTGCGGGGCTGATATCCGGGATCGCGCGCTGCTCGCAATCCTCATGTACTTCAGTACATTCCGGTTGCTGCGCTGCGGGCTCACCCGACTATCAGCCGCTCGCTACGGTTTCTGGACAACTTTATCCTTAAGCTAAATATGGCTGAGTACAACGAAGACGCTTACAAACTGGCCCGCAAGGCTTATATCGAGTACAGCTGTCCGTTCGAGCGGGCGCTGCTGTCGCGCTGCGTCAGTTGCAGCCGCTCGCACAAGCTCAACCTGGCCGAGCGCGAGGCGATTGCCTGTAGCGATCCGGAGGTGCGCGAACTCTGCCTGGTTTTTTACCAGGCGCTGCACGAGAACGCGCAGTTCGCGCTGAAGACCAGCCCCGATGCACCGTGGCCGTTCGGCAAGGAAATCCGCGCCCAGTGCGGCGGCGTGCGGGGGCTCGCCGCCGCGATGGACGCGGCGGGCAACGAGACCACCGACATCGCCGCGACCGTGCTGCAGGGGCATGTGCATTTCGGCGGCTGCAGCGAGTTTCCCTATTCCGAGATCATGCGGGCGGTGGTGCATTACGAGCCCCGCAAGCGACGCGGCTGACTGCCGGCACCGGCGTGGGAACCCGCGGCGCGGCCGGCAGTCTCTTGGGCAGTGCCCCTTTTTTGATTACACTGCCGGCGTGCGATCCCGCTTCCACCGATTCCTGCTGATGTTGCTGATGCTTGCCCTGCCGCTGCAGGCGCTGGCGTCCGCTTCCATGCTGGGGTGCGCCTTCGCGCACCCCGCCACGGTGGCCGGGGTGGCGCTGGTCGACGCGACGATGACGACGCCGTGCCACGAGCCGGAGCCGACCCCCGCCCCCGCCGCGCAACCTGACTGCAAGCACTGCGCAAGCTGCGCGCTGGCGTCGGCGCTGCCGATTCCCGCTGCCGACGTGCCGGCCGATGTGCCGGCCGTGTGTCGCTACGGCGACCTGTCCCTCCAGCCCTTCAGCGGCTTTGTTCCCGACGGCCCCGAGCGGCCTCCCCGACCCACCTTCGCCTGAATCCCGCGCCGCCCGACGGCGCGTCCATCGATTGTGAGCGCAGCCTTGGCTGCGTGATATGCGAGGTTCTCTATGCTGAACGCTTTATTCCGACGTGCGACGCGGTTGGCGCGCGCACCCGTATTCCGTCTGGCCGCAACCGGCCTGTTTGCCTGGTCGCTGTGGGTGCCTGCAACGCATGCCGCCGAGCCCCCGGTACGCGCACAGGCGATGCCTGCGCCCTTCAATCACTACCAGGGCTGGCGCGACGAGCCGCTGCAGGACTGGCGCCAGGCCAACGAGCGGGTCGGCGAGGTCGGCGGCTGGCGCACCTATCTGCGCGAATCACAGCCGGCCGGCGATGGGGCCGACCCGGCCCGGCCGAAGGGCGATGGCCATGATGGCCATCACGGACATTGAGGGAACGCCATGAATACAAATCCTTTCCCCCCCCGTACGCTTGTACTCGCCGTGCTGTCAGTCGCGCTGCTGGGCGGCTGCGCGAGTTTTTCCAAAGACGGCGGCGTGGACGCTATCCAGTCCGCCACCCGCACGCATATCCCGCAGAACGTCGTCTGGACCCGCGACGATGCCAGCCGCGGCGCGGCGCAGCAGCGAGTCGACGCGCTGCTGGCTGAGCCGCTTTCGGCCGACGATGCGGTGCAGATCGCGCTCCTGAACAACCCCGGCCTGCAGGCGGCCTTCAATACACTCGGCATCGCCGAGGCCGACTGGGTGGCAGCACGGCGACTGCCCAATCCCGGGTTTTCCATCGGCCGGCTGACCCGGGGATCCGAGGTGGAATGGGAGCGCAGCCTGCACCTCAACCTGGCGCGGCTGCTGACAATGCCGATGCGCGCCGACATCGAGCAGCGCCTGTTCGAGCAGACCCGGCGCGACCTGGCGCTGAAAGTGCTGCGGCTGGCGGCGGACACGCGCCGTGCCTGGGTGCGGGCGGTGGCCGCAACCCAGACCGCGCATTACCAGCAGCAGGCGATGGAGGCGGCCGAAGCCGGTTCAGAACTGGCGCGCCGGATGGCGCAGGTGGGCAACTGGAGCAAGTTGAAGCAGGCGCGCGAGCAGTCGTTTTATGCCGACGCCGCGCTGGCGGTGGCACGCGCCCAGCAGGCGAAGCTGCAGACGCGCGAGCGCCTGGTGCGGTTGATGGGGCTGCCCAACGCGGAGAAAGTGCAACTGCCCGAACGGTTGCCCGATCTGCCTGCCAGCTTGCCGCAGCTGGCGGATGTCGAGCAGCAGGCAATGGCGTCGCGGCTGGATCTGCAGACGGTGAAACTGCAGAGCGAAGCGCTGGCGAAAAACCTCGGGCTTACGCGCAGCACGCGTTTCATCAACGTGCTCGAACTCGGCGTCGTCCACAACAGCTCGAACGAGGCGCCGGTGCAGCGCGGTTACGAAATCAGCTTCGAACTGCCGCTGTTCGACTGGGGGCAGACGCGCGTGGTGCAGGCCGAATCGCGCTACCGGCAGATGCTGGAGCGCGCGCGCGAAACCGCGGTCAACGCGCGTTCCGAAGTGCGCGAAGCCTACGCCCTGCAGCACAGCCAGTATGCGATCGCACGGCATCTGCGCGACGAAGTGGTGCCCTTGAAGCAGCGTATTTCCGAAGAAAACCTGCTGCGCTACAACGGCATGCTGATCGGGGTGTTCGAGCTGCTGGCCGATGCGCGCGCGCAGATCGGCTCGGTCAACGCCGCCATCGAGGCGCAGCGCGACTTCTGGCTGGCCGATGCCGATTTGAAGATGGCGCTGGTCGGCACGCCCGGCCAAATGACGATGCCCGCCAACACTGCTGCTGCCGCCGCCGAATCGGGCGGGGGCCATTGACTGCAAGGAACCGACATGACTTCAAGACGTGATTTTTTCAAGTTCGCCGGCGTGGCCGCTGCAAGCAGCGTGAGTCCGGTTGCGATGGCGCGGCTGCCGGAGATCGTCAGCACCGACTCGCCCGACACCCGGCCGCCGCTGGTGCCGCCGAACGGACGCCCCTACAACCCGGTGGTGACGCTGAACGGCTGGACGCTGCCGTGGCGGATGAACAATGGCGTAAAGGAATTCCACCTGGTTGCCGAACCGGTGGTGCGCGAGATCGCGCCCGGCATGAAGGCGCACCTGTGGGGCTACAA
This sequence comes from Thiobacillus sp., assembly GCA_027344185.1. Lineage (GTDB taxonomy): Bacteria > Pseudomonadota > Gammaproteobacteria > Burkholderiales > Thiobacillaceae > Thiobacillus. Next base: position 3,201 of record DAHWJK010000008.1, read on the forward strand.
CGGCCAGTCGCCCGGTCCCACCATCGAGGTGGTCGAGGGCGACCGCGTGCGCATCTACGTCACCAACCGCCTGCCCGAGCACACCACCATCCACTGGCACGGCCAGCGCCTGCCCAACGGCATGGACGGCGTCGGCGGGCTGACGCAGCCGCAGATCAAGCCGGGCAAGACCTTCGTCTACGAGTTCGTCGCCCGTCGCCCCGGCACCTTCATGTACCACCCGCACGCCGACGAAATGACGCAGATGGCGATGGGCATGATGGGTTTCTGGGTGACGCATCCCAAGGGCAGGCACCCGCTGATCGAGACGGTCGACCGCGATTTCTGCTTCCTGCTCAACGCCTACGACATCGACCCCGGCAGCGCCACGCCCGCGGTCAATACCATGCTCGACTTCAACCTGTGGACCTGGAACAGTCGGGCATTCCCCGGCATCGACAGCCTCAACGTGCGGCTCAACGACCGGGTGCGAATCCGCATCGGCAACCTCACCATGACCAACCATCCGATCCACCTGCACGGGGTGGAATTCGAGGTGACCGGCACCGACGGCGGGCCCACGCCGAAGGGATCGCGCTGGCCGGAGGTGACCACCGACATTGCGGTCGGGCAGATGCGGCAGGTCGAGTTCCTCGCCGACGAAGAAGGCGACTGGGCCTTCCACTGCCACAAGAGCCACCACACGATGAACGCGATGGGCCACGGCGTGCCGACGATGATCGGGGTCGACCACAGCGGACTTGCCGGCAAGATCACGAAGCTCGTCCCCGACTACATGGTGATGGGCGAGCGCGGCATGGCCGACATGGCCGAGATGGAAATGCCGCTGCCCGACAACACCCTGCCGATGATGACCGGCCAAGGTCAGTTCGGATCGGTGGAGATGGGCGGCATGTTCACCGTGATGAAGGTGCGGCGCGAGCAGAAGCGCGGCGACTATGCCGACCCGGGCTGGTTCAAGCATCCGCCCGGCTCCGTGGCGCGCGAGGTCGAGGGCACGGTCGCCGTGCCGGTGCGCGCGCCGCACGCCGCTTCGCCCCAGGGCAGGCCGGGGGACGTCGAAGTCACCGTGCGCAAACCGAGCGGCCATGCTGGCCATTGATTCAAGGAGATCGAAATGAAGAAACCCACCCTGGTGTTGATCGCGCTGCTGTCGACGGCCGCGACCCTGCCCGTCCTCGCGCATGGCGAGAAGAAACACGCGCCGGCCGTGGAAGACGCTGCCGAGCAGACCGCCTGGGGCATTGCGGGCGCGCCCGCGCAGGTCACCCGTACAGTCACGATCGACATGACCGACGCCATGCGTTTCATACCCGATCAGCTAACCGTCCGGGAAGGCGACACGGTGCGTTTTGTGGTCAGGAATCGCGGCCTTATGCTGCACGAAATGGTCATCGGGACGCCCGCCGAACTGGCCAAGCATGCCGCCCTGATGGCCAAGTTTCCCAACATGGAACACGACGCGCCCTACATGGTCCATGTAGAACCCGGCCAGACCGGCGAAATCGTCTGGCAGTTCAACCGCGCCGGCCGCTTTGAATTCGCCTGCCTGATCGCAGGCCACTACGAAGCCGGCATGCGCGGCACCGTCACCGTCACCCCGCAACAAGGAGCTGCACTATGAAAAACTGGGTCCCCCTGCTGGCCGCACTGGCGTTTGGCCCCCCGCTTCACGCCGAACCCGCGACGCCCCCTGCCGCCGAGGCCGCCGCAATGAGCGACGGCGAAGTGCGCAAGATCGACACGGCCAACGCCAAACTCACTCTTAGGCATGGCCCCATCTCCAACCTCGACATGCCCGGCATGACCATGGTGTTCAAGGCGAAACCGCCCGCGCTGCTGCAGGGACTCAAGGTCGGCGACAAGGTGAAATTCCGTGCCGAGGAAATCGAGGGCGCCTACACGGTGACGGCGATTCAGCCGGCGCCATAGCGGTTTCTGTGCGGGCCCGGCCCGCGCGCAGCGAAAACCGACAGGAAGGTTTGGACAGGCGGCATTTTTGTACTAGGGCGTGTTAACACTAATTTCGCGTCCGCGTTGCCGCGAAATTAGCGTTAACACGCCCTAAACAGAAGGCTCCCCCCGGCGCGACACCTGCTGCCGGGGCCCCGTCACTCAGGAGATCATGATGAGACAGCTGTCCTTGTTGGCGCTTTCCCTTTGCGCGGCGCTCGCCTTCCCGGTGCAGGCCGACCACCACATGATGCAGGAGCGGGCGTATGGATACGAGTTGATGAGCCCGCAGGAGCGTAACGAATACCAGGATCGCATGCGCGCCGCCAAGACCGAGCAGGAGCGCGAAGCCCTCCGGCTGGAACACCACAAGAAAATGCAGGAACGCGCCAAGGCGCAGGGCAAGACCCTGCCCGAGATGCCCCCTGCGGGTCGGGGGCCCGGCATGGGCCCAGGGATGGGGCCCGGCATGGGACCGGGCAGCGGCATGGGTCCCGGACCCGGCAAGTAAGACCGGCTCAGGCGGCCGGGGTGGCGGCGAAGTGGAGGGTGGCCCTGAAGCCATAGCCTCCGGCCGCGCGCGGGAGACCCTCACCCAGTTCCAGCCGGGCATGCGACAGCGCGGCAATGCGGGCGACGATGGAGAGCCCGAGCCCGCAGCCGTCACCCTCGACCTCGCCGCGCACGAAGCGCGCGCTGAGTTGCGCACGCAGGTCGGGCGACACCCCCGGACCGTCATCCGCGACGCTGAGCGTGCAGGCTGATCCGGCTCGCGCGAAGCGCACCGCGATCTGCGCGCCCTCACCCGCGTAGCGCAGCGCATTGTCGAGCAGATTGCGTACCGCAATCTGCAGCCAGGCGGCGCTGACTGCCACCGTACACCCTTCTGCCACATCGACCGCCAGGTTTTGATTGCGCTGACGCGCGAGCGGCAGCAATTCGGCGCAGACCGCGGTCACCGTGCACGCCGGGTCAATCGGAGGCGGTGCCGCACCCTGGCTGGCCGGGTCGACGCGCGCGAGCGTGAGCAGCTGTTCGACCAGGTGCGTCATGCGGTCGACCCCGGCGATCACCTGGCTCAGCGCGTGCTGCCGGCTGTCGTCTGCCTGGGCACGCAGCGCCACCTGCGCCTGCACTTTCAGGGCCGCCAGCGGGGTGCGCAATTCGTGCGCCGCGTCGGCTGTGAAGCGGCGTTCGTTGTCGAAGGCCTCGGCGACGCGCCGGATCAGCGCATTGAGTGCGGTGCGCAGCGGCGCGATCTCGTCCGGGAGCCGGGCCGTTTCGTCGAGCGGCGCCAGCGCCTGCGCATCGAGCGACCCGACCTGCCGCGCCACCGCGTCCACCGGCCGCAGTGCGCGACCGACGACCCACCATACAGACAGTGCCATCAGCGGCAGCGCCAGGATCGCCGGCAGCAGCAGCGACAGGCCGATTTCGCGCGCCATCCGTTCGCGTGCGGCACGGGACTGGCCGACCACCACGCGGTATTCCCCCTCGTCGTCCTGCACTGCATAAAAACGCCAGCGTTTCCCCTGGTACGGATGCTCGCTGAAGCCGGTTTCCGTGACCGTCCCGAACCCACTGTGCCCGGGTGACGTCACCAGCAGCCGGGTCCGCTCATCCTTGTCGAGCCAGATCTCGAATGCGATCGGCACCGGGGAGTGCCGGGCGTGCTCGTGCAGTTCCTTCACAAAATGCTCGACCTCGCCGCCGGCCACGATGGCAAGCAAGGTTTCGCCCACCTGCGTTAGCTGGTTGTCGAGCAGTTCGTCGGCCTCGTGATGGGCGCGCTGGTAGACCACCAGCGTGGAGAGCAGCCAGATCACGGCCACGGCGCTGGTCAGCAGCCATACCAGCCGGCGGCGCAGCGAGTAGGCGGGGGTGCCGCTCACGTCTGCGAGGACGCCGAGGCCACGTAGCCGACGCCGCGCACGGTGCGGATCAGTTCGTTGCCGAGCTTCTTGCGCAGGTGATGGATGTGAACTTCGAGCGCATTGCTGTCGACCGCATCGTTCCAGGTATAGAGCTGCTCTTCCAGCGTGCGCCGGGTCAGCACCCGCTCGGCGTTTTCCAGCAGCAAATGCAGCAGATCGAATTCGCGCGGGGTCAGGTCGACGGCTTCGCCGGCACGCGTCACCGTGCGCGCCGCCGGGTTGAGCTCGACATCGCCCAGCGTCAGCACCGGCTCCGGGCGGCCGTGGGCTCGCCGCACCAGGGCGCGCAGGCGGGCGGCGATCTCGTCCAGGTCGAAGGGCTTCAGCACATAATCGTCGGCACCGAGATCGAGCCCGCGCACCTTGTCTTCCAGCTGGTCGCGCGCGGTGAGAATCAGCACCGGTGTCGCGTCGTGGCGGCCGCGCAGCCATTGCAGCACCGACAGCCCGTCGCGCTTCGGCAACCCCAGGTCGAGCACCACCGCGGCAAAGGCTTCGGTGGACAGGGCGGCCACTGCCGCCTCGCCGTCGCGCAGCCAGTCGACCGCGTAGCCGGCCTGCGTCAGCCCGGCCTTGAGGCCGTCGCCGAGCAGGCGGTCGTCTTCAACCAGCAGGATGCGCATCGCGTCGTTTCATTTGGGAATCCTGACCGTGTCCTCGTCGAATACGCCCTTTTCCGCCTGCTGGTGGCACACCGCGCAGTTGGCGGCCGAGCCCACCGACTTGCGTGCCCAGGCGGTACGCGGCACCTCGTCGTGCTTCCTCACGAACCAGCGGGTTTCGGTGATGCGCAGCGGCGCTGCCTTCGTGTCCATGCGCAGCATCACCTTATCGCCCATCCGGCTGGTGCCGCTGTCGGCGGCGTTGGCTTCGAGAAAACGCAGGATATCAGCCTGGGTGGCCGGATCAAGGCTGGCGTTTTCGCCGAAGTGCTGCTCGAGACCGCCCATCACGCGCCGCCACGATGCGCGCGGCAGCAGCGCGGGCGAATAGGCCAGATGGCAGCTGGCGCATTCCTGCTGCCAGTTTTTGTGGGTAAGTCGCGGCATCAGGTCGTCGCCGCCGCTGTCGCTGCGCGCCTCGCCGCCCGAGGGCAGCGAAAATGCCAGCAGACTGAGCGTGCCGACGGTCGCCAGCACCCCGATCCCGCGCAATACGTAGTTCATGCTGTCCTCCTCATTTCAACTGGCTGAGCCAGGCGATGAAATCGCCCTTTTCCTGCGCGCTGCATTCGCGCGCGAGCACGTCGGTGCAGTTGCGACGGAACCATTTCTCGACCTTGGCGGCATCGGTGAAACGCTGGGGATTCGCTGACGGCGCCAGCGGCTCGATGCGCTTGCCGACGCGAGTCTGTCCCGCCTGCTTCGGATTCGCGGTGTGACAGCTGGCGCAGCTCTGCATGGCGCCGTTTTTTCCGGGATGTTCGCTGCGGTAGAGCGCTTCGCCGCGCGCGGACGACAGTGCGGTCATCGCCACGCCGGCCTGCTGCGCGTAGCGCACCATCAAGCCTGCGGGGCTGTCGGCCGCAGCGTGGACCGACAGCAGCATCAGCCCTGCCCCTGCTAGCCGCTTAATCATGCTGCACCTCCGGCTTGGCATCGAGGTATTGCTTGCCGGTGACCATGCTCTGCGCCACACGTTCGCCGCGCAACTGGTGGAACACCAGCGCCGCCATGTGCAGGCCGACGAAGCCCAGCATCAAGACAAAGCCGAATTCGTGCGGGTCTGCCGTCAGGTCTTCGACCCAGCCGGCGTTGCCCAGCCAGGCGGCGAGCGGACCGGTGTTGAGTTCGCTGGCGGCGAGCCCCAGGCCGGTGACGACCATCAGCGCCATCACGCCGTAGGCAAACAGGTAGGCGAGGCTGGCGACGGGGTCGTGGCCGACGCGATGCGCGCTCGGCAGGCGCAGGGTCTTCAGGCTGGCCTTCCACGTCGCGGGGTGCCACAGGTCGCGCCAGCGCGCGCTGGCGGGGCCGACCAGGCCCCACAGCAGGCGCGTCAGCAAGGCCACGGTCAGGCCGTAGCCGGCGAGGATGTGCAGGTTCCAGACCGCGCTTTCCCAGGGGCCGTCCTCGAACGCTTCGGCAAGCTGACTGCTGATGATCAGCGCAACGACGGACAGGGCGATGGCCCAGTGCAGGATTCGCAACAAGGGGTCGTATACGCGGCGGGATTGAATGTTCGATTGCGACATGGTGAGCTCCTTGTGGGATGCGATGAACCCACTGTACCGACGCGTCCTTAGCGCATCCTTAAGGCCTTCGGCAGGTTGACGTGCTGCAGCAGGCCATCGCGCGCGCGGCGTGCGGTGTCCTGATAGATGCCGATCGCGCGTGCCGCCAGCGTGTCCGGCTGGGGCGCCGGTGCGGCGAGTTCCTGTTGCGCATCAAGCTGCCAGTCCTCGATCTGGCGCCCGGGGCTCAACACCACCAGTTGATCGGGCGTCAGGTAACCCAGTTTTTGATAGGTGGCGATGAAGGCGCGTCCGGCATCCGGATAGGCGTGCAGCACGCTGCGCCCCATGAAGCGCGTGTGCTCGGCGAAACCGAGCAGATCGAGCACGGTGGGCACGATGTCGATCTGGCTGGCGAGCCGGGTGTCGGTGTGCGGGCTCAGATGCGCGGGCGAATACACGATCGCCGGGATGTGATAGTTCTCCGGCGGCAGGCTCACGCGGCCCTTGCTTGACGCGCAGTGGTCGGCCACCAGCACGAACACCGTGTCCTTGAACCAGGGTTTGGTGCGCGCCATGTCGATGAAGCGCCCCACCGCCCAGTCGGAATATTTCACCGCGCCCTGGCGACCGCGCGGCAGATCGATGCGGCCTTCTGGAAACGTGAACGGCGTGTGGTTCGACGTCGTCATCAGATGCATCAGGAAGGGCTTGCCGCTGGCGGCGTCGCGGTCCATCTGCTCCAGCGCGTAGTCGTACAGATGCTCGTCGGACACGCCCCAGATGTTGCCGAAGCCGCGATGCCGTTCGGGGAACTGGCTGCGGTCGATCGGCTGGTAATGGTTGCCCGCGAAATAGGCGTCCATGTTGTCGAAGCGCGCGTAGCCGCCGTACATGAAGCGGTTGACGTAGCCGTGGTCGGCCAGCACCGCGCCCAGCGTTTCCAGGTTCTGGTTGTGCTTGCGCCAGATGATCGAATGCCCGGGCAGCGGCGGGATCGCGAGCGACAGCGCCTCCAGCCCTCGCACGGTGCGATTGCCGGTGGCGCGCAGGTTGGCGAGGAACAGGCCCTCCTCGGCCAGTCGGTCGAGCTTGGGTGTGAGCTTGTGCACATTGCCGCCATGCGCCATGTAGCTCGACGACAGGCTTTCCATCGTGACAATGACGACGTTTTTCGGCGGCGTGGCCGAGACGATGCGCGGAAGTTCGACGGTCGGCGCGGCTGGGGTCGGCGGGCGCGTCGCGTAAAAATCGAAATAGTCGATCTCGTTGTTGCCGAACGCATAGGCAAAGCTGTAGAGCCCGTTGGCGGAGAGCTCCTTCTGGTATTCATTGGCGCCGTGGCGTGCATCCATCGACCATGCCGATCCCAGCATGCCTGCCACGGCCACGCTTGCCAGCCACACGCCGACACGGGTACGCCGTTGCGCGCCGGGTGCCGTGGCACGCAGCAGCCAACTGCGGCTCGCCCACACCAGCGCTACCGCGGCGGCGGCCAGTCCGCCGAGCAGCGTGCCGACCGGGAAGCTCTCGCGGATGTTGCCGACCACTTCCTGCGTATAGACCAGATAGTCGACCGCGATGAAGTTGAAGCGCACGCCGAACTCGTCCCAGAAGAACCATTCGGCCAGCACGCCGAAACCCAGCGCAAAGAGGGTCAGCGCCGCAACCGCCAACGCCATTGCGTGCCGCAGGCGTCCGGGCTGCCTGCGTGTGCCGAGCGCGCTTTCCAGCAACAGCACGGCGGGCAGCAGCAGGGCGAGCGTCACCAGATCGAACGCCAGCCCGGTGCCGAAGACGCTGATAGCCGAGGCAAATGTCATCTGTGCAGCATGCCAGGTCTGCATCATCAGGACGCCGCGCAGGCCCGTGTGCAGCAACAGAAAACCCGCCGCCAGCCAGGCGGTCAGCGGATACAGCGCGACAAGGGATCGAATGCGCGTAACGGTCGTGGGATACATGGCTGTCCTCATTGAATAGAGGAGAGCATCGCATCCGGAACTTAAGGCAGGCTTAAGGATCGATGGGCAGGATGCGCCCGTCGCCTGCCACGATGGCAGGACCGCCTGCTTAACACGTCATTTTCCACGCTATCGTTTGGCACGCCTGACCGTGCCGCATTCCGCTTCCTGATGCTCGGGTTCTTCGTGGCGCTGCAGACGATAGCCCGTTCATCCACGCGCACGCCGGGGCGGTTCAGCTGAATCACGCGAGTTTTCAGCATGTGCACCAGGGCGTGCACGGCGATGCCGCCTGGCACGTGCAGGCCGGCAACACTGTCAAACACGGCGCCTCGCTCGTCACCCTGTCGATGCCTGGCCCTGGCGGATATGCGCAGAATGCCCTGACGCAGGCGCGGTTGAAATCGAAGCTGGCGGCCAGCAATGCCGCACGCGGCGTGACGCTCGGCGAATTGCGCATGGCGCTGGCGGCGGGCCGCGAAATCAGCCTCGATCAGGTGGCGCAGCTCAAGCGTACCAACGGTCCGGTCGCGGTGAAGCGGGAGAACGCCGCGCGTTTCACGGTGGTGCTGAGCTTCGTTACAGGCGCATAGGGCCGCGCAGGCACTGGAAGAGTCAGCCCGCCTCGCCGCCCGTGGTGGAAGCCAATCTCGTAAGGTGCTGCTCACGCGCCGGCTGGCGCTCGATGAACGCGCGCAGGCATAGCAGGCGCAAGTCGCGGCGCTGGCGGCAGACGCCCGCCTGAAACTGGCTGCGCATGCGTTGTGGCCGCTGGACGTGCATGCGGCTGACGCGCATGCGCCTCCCCGCGCGGCGAGAAATCAGGGGGTGGCGGGGCCGGCCGCGGGCGCAGACGGGCCGAGGCTCATTTTCCGCGCCTCTTCCTGCATCGCCGCGATCTGTTCGGGCTTCAACTGCCACACCAGGCTGTCGCGGGCCTTGGCGGCGGCGTCCACGCCCTGGGCGGCAGCGAGATTGAACCAGAGATAGGCGCGCGCCTTGTCCACCGCCGTGCCGGTGCCATAGCGATAAAGTTCGCCCAGGCTGTATTGCGCGCGCGCGTAACCGCGCAGCGCGGGTTTTTCGATCCAGCTGAATGCGGCCTTGTAGTCCTGTACCACGCCACGTCCGCGCAGCAGGGCGAGTCCGTACTGGTATTCCGCTTCGGCCAGGCCCTGTTTGGCCGCCATCGCAAGCCAGCGGGCGGCCTCTCTGTCGTTCTGGACCACCCCGTCGCCCTCGGCGTAGCGCATGCCCATCTGCAATTGGGCTTCCGGGTCCCCCTGCTGGGCACGGGTGTGGGGCAGATGATCGGGCAGGGCTCCCGTCGATGGGTCGGCGTGGCGATCGCTGGCCAGCCAGGCGGTGAAGCCGACCAGCACCACGACGCTTGTCAGCAGCAGCAGCGGCTTGATCGGATTGAACACCCAGAAGCGATGGTTGCAGGAACGGCAGCGCAAGGGGGTGTGAAGCAGGATGCGGCGCACCCCGTTGTGGGCATGCAGCGTGCCGCTACGAATCTTGTCGCTCCCGCATTGTGGGCAGACGAGCGACATGCCGGACCTTAACGCGCCTGCGCGACCATATAGTCGACTGCGGCCTTGACGTCGCCATCCGACAATGCGGGGTTGCCGCCCTTGGCCGGCATGGCGCCCTTGCCGCGCAGACTGGAGGTATAGAGTGCGTCCATGCCCTGTGCAAGACGCGGCCCCCAGCTGGCGGCGTCGCCGATTTTTGGCGCCCCCGCCACCCCTTTGTCATGACAGAACGCACAGGCCTGGCGGTAGATCTGCTGGCCGTGCGCGAGATCGCCCGCAGGCGCGCTGGCTGCCGTGGCGGCGGGTTCTGCTGCAGGCGCGGCCGGCTTGGGTTGGACCGGAGCGGGTGTGCTGGGCGCCGCGGCGACAGGCGCAGGCGGCGTTTGCGGGGCGGCTTCGGCAGCGTCAGGAGCCACGCTCGGCTCGGCGGTGAACGGCTCGACGGCGGGTGCCTCGATTACCGGCGGCGCCAGCTCCGGTGTGGTCTTCGCGCCGTCGGCCACGGTTGTCTCCGTAGCAGATGGCGCTGCAGTGTCGGACGGTCCACAGGCAAGCAGCGATACGGCTGAGACGACAATCAGGAGCGTGGTGGCGTGGTTCATGTGTCTTCCCTGGCGTAGTGGTTGGGTGCGTCGTA
>DAHWJK010000024.1:0-9537 GCA_027344185.1 Thiobacillus sp.
CAGATCGGTCCAGTACACCGTGCCATAGTGCGGACTGTAGATCGAACGGCCGTCCACCAGCACCTGGAAACGGCGCGAGTAGGCGTCGGCCAGACCGTGATACCCCGCCGTCCAGGTGTTATTGCCGGTATAGGCGACCGAAAATCCCGGCACCAACCGCAGCAATTCGGGAATATCGCGCAAGCCGGAAGCGCGGATCATATCCTGGTCGATGACGGTAACGGCAGCGGGAGCCTCCTGCACCGGCTGCGACAGGCGCGACACCGAGAGCACCACCGGCAGGTCGTCGAGGAAATCGGCTTCGGTGACCTGGGACCACGCCGGGTACGGCAAGGCCACCGCACTGCCCAGCAGCAGCGCGCGCGTCGCCTTCCCGAAGATCGTGTGTGGCCTCATGTTCACCGGTATCGACGCAGCACGCGCCAACCTTCTCCGCCTTGAATGATTCATGACATTAACGGCTCACGCCCGCAACGCTGAATCTCAGAACGGAATATCGTCGTCCATGTCGTCGAAGCCGCTGCTGGCGGGGCGCTGCGCGGCAGCCGGCGCGTTGCTGCGGGGCTGGCTGCGCTGGGGGGCGGACTGGTTGAAGCTGCCGTCGTCCATGTCGGCCATGCCGCCGCCACCGCCCTTGCTGCCCAGCATCTGCATGCGGTCGCCGCGGATCTCGGTGGCGTATTTCTCGATGCCTTCCTTGTCGGTGTACTTGCGCGTGCGAATGCTGCCTTCGACATAGACCTGGCTGCCTTTCTTCAGGTACTGGCCGCACACTTCTGCGGTGCGGCCGAAAAAGCTGACGCGGTGCCATTCGGTCTGCTCGACCATCTGGCCGGTCTTGTCCTTGTACTTGTCGGTGGTGGCAATGGCGAGGTTGGCGACGGCTTCCCCGCTCGGCAGGTAACGCATTTCGGGATCGCGCCCGAGGTTGCCGACCAGGATGACTTTGTTGACGGATGCCATGGTTTCCCCCTAATTGTGTGGATTGTTTGCCGCGAATGCGGATTCTATCAGGCAAGCCCGGCCGGGGCAGCGGCGTCCAGCAGGCTGCGCGCGGCAGCCTCGTCCCAGCCACGGAGACTGACCTTGAGCATGGCCACGCCTTCCTCGGCCAGTACCGATGCCTCAACCACGCCAGACACTTCGGCGAGCTGCATTTTGAGCAGCGCCGCCTGGTCGGGCGGCAGCGTGCCAATACGGAACAAGCGTGTCTTGACCGCGGGCGGAGCATTCATCGACAGACTGGCGAGCAGCCACACCGCTATCAACACGCTGCAGAACACGAACACGGTGGTAAAACCGTGATGCTCCGCCAGCCAGCCACCGAAAAAACCGCCGAAGAAGAGACCGAGCGCCTGCGCGGTGTTGTATACGCCCATCGCGGTACCCTTGGCCGAGGCCGGAGCGAGCTTGGAAATCAGCGAGGGCAGGCTGGCTTCAAGCAGATTGAAGGCAACGAAATAGAAAAACAGCGCCCACACGATAGCCCAGAGGGACTCGATGCCGACGGCCAGTCCCAGCTGCGCCGCCAGCATCAGCGCGACGGCACCGATGTACACCGGCTTCATCTGCCCGCGCTTCTCGCCATAGATGAGGGCAGGCACCATCAGCACGAAGGAGCCCAGCAGCACCGGCAGGTACACCGCCCAGTGGTCGTTGGCGGGCAGTCCGCTGTCCTTGAGCGCCACCGGCACCACGACGAACATCGCCATCTGCGCGGCGTGCAGGGCGAAGATGCCGAAATCGAGCCGTGCCAGCTGACCATCTTTCAGCACATCGACAAGCCGCGCCGGGTTGGCCTGGGCATCGGTGTGGAAGTGGCTGTCCGCAGGGTCGGGCACCCATACCTTGATTACCCAGATGGCTGCGAGCGCGAGAATGCCAGTCAGCGCGAAAATCCCCGGCACGCCGATGACGCGGTTGAGCGCCGGTCCCGCGACGAGCGAGACTGCGAAGGCGATGCCGATGGTGGAGCCGATCAACGCCATCGCCTTGGTGCGATGCTCCTCGCGGGTAAGGTCGGCCAGCATGGCGGTGACCGCTGCGGAAACCGCGCCGGCCCCCTGCAGCGCCCGGCCGATAATGGTCCAGTAAATATCGGTGGCGGCCATCGCAACGAAGCTGCCCAGCGCAAACAGGATGAGACCGAAGATGATGACCTTCTTGCGCCCGATGCGATCGGATGCCATGCCGAAAGGCAGCATCAGAATGGCTTGGGTGAGTCCATAGATGCCGAGCGCGAGGCCGACCAGGGTGTGGTTGTCGCCCCCGGGCAGATCCTCGGCATACAGCGCGAACACCGGCAGGATCAGAAACATGCCCAGCATGCGCAAGCCGAAGATCGCCGCCAGACCCGATGCGGCGCGCCTCTCGGCGCGAGTCATGCTTTCGGACAGGTCGATCTGGGCCACTGCGGATGTGCTAACCGGGGTTAGATGAAATCGGGAAGTCCGTTATATTAGCAGGTTGCGAATTACGCCCCGCCGTCAAATCAATGGAATTCATCCGCATCCGTGGCGCCCGCACCCACAACCTGAAGAACGTCAACCTCGACCTGCCGCGCAACAAGCTGGTGGTGATCACGGGGCTGTCGGGTTCGGGCAAGTCCTCGCTCGCGTTCGACACGCTGTACGCCGAAGGCCAGCGCCGCTACGTCGAGTCGCTGTCGGCCTATGCGCGGCAGTTTCTGCAGCTGATGGAAAAGCCCGACGTCGACCTGATCGAGGGCTTGAGCCCAGCGATCTCGATCGAGCAGAAGGCGACCAGCCATAACCCGCGCTCGACCGTCGGCACCGTCACCGAAATCCACGATTACCTGCGCCTGCTGTACGCCCGCGTCGGCGATCCGCAGTGCCCGGAACACGGCATCACGCTCGCCGCACAGACGGTGTCGCAGATGGTCGACGCGGTGCTGGCGCTGCCGGAAGACACCAAGCTGATGGTGCTGGCGCCGCTGGTGGTGGGCAGGAAGGGCGAGAACCTCGAACTGTTCGCCGAGCTGCGCGCGCAGGGCTTCGTGCGGGTGCGGGTCGACGGCAAGGTGCACGAGATCGACGCGGTGCCCAAGCTCGACAAGAACAGGAAGCACACCATCGAAGTCGTGGTCGATCGCCTGAAAGTGCGTACGGACGCCAAGCAGCGGCTGGCCGAAAGCTTCGAGACCGCGCTGCGCCATGCCGATGGCCGCGCGCTGGCAGTGGAAATGGACAGCGAAAAGGAACACCTGTTCTCCGCCAAGTTCGCCTGCCCGGTGTGCAGCTACGCGCTGCCGGAACTGGAGCCGCGCCTGTTCTCCTTCAACAACCCGATGGGCGCGTGCACGACCTGCGATGGCCTCGGCCAGATCACTTTTTTCGACCCGGCGCGTGTGGTGGCTTTTCCGCACCTGTCGCTGGCCTCCGGCGCAATCAAGGGCTGGGACAAGCGCAACCAGTTCTTCTTCATGCTGCTGCAGAGCCTGTCGATGCACTATGGCTTCGACCTCGACACGCCGTGGGAAGACCTGCCGGCGCGTATTCAAGAGGTGGTCCTCAACGGCTCCGGCAAGGAAGCGATCGCCTTTCAGGTGCTGGCGCCGCGCGGCGGATTTTCCACCCGGAGCTATCCGTTCGAAGGCGTGCTCGCCAACATGGAGCGGCGCTACCACGAGTCCGACTCGATGGCGGTGCGCGAGGAACTTGCCAAGTACCAGAATAACAAGCCCTGCCCGGCCTGCCACGGCACCCGGCTGCGCGAGGAGGCGCGCCACGTGATGGTGGGCGGCGTGCCGATCTATCAGGTCAGCGCGATGCCGCTGAAGCAGGTGCTGGCGTTCTTCGAGGCGCTGACACTCGAGGGCCACCGCGCGCAAATCGCCGACCGGATCGTCAAGGAAATCGTTGCCCGCGTCGGCTTCCTCAACAACGTCGGACTGGACTACCTGTCGCTCGACCGCTCCGCCGATACGCTGTCCGGCGGCGAGTCGCAGCGCATCCGCCTCGCCAGCCAAATCGGATCGGGGCTGACCGGCGTGATGTATGTACTCGACGAGCCCTCGATCGGCCTGCACCAGCGCGACAATGACCGCCTCCTGTCCACGCTGAAGCACCTGCGCGACATCGGCAACTCGGTGCTGGTGGTCGAGCACGACGAGGACGCGATCCGCGCCGCCGATTACGTGGTCGACATGGGCCCCGGCGCGGGAGTGCACGGCGGCGAAGTGGTGGCGGAAGGCACGCCGGAAGCAATCCGCATGAGCGAACACTCGCTCACCGGGCAATACCTGTCGGGCCGGCGCCGCATCGCCATTCCGAAAAAGCGCCGCCAGCCCGACCCGGAGCGGCAACTGGTGGTGACCGACGCCAGCGGCAACAACCTGAAGAACGTCACGCTGAATCTGCCGGTCGGCCTCTTCGTCTGCGTCACCGGCGTGTCAGGCTCGGGCAAGTCGACGCTGATCAACGACACGCTCTACGCCGCCGTCGCGCGCCATCTGTACGGTTCAAGCGCCGAACCCGCGCCGCACGGCGAGATCCACGGCATGGAGTTCTTCGACAAGGTGATCAACGTCGACCAGAGCCCGATCGGCCGCACCCCGCGCTCCAACCCGGCCACGTACACCGGTCTCTTCACGCCGATCCGCGAGTTGTTCGCCGGCGTGCCGGAAGCGCGGATGCGCGGCTACGGTCCGGGACGCTTCAGCTTCAACGTCAAGGGCGGGCGCTGCGAGGCCTGCCAGGGCGACGGCGTGATCAAGGTCGAGATGCACTTTCTGCCCGACATCTACGTGCCGTGCGACGTCTGCCACGGCGCGCGCTACAACCGCGAGACGCTGGAAGTGCAGTACAAGGGCAAGACCATCCGCGACGTGCTGGAAATGACCATCGAACAGGCGCACGAATTCTTCGCCGCGGTGCCGGTGGTCAAGCGCAAGCTGCAAACTTTGCTCGATGTGGGCCTCGGCTACATCCGGCTCGGCCAGTCGGCCACCACGCTGTCGGGCGGCGAAGCGCAGCGCGTCAAGCTCGCGCTCGAGCTGTCCAAGCGCGACACCGGCCGCACCCTCTACATCCTCGACGAGCCGACCACGGGTCTCCACTTCGCCGACATCGACCTGCTGCTGAAGGTGCTGCAGCGTTTGAGCGACGCCGGCAACAGCGTCGTCGTCATCGAGCACAATCTCGATGTGATCAAGACCGCCGACTGGCTGATCGACCTCGGCCCCGAAGGCGGCGCCGGTGGCGGGATGATCATCGCCGAGGGCACGCCGGAAACCGTGGCCGACAATCCCGCCAGCCATACCGGGGCGTATCTGCAACCGGTGCTGTCGCGCCATTGAAATGGCCGAACCGGTCCGCCTGTCCAAGCTGATGTCCCAGCGCGGGCTGTGTTCGCGCCGCGAGGCCGACAGCTACATCGAACGCGGGCTGGTCTTCGTCGACGGCAAGCGGGTTTCCGAGCTGGGCACCAAGGTCGATCCCGACTGCGCAATCCGGCTGGACACCCAGGCCAGCGCACAGCAACAGCAGCGCGTGACCATCCTGCTGCACAAGCCCATCGGCTACGTCTCCGGCCAGCCGGAGCCGGGCTACCAGCCGGCTGTGACCCTGGTCCGCCCCGACACCCTGTGGCAGGACGGACGCGCCGGGCGGGCGTTTCATCCAGCGCACCTGAAAGGCCTGGCGCCCGCTGGCCGGCTCGACATCGATTCGACCGGTCTCCTGGTGCTGACGCAGGACGGGCGCATTGCGAAACAGCTGATCGGCGACGATTCCGACGTCGAAAAGGAATACCTGGTGCGGATCGAGGGCCGGCTGGATGAAAAAGGGCTTGCCCTGCTCAACCACGGCCTCTCGCTCGACGGCCGCAAGCTGCGCCCGGCCCGGGTCGGCTGGCAGAATGCCGACCAGCTGCGCTTCATCCTGAAGGAAGGCCGCAAGCGCCAGATCCGCCGCATGTGCGAATTGGTGGGACTGAAGGTGGTGGGGCTGAAGCGCGTGCGCATCGGCCGCGTGCGGCTGGGCGACCTGCCCCTGGGACAATGGCGCTATCTGCGCGACGACGAGGCATTCTGAGGCGCGAGCGTGCCTGCGCGGACTGGAAAGCTTGTCCTGAAGCCGTTTTGGGGTTATTAATAGCAATGCGGGTGACCAGACCCGCTCACCTTTTACACCACTCAAGGGAGACTCCTATGCAATCAAAACTTCTCGTCGCACTGTTCGCCGCGCTTGCACTGACCGCCTGTCAAAAGGCTGAAGAGGCTGCCGCCCCCGCCATGGAAGAAGCGCAGCAAGCCGCGAGCGAGTCGGCCGATGCCGCCGCCGATGCCGCAAGCGCCGCGGCCGATGCTGCAAGCGCCGCTGCCGACGCCGCGGGTGAAGCCGCCGCGGCCGCCGGTGATGCCACCGCCGACGCCGCTGCCGATGCCGCTCAGGGCGCTGCCGATGCCGCACAAGCGGTGGCCGACGACGCCAAGGAAGCCGCCAAGTAACTCGGCCGCAACCGGCAATACGAACGGCCGGGGTTTCCTGGCCGTTTTTGTTTGCGGGCTACAATCCTGTCGAGGTTTCCGGCGCCGGTTGCGCAGGATGAATCAAGCGCCGCCCCCAGGCAATCAGGTCATCCACAAAGGTATACACGACCGGGATGACCAGCAGGCTGAGGAAGGTTGACGTGACCAACCCGCCGATGACGACGATGGCCATCGGCGCGCGGAAGCTCGGGTCTGTACCGAGGCCGAGGGCGATCGGCAGCATGCCGGCACCCATCGCCACGGTGGTCATCACGATCGGCCTGGCCCGCTTGCGGCAGGCGTCCAGCAGCGCGTCCCAGCGGTTCAGGCCATGGTCGCGGCGCGCCAGAATGACGTAGTCGATCAACAGGATCGAGTTTTTGGTGGCAATGCCCATCAGCATCACCAGCCCGATCATCGACGGCATCGACAGCGCGGTACCGGTGATGAACAGCGCCAGGAATGCACCCGGAATGGACAGCACCAGCGCGGCGAGGATGGTGACGGGCTGCACGAATCCCTTGAACAGCATCACCAGCACGATATAGATGCACAGCACGCCGGTCAGCATCGCCAGGCCGAAACTCGCGAACAGTTCGTTCATCGCTTCGGCGTCGCCGATCGTGGTCTGGGTCACACCGGGCGGCAGGTTACGGATGCTGGGCAGCGCCATGGCCTGGCTTTCCACCCATCCCAGCGGCTGCTGGTTCAATTCGATCTCGAAGTTAATGTTGCGCTGCCGGTCGTAGCGGTCGATCTCGGCCGGGCCGCTGTCAAGGCCGAGCGAGGCGACATTGCCGATCATCACCGGGCCGTGCTTGCCGGGTACGGTCATCCGCTCCAGCAGCGCCATGTCCTGGCGCGCGCCGGGCGGCAGCTTGACGACGATGGGCACCTGCCGCTGGGACAGATTGAGCTTGGCCAGGCCCTGGTCGTAATCGCCCGCCGTGGCGATGCGCAGCGTATCGGCAATCGCCGCAGAAGTGACACCGAGGCTCGCGGCTTTCGCGAAGTCGGGCCGCACCACGAGTTCGGGCCGCACCAGGCTGGCGGTGGTGGTGACGTTTCCAATGCCCGGGATGGTGCGCAGCTCGCGTTCGACCTTGAACGCATGCCCGGCCAAAGCCTGACTGTTTTCGCTTGCCAGCACCAGCACGTACTTCTCGTTCGACCCGCCGAATCCCACATTGACCCGCGCGCCGGGGAGCGCCGTCAGCGCCTCGCGCAATTCGCGCTCGACGGTCTGCTTGGCGATGCCGCCCCGCTGCGAACGCGGCGTCATGTTGATCGTCAGGGTCGCCTTGCGGACTTCGGCCGCCCCACGCGGCATGAACGGGTCCGAACCTGCCGCGCCGCCGCCCACAGCCGTGTAGACCATTTTCACGTGTGGATGCTGTTGCACGATCTCGCGCGCCTGTTCGGCAACCGCCAGCGTTTCCCTGAAAGTGCTGCCCGGCGGCAGGGATACATACACCTGGGTCTGCGACAAGTCGTCCGGTGGAATGAAACCGGTCGGCAGCAAGGGCACCAGGGCGAAGGAACCGAAAAAGAATCCGGCTGCTGCCAAGAGCGTGATCGCGCGGTGCTGTAGACACCATGCCGCCCACCGCAGGTAGGCCCTCATCCAGAACGGCTCGGAATGATCCTTCCGCGGCGGTTTCAGGAAATACGCCGCCATCATCGGCGTGAGCATGCGTGCCACGACCAGCGAGAAGAACACCGCAATCGCCGCGCTCCAGCCAAACTGCACGAAGAATTTTCCCGGCACGCCGCTCATGAATGCGGTGGGCAGAAACACCGCGATCAGGGTGAAGGTGGTGGCGATCACCGCCATGCCGATCTCGTCGGCGGCTTCCATCGCCGCCTCATACGGCGTTTTGCCCATCCGCAGATGGCGGATGATGTTCTCGATCTCGACGATGGCATCGTCCACCAGCACGCCGACGACCAGCGACAGGGAAAGCAGCGTGACGACATTGAGCGTGAAGCCCATCAGGTGCATCGCGGCAAAGGCCGGAATCATCGACAGCGGCAGGGCTGTGGCTGCGACCAGCGTGGCACGCCAGTCGCGCAGAAAGAACCACACCACGATGACCGCGAGGATGGCGCCCTCGATCAGCAGCGCCATCGAGCCGTCGAAATTTTCCTGCACCGGATCGACAAAATTGAAGGCCTCGGTGATGGCGATGTCGGGGTGGGCGGCCTTGAGCCTGGCCAGCTCGGCGCGCACACCGTCAGCCACTTCGATCTCGCCCGCGCCGCGACTGCGCGTGATCTCGAAACCGACCACAGGCTTGCCGTTGAGCAGCGCTGCCGACCGTTGTTCAGCCACGGTATCGGTGACGGTGGCCACCTGATCGAGGCGCACGCGCCGGCCATCGGACAGCACGATGTCCATGCGCGCCAGTTCGTCGGCCGACTGCACCGTGGCGATGGTGCGCACCGACTGTTCCGCCCCACCCACGCCGGCACGGCCACCGGACGCTTCCTGCTGGATCTGCCGCAACTGGCGCGAGATATCGGCTGCGGTTGCGTTCAGGGCCAGCAGCCGCGCAGGGTCGAGTTCAACGCGCACTTCGCGGCTGACGCCGCCCACGCGCGACACCGCGCCCACGCCGCCCACACTGAGCATGCGTTTGGTGACGGTGTTGTCGACAAACCAGGACAGCGCCTCGTCGTCCATTCTGGTGGAGGCGACGGTATAAGTCAGAATCGGCGATCCGGCCAGGTTCGCTTTCGAAATCGCGGGGTCGCGCAAGTCGCCGGGCAGATCGGCGCGGATGCGCGATACCGCGTCGCGCACGTCGTCCACTGCCTCCTGCGTGGGCTTCTCCAAACGGAATTCAATGGTGACGGTGGCGGTGCCGTCCTGCACCTTGGTGTAGATGTGCTTGACGCCCTGCAGCGTGGCGACCGAGTTCTCGATCTTGCGCGCCACGTCGGTCTCGAGCTGGCCGGGCGAAGCGCCCGGCAGCGTTGCGGTGACATTGACCGTGGGCAGGTCGATGTCGGGGAAGTTCTGGATCTTCATGTCGCTGAAGCCGTAG
>DAHWJK010000042.1:0-17726 GCA_027344185.1 Thiobacillus sp.
ACTTGTCGACCCGCTGCGCGAGCGCCTCGGGCGGCAGGCCCGCGGTCACGTACTCGCCGAGCTGCATTGCCTGATAAAACAGCGAGTCGCGCCGGTAGACGTCCGCCGCGATGACCTGCGCCTTCACCCGGGCGAGTTCCGCCTCGCTGATGCCGTCGCGCTGCAGCCGTTCGACCTGCTCGCGTATGGCTTTTTCGACCGCATCCACCGGCTTGCCCGGTGCGGGCGTCGCGTCGATCATGAACATGCCGGGCCCGCGCGTGATGGCGTCATACCCCGCGCTCGCGTTGACCGCGATCTGCTGCGTCTTGACCAGCCGGTTTTGCAGACGCGCCGAATCGTTGCCGGACAGCACCCCGGCCAGGATCTGCAGCGCATAGGGCTCGCTGTCGCGCGCCCAGTCGCGCAGCGCGGGCGCATGCCAGGCCATCAGCAGGTAGGGCAGCTGCGCCGGCGCTTTCACCACGATACGCTTGGCGCCGAGTTGCTCGGGCTCTGCCTGCGGCTTGCGCGCCGGCAAGGTGCGCGCGGGCAGCGCGCCAAAATACTGCTTCGCCAGCGCGACCACCGCGTCGGTCTGGACGTCACCCGCCACCACCAGCGTGGCGTTGTTGGGCGCATACCAGCGCGCATACCAGTCGCGCGCATCCTGCGCGGTCATGTTCTGCAAATCGTCCATCCAGCCGATGATGGGGCGGCGGTACGGATGCGTCTGGTAGGCGGTCGCCATCAGGCGTTCGTACACCACCGATTGCGCCTGGTCGTCGGTGCGCAGCCGGCGCTCTTCCATCACCACCTGGATTTCCTTGGCGAACAGGTCGTCGCTGATGACGAGGTTGGCCATGCGGTCGGCCTCCAGCTGCATCGACAGTTCAAGCCGGTCCTTCTGCATCTGCTGAAAATAGGCCGTGTAGTCGCGGCTGGTGAAGGCGTTTTCGCGCCCGCCGGCAGCGGCAATGCGCCTGGAGAATTCGCCCGGCGGCACCGTCCGCGTGCCCTTGAACATCATGTGCTCGAGCACGTGCGCCACCCCGGTGGTGCCATTGAATTCATCGATCGATCCGGCGCGGTACCATACCTGCGACACCATCACCGGCGCGCGCCGGTCTTCCTTCACGATGACCCGCATGCCGTTGTCCAGCGTCACGTCGGTCAAGGTCGCCTGCGCACCGCCTGTCAGCAGTACCGCCAGGCCGATTGCCCAAAGACTGCGCATGTTCGTCCCTCTGATTGATTGAACCTGATTGATTGAGCATGAATGATAAGCCGCATCCGAATGATAAGATGGGGCGTCCGTCAAACTGCTGTGCTGACCGCCCACCGCCGTGTTTAGTTTCTTCAAGCCCAAGCCCACCGATCCCGCGCCCGCTGCCGACACGCCCACAGCCGACGTCCCCGCGGTCGAATCGACCCTGCCCCGCCCGGGATGGGCGCAGCGGCTGAAGGCCGGCCTCGCCAAAACCCGCGACCGTCTGGGCGGCCAGCTGTCCGGCCTGTTCGGCATCGGCCGCAAGATCGACGCCGAGTTGTTCGACGAACTCGAAACCATCCTCATCACCGCCGACATCGGCGTCGACGCCACCCAGGCCCTGCTCGACACGCTGCAGAAAAAAGTGCGGCGCGAGAACCTCACCGAAGCGTCCGACCTGCAGTCCGCGTTGAAAGACGCGCTGGTCGACCTGCTGACGCCGCTGCAGGCACCGCTCGACGTCACCACGCACAAGCCCTTCATCCTGATGCTTGCCGGCGTCAACGGCGCCGGCAAGACCACCACCATCGGCAAGCTTGCCAAGCTGTACCAGGCGCAGGGGCTGTCGGTGCTGCTGGCGGCGGGCGACACCTTCCGCGCCGCCGCGCGCGAACAGCTGCAGGTCTGGGGCGAACGCAACAACGTCACCGTGGTGAGCCAGGAAAAAGGCGACTCCGCCGCGGTGATCTTCGACGCCATCCAGGCCGCGCAGGCGCGCAAGATCGATGTGGTGCTGGCCGACACCGCCGGCCGCCTGCCCACCCAGCTCCATCTGATGGAAGAGATCAGGAAGGTCAAGCGCGTGATCGAGAAGGCCGCGCCCGGCGCGCCGCACGAAGTGCTGCTGGTGCTCGACGCCAACACCGGGCAGAACGCGGTTGCCCAGGTCAAGGCCTTCGACGACGCGCTCGGGGTGACGGGCCTGGTGCTGACCAAGCTCGACGGCACCGCCAAGGGCGGCGCGATCGCGGCGATCGCGAAAGCACGGCCCATCCCGGTGCGCTACATCGGCGTCGGCGAAACCGTCGACGACCTGCGGCCTTTCATTGCGCGCGAATTCGTCGAAGCAGTGTTCACGGCATGATCAATTTCAGCCAGGTCACCAAGCGCTATCCCGGCGGACATGAGGCGCTGTCCGGCGTCAACTTCACCGTCGAGCAAGGCGAACTGGTGTTCCTGACCGGGCATTCCGGGGCCGGCAAAAGCACGCTGCTGAAGCTCATCGCCGCGATCGAACGGCCGACCGGCGGGATGGTGTCGGTCAGCGGCCAGAACGTCGGCCGTCTGCCGCGCCGCGCGATTCCCTATCTGCGCCGCAATATCGGCCTGGTGTTCCAGGACCACAAGCTCCTGTTCGACCGCAATGTGATCGAGAACGTGCTGCTGCCGCTCGACATCGCCGGGATTGAGCGGCGCGAGGCGCTGAAACGCGCCCGCGCCGTGATCGACAAGGTCGGACTTTTGCCGCGCGAGAAAGCCAATCCGGTCAGCCTGTCCGGCGGCGAGCAACAGCGCCTGTGCATCGCCCGCGCACTGGTCAGCCGCCCTGCCCTGCTGCTGGCCGACGAGCCCACCGGCAACCTCGATGCCGGCTATGCCGCCGACATCATGTCGATGTTCCGCGACTTTCATCAGGTCGGCACCACGCTGCTGATTGCCACCCACGACGACCGCGCCATCACCGCGCTGGGCGGGCGCATGCTCAGGCTCGATCACGGCCGGGTGGCGGAGACGACCTCATGGTAGGCTGGCTGCGCCACCAGAAGCACGCGCTCGGCTCGGCGCTGCGGCGGCTGCGCGCACAGCCGGTCACCACGCTGCTCACCGCGCTGGCGATGGGGGTGGCGATCAGCCTGCCGAGCGGACTCTATCTGGGCCTGGTCAACCTCAGCCGGCTGGCAGGCGACCTGCCGGCGCAACCGGAAATCAGCGTCTTTCTCGACGCCCGCGTCACGGCGGCCCAGCAATCCGCCATCGCGGCGCGGCTCAAGCAGCCCGACGTCGCCGCGGCCCGCTTCGTGTCGCGCGACGAGGCGCTGTCCGATCTGATCGCTGCGCAGGACCTCGGCGACGTCACCACCGGGCTGACCAGCAATCCCCTTCCCGACGCCTGGGTGGTGCGCCCGCGCGACACCACGCGCGCGGCCATGGCGCGAATCGCCGCCGAACTGGGCGCCTTGCCCGGGGTGGCGGAAACCCACCTCGACAGCCAGTGGGCGGACCGCCTGCAGGCGGCGCTCGCGCTCGGCCGCGCCGGCGTCGCGCTGCTGGCGGCCCTGTTCGCCATTGCGCTGGTCGCCATTTCGGGCAATGCCATCCGCGCGCTGGTACTGGCCCGGCGCGACGAAATCCAGGTCAGCCGGCTGATCGGCGCCACCGACCGCTACATCCGGCGCCCTTTCCTCTATCTGGGCGCGCTACAGGGCCTGCTCGGCGGGCTCGCGGCCGGCACGGTGCTGGCCGGCGCCGGCCTCTGGCTGCGCACGCCGGTCGAACACCTGTCCAGCCTGTACGGCTCGAATTTCCACCTGCTACCGCCCTCTCCGCCTGAAATCGCCGTCGTGCTCGGATTCACCACGCTGTTCGGCTGGCTCGGCGCCTGGCTCTCGGTCACGCGCTCGCTGCGCCAGGTCGAAGCCGGGCCCTGATTCCTGCCCAGGGAACCCTGACCGGCTTTGGCACTCTTAATCCCCGAGTGCTAAAATAAAATTTGAAGGGGGTATATCCGTATGACAGACACGATGACGTTACCGATCCCGGCGGCTTACAGCCTGGAAAGCTACATCCAGACCGTCAACCGCTATCCCATGCTGACGCTCGAAGACGAGCAGCGGCTGTCGCGCGCGTGGCGCGACAAGCAGGACGTCGAGGCCGCCCGCCAACTGGTGGTTTCGCACCTGCGCGTGGTGGTGAGCGTGGCGCGCCATTACCTGGGCTACGGCCTGCCGCACGCCGACCTGATCCAGGAAGGCAATGTCGGCCTGATGAAGGCCGTGAAGCGCTTCGATCCGGACCGCGGCGTGCGTCTGGTCTCGTTCGCGCTGCACTGGATCCGCGCCGAAATCCACGAATACGTTCTGCGCAACTGGCGGCTGGTCAAGGTCGCCACCACCAAGGCGCAGCGCAAGCTGTTCTTCAACCTGCGCAGCCTGAAACAGTCGCTCAACGCGCTGACGCTGAAGGAAGCCGACGCCATGGCGCGCGAGCTCAACGTCAGCCGCAAGGATGTGCTGGAAATGGAAACCCGCATGTCGGGGCACGACATGTCGATCGACCCGATGCTCGACGACAGCGAGGACAGCTACTGCCCGCTGGCCTATCTGGCCAGCCCGGACGAGAACCCGGCCCAGCTGCTGGAGCGCGAGCAGACCGAACAGCTGCGCCATACGGGCCTCGCCGCGGCGCTGCAGAACCTGGACGAACGCAGCCGCCGCATCATCGAGGCGCGCTGGCTGGCCGAAGGCGAAGCGTCGACGCTGCACGAGCTGGCTGCGGAATACGGCGTCTCCGCCGAACGCATCCGCCAGATCGAGGCGCGCGCGCTGCAGAAAATGCGGGCGGCCATCCCGGCCTGACAGGCCAGTCCGCCCCAAAAACAATTCAGCCCCGCATTGCGGGGCTGAATTGTTTTTGGACAGCGATTAAGGGTGGGGCAGCGCGTTCAGAAGAACGAAGCGACCAGCACCGACAGAATGCTGATCCAGGCCCAGATGATCATCCCGGTCACCACCACCATGGGAAAACTCTGGAAGGTCAAAAGCTGTTTCATCGTGCATGCTCCATTTTTAGATATGAGTCAATTCTAATTTATTCATCCTTGTCGCTCAAGCGGCGATTCGGCAGCAGGGGATCGTCGTCGTCCATCAGGATGCGCTCGGCCGGACCTTCCAGGTCGTCAAACTGGCCGCTTTTGATCGACCAGAACACGCCGGCAATGATCAGCAGCACGAATATGCCGGACAACAGGAAGAGGAAGCCCATGATGCCGCTCATGGCGCCACCAGTTCCTGCGTCTGCTGGTACTGCAGCGCGCGGTCGCGCAGCAGGCGCACCTCGACCAGCCAGCGACCGCCGGCAGGCAGGGTCAGCATGCCGCCGTAAACACCGGCGCCGAGCGTATCGAGGGCGACGGTGTGCGCCGGTTGCGCTGCGCCGGGCCGCAGCAGGCGCACTTCGGCGTCGAGACGCTCGACCGGCAGGCCGGTACGGTCGCGCACGCGCACCTCGATTGCGCGCGCGCTGTCGCTGCCGTCCAAGCCGCCGACCTCGACCTGCCAGCCGAGCTCGGACTCGCGATAGGTCTGACTGAGTTCGGACGACACCGCCTTGGCTGCGCTCTGGCCATGTTCGACGACGCCGGAAAATCCGCTGTGGACCGCGCCGCCGTCGCTGCCCAGCCACCAGCGGCCCAGCGCGCCGGGCAGGCCGTTGCTGGCGATATACAACAGGCTGCCGTTGATCACGACCAACCCCAGGAAAAAAGCGATCAGCAGCTTGGGCGCCCAGTGCATGCGCCCTGCACTGCGGCGCCGGAACTGGGTCACCGCATACAGCACCAGGCCCGCCGCGAGAAAGACCGAAATGTGCATGGCCGCCACATCGAGTCCCGGCCAGCGCCCGACGATCAGCAGGAAATACGCGAGCAGCGGCAACAGCCCGGCCAGCAGCGCACGCAGAATGGGCGGCAGCGCCGGAAAGCGTCCGCCGATCAGATAGAGAGCCAGGACGGCCAGCAGGCCGCCGGACAGCGTGGTCATCGTGTTCATGGTCGTCGCCCCGGATGGTCGAAGCGGACGCGTTCCTTGCGCGCTTCTGCAGGCTTGCCCTTGGGCGTGAGGACCAGATCGAAGCCCGGCGTTCTGGCCGCCACGGCGGGCGGCAGTTTGACGCTGGCCTGCACCAGCCCGCTGTGGCCCGGCTTGAGGGTGATTTCGCGGAAGTGGCCGACATCGAGCGCGTCCGCGGGGACGCCATGCGCCGTGATGACGTAGGTCTGCGCCTGCGCCGTCTTGTTGGTGATGCGGATCTGGTAGCGGTTGCGGATATCGCCGTTGGACAGCACCACATACAGCGGCTGGCGGATCTGGGTAATCGCGCGGTCGAAGCTGCCACGGCTGCTGATGCTGTAGACGAGGTAGGCGCTCATCAGCACCAGCGCGACGCCGTAGCCGATGATCTTGAGGCGCTTCCAGTGCAGTCTGGGGGGGGCGGGCGTGGGGGACGCCAGGTTCTTTTCCGAGTCGTAGCGGATCAGGCCGCGCGGAAAACTGAACGAATCCATGATGGTGTTGCAGGCGTCGATGCACAGGCCGCAGGAAATGCACTTGTACTGCAGGCCATCGCGGATATCGATGCCGGCCGGACAGACCTGCACGCACAAGCCGCAGTCGACGCAGTCGCCGAGGCCTTTTTCATGGCGTTCGGTCAGCGTGCGCTGGCCAGCGCGTGCGGTGGCGCGGCCGTGTGCCGCTTCGCCGCGGCGGTCATCGTAATGGACGGCCAGCGTTTCCGGCTCGTACATCACGCTCTGGAAACGGCCATAGGGGCAGACGTAGGTGCAGATCTGCTCGCGCATCAGGCCGGCGGCGACGTAGGTCGACAGCATCAGGATGCCGGTCGTGATGTAGGCGGCGGTCGCAGCCTCGCCCGTGAAGAAGTCCACCACCAGCTGAGGCGCATAGGTGAAATAGGCGACGAAGGTCAGGCCGGTCCAGAACGACACCAGCCCCCACAGTGCATGGGTGCCGCCGACCTTGAGGATTTTCTCGCGGTCCCAGGGCTGGCGATAGAGACGGACCCGCGCCGGCCGCTCGCCCTGGATTTTGTGCTCGATCCAGATGAAGAAGTCGGTCCACAGCGTCTGGAAACAGAAGTAGCCGCAGAACGCGCGGCCGACCAGACCCGTCACGAAAAACAGCAGGATGGCGGCGATGAACAGGAGCAGCGCCAGCCAGATGACGTCCTGCGGATAGACCGTCAACCCGAAAATCAGAAACCGGCGTCCGGGCAAATCGAACAGCACGGCCTGCGCCGGCGCATCGAGGCGCGACCAGGGCAGCCAGGGCAGCAGGAAATAGATCGCGTAGGCCAGCGCCAGCACCGTGGTTTTGAAACGGCGAAAGCGTCCCGTCACCGAGCGGGTGACGATGGGAATGCGTTTCTGATAAAGACCGAGCTGGTCTTCTAGGCCTGTCTGCATGGCGCGACCGGTTGGATGGATGGGAAGCAAAAGCCCCCGTAACCGGGGGCTTTGCTCATCGCGTCACCGGCGGCCTTACTGTCCACCGCCCAGTTCATGTACGTAGACTGTCAACACCTTGATTTGTTCAGGGGACAGGCGGCCCGCCCACGCCGGCATCACGCCCTTGTTGAGGCCGCCGGCGATGACGCTGCGGATCGCCGCCACCTTGCTCTCGGCTGTATCCGCGCCCGGCACGTCGGCCCACAGCCAGACGTTGTCGGTGAGGTTGGGGGCGCCCATGTCCTTGCGCCCCGTGGCTTCGCCGGTGTGGCAGTAATAACAGGCGGCGGTTTCGCTGTGGAACAGCACGTCGCCGGCGGCGGCCTTGCCCGCATCGTGTTCGATGCCGGAGCGGCTGGCGACATAATGGGCGAGCTGGTCGATCTGCTCGCCGTTGAGGACTTCGTTGAAGGCCGGCATGTAACCGCGCCGTCCGTTCATCAGGGTTTCATGGACTTTCTCGAACGAACCGCCATACAGCCAGTCGTCGTCGGTCAGATTGGGAAAGAAGCCGATCACCCCCTGGCCGCCGGCCTGGTGGCAGGCGGCGCAGTTGTCGGCGAACAGCACCTTGCCGGCGGACAGGATGAAGCCGTTCATCTCGGGGTCGCGGGCGATCTGCTCGTACGACATGGCCTCGATCTTGTCGAAGTAGGGCTTTTGCGAGAGCGCGGCCTCGTTCATGTCGGCCATCAGCAAGGCGCGGGTATTCCAGCTGTGCGATTTGGTTTCGCCTTCGCTGTTGACATAGCTGATTTCCGACACGCCACCGATCCAGCCCTTGCCCAGCGGCCAGGACGGGTAGATGGTCCAGTACACCAGCGCGAACACCACCGTGGCATAGAAGGTATAGACCCACCAGACCGGCAACGGGTTGTTGTATTCCTGCAGGTCGCCGTCCCACGCGTGGCCGGTGGTTTGAACCGTTTGAGATTGTAGTTTTTGCTCGCTCATTGCTTGTCCTTCGTGCCGTCTTGTTCGCCTGGCTGGTCGTCAAGAAAGGGAATGTCGCGGTACGACTCGAGTTGCTTGCTCCGCTTCTTGCTGCCGTAGACGTAGATCACGATGCCGATAAAGGTGACGAAAAAAATGATCAGGGCGAGCGGCTTGGTGTTTTCGGGTCTGGAAAACCACATCAACCATTCCATGCCGCGTTCCCCGGTTGCGATCAGCGGTCGCCGACGAACGCGTCGTCGGCGTACTTGCTGAAATCGACCATGGTGCCCAGCACCTGCAGATAGGCCACCAGCGCGTCCATTTCGGAAATGCCGGAGCGGTCGCCGTCGTAGTTGCCGAAATTGGCCTGCTCGACCAGGTTGGTCTGGGCATCCGGGATATGCAGCTGCTTGGCCACGGTGTCGCCGAACTTGGTCACGTTGGCATCGTATTCGGCCTGCGTCAGCGAGTACGGCACGCCGACCTTGCGCAGCGCCTTCATGCGGCCGGCGGCATCGGAAATATCCAGCGGCGTCGACAGCAGCCACGGGTAGTTCGGCATCACCGACTCGGGCACCATCGAGCGCGGCGCCACCAGGTGCTGCACGTGCCATTCGTTCGAGTACTTGCCGCCGACGCGCGCGAGGTCCGGACCGGTGCGCTTGGAGCCCCACTGGAACGGGTGGTCGTACTGCGACTCCGCCGCCAGCGAGTAATGGCCGTAGCGCAGCTTCTCGTCGCGGAACGGGCGAATCATCTGCGAATGGCAGGTGTAGCAGCCTTCGCGGATGTAGATGTCGCGGCCGCGTTGTTCCAGCGGCGTGTAGGGGCGCACGCCCTCGACCTTCTCGATGGTCTTGTCGATGAAGAACAGCGGCGCGATTTCCACCAGGCCGCCGACGCTGATCGCCAGCATGGTCAGCACGGCCATCAGGCCGATGTTGGTTTCAATCCATTCGTGTTTGAAGTTGAAGTTCATCTCTTATCGTCCCTGAATCATGCGTGCGCCATCTTGGCAGCCAGCTTGGCTTCCAGCGCGGCGCTCTCCCGCTTGCCCTGGCGGATCGTCATGAACATGTTGTACGTCATCATCACGGTGCCGGTGAGGAAGAACATGCCGCCGATCGCGCGCATCGCATAGAAGGGCATCATGGCCGCGACGGATTCGGCGAACGAGTACTGCAGGTTGCCGAACTCGTCGAAGGCGCGCCACATCAGGCCTTGGGTGATGCCGGAAATCCACATCGCGACGATGTACAGCACGATGCCGAGGGTGGCAAGCCAGAAATGCCACTCGACCAGTTTCGCGCTGTAGATCTTGGTGTCCCACAGCTTGGGCATCATGTGATAGAGCGAGCCGAACGAGATCATCGCCACCCAGCCCAGCGCGCCGGAGTGGACGTGGCCCACGGTCCAGTCGGTGTAGTGGCTCAAGGCGTTGACCTCCTTCAGCGACATCATCGGGCCTTCGAAGGTCGACATGCCATAGAAAGACAGCGCGACGATCATGAAGCGCATCACCGGGTCGGTGCGCAGTTTGTCCCAGGCGCCCGACAGGGTCATGATGCCGTTGATCATGCCGCCCCACGAGGGCATCAGGAGCAGGATGGAGAAAGCAGCGGCCAAGGACGAGGTCCAGTCGGGCAGCGCGGTCCAGTGCAGGTGGTGCGCACCGACCCACATGTACATGAAGGAGAGCGCCCAGAAGTGGACGATCGACAGGCGGTAGGAATAGATCGGGCGGCCGGCCTGCTTCGGCACGAAGTAGTACATCATGCCGAGGAAGGCGGCGGTCAGGAAGAAGCCCACCGCATTGTGGCCGTACCACCACTGCGTCATCGCGTCCTGGGTGCCGGCAAACAGGCTGTAGGACTTCATCGAGAACAGGTCGACCGGCATCGCCAGGTTGTTGAAGGTGTGCAGCAGCGCGGTCGCCAGGATGAAGGCGAGGTAGAACCAGTTGGCGACGTAGATGTGCGGCTGCTTGCGGCGCATGATGGTGCCTACGTACAGGATCAGGTAGGTGACCCAGACGGCCAGGATCAGCAGGTCGATCGGCCATTCCATCTCGGCGTACTCGCGGCCCTGCGAATAGCCCATCACATACGACAGTGCGGCCAGCACGATCACGGTCTGCCAGCCCCAGAAGGTAAAGCTCGCCATGCCATCGGAAATCAGACGGGTCTGGCAGGTACGCTGCACGACATAGTAGGAAGTGGCAAACAGCGCCGAGCCCCCGAAGCCGAAGATCACCGCGCTGGTATGAACCGGGCGGAAGCGGCCGAAGGAGAAATAGGGGCTGTCGAAATTGAGAAACGGCCAGGCCAGCTCGGACGCGATATAGACGCCGACGCACATGCCGACCACCGCCCACACCAGCGACATGACGGAAAATTTCTTAACGATATCAAAGTTGTACTGTTCCGCACCGGA
The DNA here is from genome assembly GCA_027344185.1 of Thiobacillus sp. GTDB lineage: Bacteria > Pseudomonadota > Gammaproteobacteria > Burkholderiales > Thiobacillaceae > Thiobacillus. Next base: position 10,860 of record DAHWJK010000042.1, read on the forward strand.
ATATGTGGTTACCGCCATCGACCGCTCCTGTTGTCCGCGAAAGGGCGCTGGTCCGCGCCTTATTACAGCATATGCTTATATTAAAAAACTGCGGGATTATAAATCAGTCCGGCCGGCCACTGCAACCCGCCTGTCATCCCGCGTAAGGGTCAGGACGCTGCCAGCAGGACTTCAAGGTCATGGGCAATGGCGTCCGGGCTGCTGCCGTAGGGCATCAAGAGCCGCAGGTTACCGTGTTTATCGAACACATAAGTTCCTGCGCTGTGGTCGATCAGATAGTCGTCCGCGCCTTTTACCGATGTCTTTTGATAGACCACTTTGAATTCCTTCGCCAATTCGCGCAGCGCGTCTCCCTCGGCATACATGCCGAGGAAGCCGGGGTTGAAGGCGGGCACGAAGGTTTTCAGTACATCCGGCGTGTCGCGCTCGGGGTCGACCGTCACGAAAATCACCTGCACCTGCTCGGCCCCGGCCCCCAGCTGCTCGAGCGCGCGGGCAAAGTCCGACAGGGTGGTGGGGCAGACATCCGGACAATGCACGTAGCCGAAGAACACGGCCACCACCTTGCCCCGGAAATCCGCCAGTTCACGAACCTGTCCATGGTGGTCGGTGAGCCTGAAGTCCCGCGCGAAGGCGGCACCGGTGATGTCGGTCGCCCGGAACGCGGGGGCTTGCGGGGCGGGCTGGCAGGCCGCCAGCATGAGCGCTGCCAGTGCGCCAAGCGCGGCAAGCCGTATCCTCATGCGCGGACCTGCTCAAACATCCGTCCCGGCATGTCGGCCAGGCGGTATTTGCCGGACTCGACCGCTTTCGCCAGCTTGTCGAGCGTGGTGTCCTGCAGCAGGTCGATGATTTTCTTCTTCACCGGCAGCCAGCGGAAATGCAGCGGGCACGCGGTTTCATCGCTGCATTTCTTCAGGCCCAGCAGGCAGCTCTCGGTGAACACCGGCCCTTCGGTCAGCAGCAGGATCTGCATCAGCGTGATCTTGTCGCCCGTTTCGCGCAGGCAGAATCCGCCCAGGCGACCGCGGAACGAGAACAGGAGATTGCCCTTGGCCAGACCCTGCAGGATCTTGGCGAGGTAGGGTGCAGGCACGCCGAGCTGGGCGGCGATGTCCTTGTTGAGCACCGGCGTGGCGTCCGGCTGGGTGGCCATGTAGATCAGGGCCTGCACGGCATACTGGCTGGTTCGGGAGAGGATCATCGCGTGCCTCTGGAAGAAAAGTAGGCACAATATAAAACAATCTTGTCCGAATATCCAGATAGGGGCTTAATTCCCCATATAAATCAAATGGGTATTTTGTAATAGTGGTCGACCAGCATGATCGCAAACAGCAGGCTCAGATACCAGATGGAGAAGCGGAAGGTTTCCTTCGCCAGGTCGTCGCTGTAGGTGCGGTACAGGCGCCAGCCATAGTGGATGAAACGGCCGCCCAGCAGCACAGCGCCGGCCAGGTAGATCCAGCCGCTCATGCCGGTGCCGATCGGCAGCATGGTCACCGCAAACAGCAGCAGCGTGTAGAGCAGCACGTGCAGGCGAGTGTACGCTTCGCCGTGGGTGACGGGCAGCATCGGCAGCCCGGCCTGGGCATACTCCTCGCGGCGATACAACGCCAGCGCCCAGAAATGCGGCGGCGTCCAGGCAAAGATGATGAGGAACAGCAGCAGCGCGTCGTGATGCAGTTCACCGGTGGCGGCGGCCCAGCCCAGCACCGGCGGCATCGCCCCGGAAGCGCCGCCGATGACGATGTTCTGCGGCGTGGCCGGCTTCAGGATGGCGGTGTAAATAATGGCGTAGCCGACAAAGGTGGCCAGCGTCAGCCACATGGTGAGCGGATTGACGAAGACGTGCAGCAGATACAGCCCGATGCCGCCGACCACGCCGGAAAACACCAGCGTCTGGGTATTGGTCAGTTCGCCGCGCGGCAGCGGACGGGCGCGGGTGCGCGCCATCATCGCATCGATCTTCTGCTCGACCAGGCAGTTGAATGCGGCGGCCGCGGAAGCCACCAGCGCGATGCCCAGCGTGCCGGCCCACAACACGTTCCACGCCGGCCAGGTGGGCACGGCGAGGAACATGCCGATGACCGCGGTAAATACGATCAGGCTGACCACCCTCAGCTTGCACAAGGCCAGAAATTGCTGGCAGCGGCAGGCTGCCCCCTGGATCATCGCGGACTCCATCCTCATCTCCTGCTTACCCGGTAGTTCAACCAGACCAGGCTGGCCAGCAACAGCGCGGCCCCGGTGTTATGCGCCACCGCCAGGCCCAGCGGCAGGCTCAGCAGCACATTGCCGATGCCCAGCGACACCTGCAGCACCAGCAGCCCACCCACGATCACCGCCAGGCCGGCATAGGCCGGGGTGCGCAACAGCCGCACCACCAGCCAGCCCAGATAAAGCGTCACGATCAGCGCCATCACGCGATGCACCCAGTGGATCGCCGTCAGCGCCTGCATCGACAACAACTCGCCGCTGGCGGTTTCGCCGAGTTCGCGGTGCAGGGTGAAGGCGTGCTCGAAATCCATCGGCGGCAGCCAGCTGCCCTGGCACATCGGGAAATCGGAACAGGCGAGCGCCGCGTAATTGGTGCTGACCCAGCCGCCCAGCGCGATCTGCACCGCCACCAGCACCAGCCCCAACAGGGCGCCGCTCCGCAGGTGCGCAGCGCGGGCGTAATAGGCCTGGGTCGAGCGCCCTTTTTCGCGCAACCACAGCCATACCAGCAGCGCCAGCGTCGCCATGCCGCCCAGCAGGTGTGCGGTGACGACCAGCGGTTTCAGCAGCTTGGTCACGGTCCACATTCCGAGCAGCGCCTGGAAGATGATCAGCGCCAGCAACAGCAGGGGCAGGCCGACGCCGCCCGCGCCATCGTTGCGCCGACGCCAGCCCATCACCCCGATCGCCAGCACCATCAGTCCCAGCGCGCCGGCGAAATAGCGGTGGACCATTTCCTTCCAGGCCTTGGCGTGCGAGACCGGGCCGTCGGGGCGCTCGACGAGTTCGGCGTCGATATGCTCGGCCGCATGCAGCGGAGTGATCTTGCCATAGCAGCCGGGCCAGTCCGGGCAACCCAGGCCGGCGTCCGACAGCCGCACATAGGCGCCCAGGCTCACCACGCCCAGCGTCAGGATCAATGCGACCAGAATCAGTGTGCGATAGGAAGTCATGGCGGATCCCGGTTAGCCGATCTGGGAAGCTTTGAGCAGCAGCTTGAGGTCTTTCATGATGCGCTTGGGGTCCGGCTCGGCGGGAAAGCGCAGCATCAGGTTGCCCAGCGGGTCGACCAGATAGATATGCTGCGCGCGCTCAGCCACGGCCGGGAACTGCCCGATGAACGCTGACTCGGCCGGGCGCCACACATGCAGGCCGGGATGGTCCTGCAACAGCGACGGATCGGCCGTCCCGTCGCCGGTCAGCACCCACAGCCGTTCGATACGGGATTGCTCCTTGCCCTGCGCGATGCGCGTCTGGCGCATCAGATACAGCTGCTGCGCGCAGTCGGCATCGCAGGCTGCCGGGCCGACGTGCACCATCACCCACTTGCCTTGCAGCGCGTTCAGATCGAACGGCGTGCCGTCGTGCAGCGCGCCCGCCGTCTGCTGCAGGGGCGTCACCGTGATCAGCTCGCCGTAATTGGTGTGTCCGGCCGGACGCCACCCGAAATAGGCCAGATAGGCGGCGACCACCGGCACCACAAATACGGCGACCAACAACAGGAATTTGCTACGCGGAGTGAATTGCATGTCTATTTTATGTTTTATGTATTCAGGTCTTCGGGGTCGTCTCGCCGTCGCGGCGCCGCCCGACGTTCATTATCAGCCACAACGCCGCAAGTGTCGCCGCCAAACTGTACCATTGGAAGGCATAGCTGACATGCGTATCGACCCCGGTATCGGGTCGTGGCCAGCTCCGCTGCAGACCATCCGGCAGCGCACTGGTCTGTTGCAGCAGCACCGGTTGCAGGCTCAGGCCTGTGGTCGCGGCATAGCGCTCGAAATCGAGGTTCTGCCAGACCCGTCCCACCGGCTCGGTCGACGCCAGCTCGACGTAGCGCGTGCTCGGGTCGACCGCCATCCCTTGCAGCTTGACCCAGCCCGCCGGCGTCGGCGGCTGCGGGACGTCCGCACGCGACCGCCCGGTCGCCACCCAGCCACGGTTGACCAGAATGGCCCGCTCGCTGCCGTTCACCCGCAGCGGCGTCAGCACGTGATACCCTGCCACGCCGTTCAGCACCCGGTTGTCGATCAGGATGGTGTGGGCGTCGTCGAACACACCCTCCACCTCGAGCGTGCGATACAGCACGCTGTCGCGATCGAGCCGTTCGCTGCCGACGTGGATCGGCGGTTCGGTCGCCGCCGTATCGTAGCGAGCCTGCAGCGCACGTTTTTCGTCGGCGCGGCCGCTCTGCCAGTTGCCGAGCGAATACGTCAGTGCAAAGAAGAACAGCGCCGCCAGCGTCGGCCACAGGGTCGGCGCGAACTGCCAGCGGCCGACGCGTATTTTCATCAAGTGCATGGCATGCACAATCCGGTTAGACTGAAATTTTGCCGGGAGAGCCGTTTCATGCGCATTGTTGCCCTGCTGTTCATCGTCGTCATCCTGGCCAGCCTCGCAGGCGCACTCTACTATCTCATCAGGGACAAGGGGCAGTCCGACCGCACCGTCAAGATGCTCACCGTGCGGGTCGGATTTTCCCTCGCCCTGTTCCTGCTGCTGATGGGCGGATATTACTTCGGCTTTATTCCGCAAACCGGTCTGCGCTGATCCCATCGCGGGACCCCGACAGCAAAAAGCCGCGCGGGACGCGGCTTTTTGCTGTCGGACGCGGCAATGCCGCGTGCCGCTTTTTGCCCGGCTTCAGATCATCCAGTAGACCACGATGAACAGAAGCACCCACACCACGTCGACAAAGTGCCAGTACCACGACACCGCTTCGAACGCGAAATGGTGGTCTGCGGTGAAGTGGCCGGCGATCGAGCGCAGCAGCATCACGATCAGCATCGTCGTGCCGACCAGCACGTGGAAACCGTGGAAACCCGTCAGCATGAAGAAGGTGGCGCCATAGACGCCCGAACCCAGCGTCAGACCCAGTTCCTGATACGCATGGATGTACTCGTAGATCTGCAGCCCCAGGAACACCAGACCCAGCGCGACCGTCATCGCCAGGCCCAGGATCAGCTGCGTGCGGTTGTCCTTCTTGAGCCCCCAGTGCGCCCACGTGATCGTCACACCCGAAGACAGCAGCAGCAGGGTGTTGATCGCCGGGATGCCCCATGCGCCCATCGGCGTGAACTGGTAGCCGTCCGCGGTCAGTCCGGGGCCCGCCGTCGGCCAGGTCGCCTGGAAACCTTCCCACAACAGGCTGCCGGTGTCGGCGTCCGCAAGCCAGGGCACCGAGAGCACCCGGGTGTAGAACAGCGCCCCGAAGAAGGCCGCAAAGAACATCACTTCGGAAAAAATGAACCAGCTCATCGACCAGCGGAACGAGGAATCGACCTGCCGGTTGTAGCGGCCGGCCTCGCTGTCGCGGATCACCTCGCCAAACCAGCCGAACATCATGTAGAACAGGATCGCGACCCCGGACAGGAGCACCCAGCCGCCGTTGTCGATCTCCCTCATGGTCATGGTGCCGCCAACCGCCATCAGCAGCAGCGCCACCGAGCCGATGATCGGCCAAAGCGAAGGTTGCGGCAGATAGTATTTATCAGTTTGTGCCAGACTCATCTCATCCCCTCTTTCTTGTTTCGTAGATCGCTCAGTTCAAGAATTGCATTGCCAGATACACCAGCAGCAACATCGTCAACACAAAAACCGCCCCGCCTATCAGCCCGGCAATGATGACCTGGGCCGGCGTCAGGCTTTGCGCGTCGGCGTCGTAGTCACGCCGTTTGCGCACGCCGAAAAAACTCCAGAAAACCGCGAGCACAACCTTCAGGTTGTTTCTCTTCTCAACCATGCGGTACCGCTTTCCGCCCGCCTGACGCCTGCTTCTGCGCTGCAAGATCGAAGAAGGTGTAGGACAGCGTCACGGTATGCACATCCCGATCCATGTCCGCATCCAGCACGAACATGACCGGCATGCGCCGGGTCTCGCCTGCGGCGAGGGTCTGCGGCGTAAAGCAGAAGCATTCGATTTTCTTGAAAAACCCCGCCGCGCGCGCCGGTCCATAGCTCGGGACCGCCTGCCCCACGATGGCATGGTTGCTGATGTTGCTGACTTCGTATTCCACCTGCACCAACTGCCCCGGGTGCACCTTGAGACTACGCTGCAGCGGCTTGAACCGCCACGGCAAGGCTTCATTGGTATTGGCGTCGAATTCCAGCGTCACCAGCCGACTCTCGTCGACCTGGGTGTTTTTCACCAGGCTCTGCTCGGCGCCGGCGTTGATTCCGGTCACCTCGCAGATCTTGTAATAAAACGGCACCAGGGCAAACCCGAAGCCGAACATGCCCAGCGTCACGACGACGAGCTTGGTCAGCGTTTTGGCGTTGCCTAGGGCCATGGCCTAGTTCAATCCGCTATACAGCGTGAAGAGGAACAGGCCGAGTGCCAGCACCGCCAGAATGACAGCAGTGCGGTATTTTCCATTGCGCTTGTCGGCCATGTTCACTGCTCCGCTCACTTCACCACCGGCGCAGTTTCAAAGGTGTGGTACGGCGCGGGCGACGGCAGCGTCCACTCCAGGCCCTCGGCCCCTTCCCATACGCGGTCGGTTGCCTTCTCGCCCCCCTTGATCGCCTTCAGCACCACGGCCAGGAAGATCAGCTGGCTGAAGCCGAACATGAATGCACCGACGGTGGCGATCTGGTTGAACTCGGTGAACTGCAGCGCATAGTCTGGAATCCGGCGCGGCATGCCGGCCA
>DAHWJK010000044.1:0-2277 GCA_027344185.1 Thiobacillus sp.
GTTTGTGTTCCGGCCACGGGCGCTGTTGGGTCGTTGCCAAGGAGTTCTACGAACTGGACTCCAACGGCTATAACGCTCGCGCGGGCGAGACCGTGAATGTGCCTACCGGGCTGGAAGCCGCGGCCCGTCTGGGAGCGGATCGATGCCCGGAACGCGCCATAACGATTATCGAAGACTAAGAGACTTGCCAGGCCGCTCGCTGCCGCGGATCCGCGTGGCGGGGTAATGTCCCGCCGAGTTGCGTAAGTCTTTTGTGCGTGAGATCCGAAGGGCGTAGCCCGGAGCAGCTCACCACGCGCCGGTCGTCCCTTGAGATGGGGGGCATCGTGAAGTCCGGATGAGGTTGAGATGCGAGCCACCAATCCTTGCCTTTGTCATCATGGTCGCCAACAGGCAAGTCGGCGGGGGTCGATCTCCTTCCGACGCGTAGGTTGCACGCAAGCGTGCCGAGCTACATGTGGGCTGCTGCCGGTTCGGTGGACACCCACTTCTGGTTCGGTGCGTCGGCCTGGAACTGACGGTCGAGCACGTTGTCGGCAATGGCACCGCGCTGCCCCGAGTCCTTGGGCAAGCCCCGCCGCCTCGGCCTGGCACGCAGCGCTTGCGCTTGCATCAGCCGCTCGATGCGATGCAGCCCGCAGTTCAGCCCGAGTTCGAGAACTTCACGCCACACTCGGCGCGCACCGTAGGTGCGGTCGCTGCCGATGAAACTGTGGCGCACCGTAAGCGTCCAGCGATCCCGTCTTGAGCCGGAATGCGGCGGCTGCGAAGCTGTGGCTTTCGTAGGCGAGGGAGGTTGCCATGGGTGGTCGGCTGCGCAAGGACAAGCTCAGCGAGGAGCAGATCGGGGAACGGTTGGCGGTGGTCGATGCGTATGAAGCCAGCGGGCTGAGCGGCGAGGCCTTCGCGCAGTCGCGCGGCATCAGCTACCTGGACCTGCGGGGTTGGGCGTCGCATGCGCCGCGGTGGCGGGCGAGGCTGAGCGGGCAGGCGTATACGGCCACGGGCCGGGCGGCGGCGTTCGTGAGGGTGCAGCCCAGCGAGGCGTCCGTGGGCACAGGTTGGGCGCGCATCGTATGCGAGGTCGGGTCGCGGCGGGTGCAGGTCGACTGGCCGGTGGCGGCACCCGTCGAGTGCGCGCAGTGGCTGCGGGCGTGGCTGGGTTGAAGCAGTGATCCGCATCGAGGCGGTCTGGCTGGCGGTGGGGAGCAGCGACCTGCGGGGCGGCATAGACCGCCTGCTGGGCCAGGTGATCGGCAGGTTCGGGGCGGCGCAGCCGCACCACGCGTATGTGTTCGCCAATCGCCGGGCAACGCGGCTGAAGGTGCTGGTGTTCGACGGCGCGGGGATCTGGCTGTGCACGCGGCGGCTGCAGCAAGGCGGTTTTGCCTGGCCGCAGGACGAGGCGGCCACGGTGCGACTGAGCGCCCAGCAATGGGACTGGCTCGTGGCCGGCCTGCCCTGGCAGCGCATGACGGCGGCCGCGCAGGCCGATGCGATCCGGGTGATCTGAAGGCTGTCCATCGGGGCAAGTGCGCCTTGGCTCGCGCGTGCGCGCGCGGGAGAATGGCGGCCATGGTGGAGGCGATCGATGACGACAAGCTGCGCGCGCTGGGCGACGACCCGGCGGCGCTGTACGCGCGCCATCTCATCGAGCAGCTATCCGGCGAGGTCAAGCGCCAGGCGCAGAAGAACGCGGCGCTGAGCCTGGAGGTGGCGAGGTTGAAGCGCTGGCGCTTCGGCCAGTCCAGCGAGAGCCTGGACGCCAACCAGGGTGAGCTGTTCGACGCCAAGACGCAGGCGCTGCTGCAGCAGGAGGAGCAGGCCGAGGACCGCGCCGCCGAGGACGAGCGGCATAGCGCGGGCAAGCGCCGCCCGAAGCGCCAGCCGCTGCCGGGCACCCTGGAGCGCATCGAGCACCGCTACGAGATCGAATCCGGGCTGTGCCCGCAGGGCCACGCGCTCAAGCGCATCGGCGAGGAGATCAGCGAACAGCTCGACTGCGAGCCGGCGCGCTTCTTTGTGCATCGCCACATCCGTGGCAAGTACGCCTGCGCGTGTTGCCAGAGCGTGTTGGCGGCGCCGCTGCCGGCCCAGCTCATCGACAAGGGGATTCCGGCGCCGGGCCTGATGGCGCAGGTGATCGTGGCCAAGCACGACGACCACTTGCCGGCGTACCGGCAGGAGGAGATCTACGCCCGCTCCGGCGCGCGCATCCCGCGCTCGAGCATCGCGGCGTGGATCGGCATCGGCGGCGTGTGGCTGCAGCCGCTGGCC
>DAHWJK010000050.1:0-2463 GCA_027344185.1 Thiobacillus sp.
GTGTACTCCTTCCGGATTGGGCCCGCGCGTGAACCCTGGCGGCTGCCGCGCCGCGCCAGTTCGTCGGCGATGCCGTTCAGGATGTCCCACTTCTTCGCGCACCAGGCGGGCGCCAGCAGGATGTCGGGCGCGGCGGTGCCGGTGATGCGGTGGTAGACCACCTCCCACGGCGTGCGCTCGATCAGGTCGGCGGCGGTGCGCACGTAATCGGCCTCGGCCAGCGGGGCGTAGTCGCCGCGCTTCCATTCGATCGCGAGTCGGGTGTGCTTCACCACGTGCAGCGGATGCAGTTTCAGGCCGTCGACGCCGACGTCGAGCACGCGGTCGAGGCTGGCGTGGCTGTGCGATTCGTCCTCGCCCGGCAGGCCGACGATGAGATGGCAGCACACCGGGATGCCGCGCGCCCGCGCGGCGCGGGTGGCGGATTCGTATTCGGCGAAGCCGTGGCCGCGGTTGACGCGCGCGAGCGTGGCGTCGGACGCGGATTGCAGGCCCAGCTCCAGCCACACTTCGTGGCCGCGTTGCTGATACTCGGCAAGCAGGTCGAGCACCGGCGGCGGCACACAGTCGGGCCGGGTGCCGATCGACAGCCCGATCACGTCGGGCGCTTCCAGCGCGGCGTCGTACAGCGCGCGCAGTTCGTCCACGTGGGCATAGGTGTTGGTGTAGGCCTGGAAATAGGCGATGAAGCGGCGTGCGCCGGTGCCGTGTGCGATGCGGGCCCGCGCGCGGTCGAACTGGGCAGTCAATGGAACCTGGTCGCGCGAGCCGGGGGAGAAGGATTTGTTGTTGCAGAAGGTGCAGCCGCCAATGCCTTTCGTGCCGTCGCGGTTGGGGCAGGTGAAGCCGGCGTCGAGTGCGATCTTGTGCACGCGTTCGCCATGGCGCGCCAGCATGGCGCGGCCGAAGGTGTGAATGCGCGCCGGAAGATCAGTCACTTAGCCGGGTTTGCCGTCGACCCGTGGGCGCAGCAGGATGGGCGCGTAGATCGCAGCGAACAGGCCGAACGCGGCGATCCACAGCACACCGGCGATGACCATGCCGGAGGCATGCTGGCTGGGGAAAAGCAGCGGCTGCGCGATACGGACGAGCGCAGCGAGATTGACCGCGACGAAGGCCCAGGTCATCAGCGGGGCCGGCTCCAGCATGCGGCCGCTGTGGCCGAGCGAGACGCGCGCCATCATCCCCAGGGTAAGCGTGCCGATGGCGCCGGCGGTGAAGGCGTGCAGCGCGCTGCCGGCCGCCGCGCCCATGCCGGCCGCCGACAGGGCGAGCAGCGCGAAGCCGGCGGCGATCCAGGCATAGCCCAGATGCAGGATCCACAGTAGCGGCACCGACCAGTACTTGTTCGTGTACCAGCCCGCCAGGCGGACCGCATGCGCGGCCGCGGCGAGTGCTGCGAGCAGCGCGGTGACGATCGAGAAGGGCGTCGCCAAGGCAGCGATTAGCGCGGCGAGGGTGGATGCCGGCACCAGGATTTCGATGGCTTTCCAGCGCCGCGCGCGGGTGCGGAGCTTGTTGTCGGTGAAGCTGGGGATCACCCGGCCGCCCATCACGGTCATCATCATGACGATGACGTAGGCCGCCAGATGCAGGCCCAGGCTGCTGCTGACGGCGATCCACTCCAGCGATCCCGCATGCACCAGCGCATTGGCCGCGGCCAGCACCAGCAGCATCAGCGGGAAGGGATAGTTGTGAAGTTGTCTCGCACGAAGGACGGGCAGCGCGAGCGCGATGGCCAGCACCGGCAGGAAGGCGAAGTCGATGGCCGCGATCATGAGCGGCGGCAGCAGCGGAAACAGAAAGACCAGCCGCCCCGCCAGCCACAACAGGAACAGCGCGGCCAGCGGCGGGCCGGACGGGGTAGGGATGCCGGTCCAGTTCTGCGCAGCGGTGAGCAGGAAGCCGGCGATCACCGCGACGGCAAAACCGAACAGCATTTCGTGGCCGTGCCAGATGGGGGGCGGCAGTTCGCCCAGCGACAGGCCGCCGCGCAGCACCAGCAGCCACAGCCCCATCATCAGTACGGCATAGAGGCCGGCGGACAGGAAGAACGGGCGAAAGCCGAGGGCGAAGGGCGCCCAGCCGACGAGCGGCGGGCGTTGCTTCAGGTCTTCGATGGGGAGCATGGCCATATGGAGTTCCGTTCAGTGAGAGCGTGTTAAGGACGCGCTGATTCATTCCGTCATCGCGAGGAACGAAGCGACGCGGCGATCCAGAGGCCCGTTGATGTTGCGGACATTCGGGATTGCTCTCCAGGACTCCGATCCACTATGGGTTAAAGCTCATGTGGAATCGTATGCCACGCTTCGCTCGCAATGACATTTTTAAATTGATCAGCATATCCGGTCAGCCCGTGCTCCAGGCACGCGGGCGACGCATGCCGGCGATCTTGCAGGCCTGTTTCACGTAGCCGTAGGGGTAAAGCTCGAACAGCTTTTTCTGCGCATCCTTGCCATAACG
>DAHWJK010000084.1:0-17818 GCA_027344185.1 Thiobacillus sp.
TTGACGGGGGCTGCTCCTAGTACGAGAGGACCGGAGTGGACGTGCCTCTGGTGTACCGGTTATGACGCCAGTCGTATCGCCGGGTAGCTAAGCACGGAAGAGATAAACGCTGAAAGCATCTAAGCGTGAAACTTGCCTGAAGATAAGATATCCCTGGCACCTCGAGTGCCCTGAAGGGTCGTTGAAGACCACAACGTTGATAGGCGGGGTGTGGAAGCGCAGTAATGCGTTAAGCTAACCCGTACTAATTGCCCGTGAGGCTTGATCCTATAATTTTGAGAAGCAGCTGCTTTGATTGGTAGCTGCCATGCAGCAGTGTGTGTTTGCGCAGTCTCAACCCAACAAAACCTTCTTCCAGACGCGCTGACTTCGGTCAGCGTGAATAAAGCAGTCGGCTGAACGTCGCAAGACAATCGGCACCCCAGACAATCCGAATGCTGGGATGAGCCACAAGACTCATTCCTCACCCCTTTGTCTGACGACCATAGCAGAGTGGAACCACCCCTTCCCATCCCGAACAGGACGGTGAAACGCTCCCGCGCCAATGATAGTAGGCATCCGCCTGTGAAAGTAGGTCATCGTCAGACTCCTTATACCGCCCCGCAGATCACTCTGCAGGGTAACAAAACCCCCTCCCGAAACGAGGGGGTTTTTTATTGCGCATTACGCAGGCGAAGCATGCCCGGCAAGCCATGTAAAATTCACCGGTGCACTCCCGAACCCATAAGGCCCTGTTCCCGATCCTGCGTCGCCTCTCCGATGGCCGTTTTCACTCCGGCGAGGCGCTGGCGCAGGCGTTCGGTTTGTCCCGTGCCAGCATTTTCAATGTGATTTCCCAGGCCGAGGCGATGGGCTTGACCATCCATGCGGTGCGCGGCCGCGGTTACCGCCTGCCCGAGCCGGTGGAGTGGCTGGATGCCGACGCAATCGTGCAGAGACTGGGCGATGTGGCTTCGGCTTACACCTTGCAATTGAACGACAGTGTGGAGTCGACCAACACGGCGCTGATGGCCGCGGCGCTGGCGGGTGCCGCGGACGGCACCGTGTGCAGCAGCGAGCACCAGCACGCCGGCAAGGGCCGGCGCGGCCGTCCATGGCATTCGGTACCCGGCGGCAGCCTGACGTTTTCGACACTCTGGCGTTTCGATAACGGCCTGCAATCGCTGGCTGGCCTGAGCCTGGCCGCGGGGCTGGCGATCGCGCGTGCGGTCAATCGGCACAGCGCCCATCCGGTTCGGCTGAAATGGCCGAACGATGTGTTGGTGGACTATCGCAAACTGGCCGGCATCCTGGTCGAGGTGCAGGGGGACATGAACGGGGCGGCCTTCGCCGTCGTCGGTATCGGTCTCAATGTCCGGCTGAACGCGGCGCAGCGCGATGCGGTGGACCAGGCTGTGGTCGATCTTGCCGAAATGGGCGTGACGGTGGGCCGCAACCTGTTGCTGGCCGATTGCCTGCGTGAGTTGCATGCGGTGTTGGTGCTGTTTCGTCAGCACGGATTCGCTGCCTTGCGCGCGGACTGGCTGGCGCTGGATGCCTATGCGGGCAAGCCCGTGGCGCTGAGCTTGCCGGATGCGCGCACGGTTCACGGCATGGCAGCCGGCGTCGACGAAACCGGTGCCTTCCTGCTGCGCGACGCGGCTTCGAACCTGGTGCCTTACAGCGGCGGCGAAATCAGCCTGCGCCTGGATGCCCGCCGATGAGCCGTCGCGTATTGCTGATCGATGCCGGAAACTCGACCCTGAAATGGACCGTGGTCGACGCGGGTCAGTGGCGCGCGCAGGGCAGAAGCGATTACGCCGATTGGTCGGGCCTGAAGGCGGAACTGACGGCCGATGCGACCTGTTTCATCGCCAGCGTAGCCGACGCCGCGCGTGAGGCAGCGCTGGCCGCGCTGCTGGATGAAGCCGGGTTGGCTGCAGCCTGGCTGAAGGCCGAGGCCGTTTTCGGCGACCTGAAAAACAGTTACCGGGATCCGCAGCAATTGGGCGTGGACCGCTGGATGGGTTTGATCGGTGCGCGTCAGCGCACACACGATGCGGTGCTGGTGGTATCGGCCGGCACGGCGATGACGGTCGATGCGCTGATGCCCGATGGCGTGTTCCAGGGCGGCGTGATCGTCCCGGGCTTCAAGCTGATGCGGCAGGCGCTGCAGCAGGGCACAGCTCGGGTTGCGGAGGTTGCGGGCGAGGTTCAGGCGTTTCCGCGCACCACGGCCGATGCCGTGCACAGCGGCATTCTGGCGGCGTTGTGCGGCACGATCCGGCAGCAGTATGCGCAGCTCGCCGAGGCCGCCGGCAAACCGCCGCGCTGCTTGTTGACCGGCGGCGACGCCCCGATGTTATCGCAGCATTTGAACCTGCCGGGCGAGTGGGTCCCGGCCCTGGTACTGGAAGGCATCCACTGCGTTGCCGTGGAGAGAACAACACGATGAAATGGCTTGCCTGGAGTTTGCTGCTATTGAACCTGGCGGTGGCGGGATGGTTCGTATCGCGCGAGTACTGGCCGCGCGAAGCGACGGACCGGCATGCGGCGATGAATGTCGACCGCCTGAGCCTGCGCAGGCCGACGGCGCCCGCGCCCGCACCGGTGGCGCCGTCGTCACCTGCACCGGTGGCGGCCGAGGCATTCTGCGTGGAATGGCGCGGTCTGAATCCGGAAGAGTACGTGCAGGTCCGCGAGCAGCTCAAGTCGCTGGCGGGCCAGCGCGTAATGTCGTTCACCGAAGTGCCGCTGAACACTCGACGCTGGGTGATATTTCCGCCGCTGCCCAGCGCCGAATCGGCCGAGTCAAAACTCAATGAACTGACGGCGGCAGGGGTGCAGGATGCGTTTGTGGTGAAAGATGCCGTCTGGCGCAATGCGATTTCGCTGGGTCTCTTCGCCAACGATGAAGCGGCCGGCCGGCGCGTGCGCGAACTCGAAAGCAAGGGTGTGCTGGGTACGCGGGTCGAAGTGCTGCCGCGGCAGGGCACCGGGTTTTACTTCGTGATTCGCAGCGAAGATCCGGATGCGCTGAAAAGCCTCGGCGAAATCAGGCAGGCGCATCCGAACAGCCAGCAGTCGCGGGTGGCGTGTCCGTCCTGAGCCGTCTATCGCAACAGGAAATGCAGCGCGATGCCGCCGAATACGGCGGCACCGAACCAGGCGTTGTGCAGGAAGGCACGAAAGCATTGCGCCGGATCGCGCTGCCGGATCAGCACCATGTGATACAGCGCGATCGCCGCTGCCACCGCCAGCCCGCCGTAGAACGCCCAGCCCATTTCACGCTGCTTGCCCACCCAGCCGAGCAGGCCCAGCGTCGCCGCATAGCAGAGCGCAATCGCCGCCAGATCGAAACGACCGAAGGTAATCGCTGAGGTCTTGATGCCAATCTTCAGATCGTCTTCGCGGTCGACCATCGCGTATTGCGTGTCGTAGGCGATCGCCCAGAACACGTTGGCGAGCAGCATGATCCAGGCTTCCTGCGGGACTTCTCCCCACAGCGCGGCATAGCTCATCGGAATGCCGAAGCCGAAGGCGACGCCGAGATAGGCCTGCGGAATCGCGAAGAAGCGCTTGGTGAACGGATAGCTCGCGGCGAGAAACAGCGCGACCACCGACAACTTCAGCACCAGCGCATCGAGCGGCAGGATCAACAGGAAAGCCAGCAGCGACAGGCCTGCCGCCAGCAGCAGCGCCTCCTTCGGCGACACCTTGCCGGCGGCCAGCGGGCGTTCGCGGGTGCGCGCCACACGAGGGTCGAAATCGCGGTCGGCGTAGTCGTTGATGACGCAGCCGGCCGATCGCATCAGCACCACGCCCATGACGAAAATCCACAGGATCAGCCAGTCCGGCCGCCCGTTGCTGGCGAGCCACTGCCCCCAGAGCGTCGGCCACAGCAGCAGCAGGATGCCGATCGGCTTGTCGAGCCGCATCAGTTTTTCGTAAAGGGACAGGCGTTCGGAGAGTGTCATAGCGTGTCGATCGTGGGCAGAAACACTTCGGTCACCAGCAGGGGGTGATGGTTGAGGCAGAACGCCGAGCGGCGCGCCCACAGGCTGCGGGCTTCCAGTGGGTGCTGCGTGGTGATGGTACGAAACAGCGGGTGGCCGTGCCGCAGCTGTCGATAGGCCAGCGGCTGGCGCTCGATGCGATGGTCGCAGAAGAGCGCCTCGCCGAGCGAGCGGCTGCCGAGCCGGGTGATGCCATTCCAGCCGCCGCGCAGGCTGGCGTGCGGCAGCACGCTGTGGGCAAACACCACCGGCACGTCGTCGCACAGCAGCATGACTTCGCGCACATAGGCGCGGGTCCCCGGCATCAGTCCCAGCAGCGCATATTCGTCCGGGTTCGGCCGGGCCAGCCCGGTCGTCAGCGGCGCCACGCGAAACGCGGCACAGCGCGTTTTGAGGCGCCGGGTGAGCGAGCCGCGGTCGCTGAGCCAGAGGCGCAGCGCGCGGGGAAGCGAGAGGGGGTGGGCAAGCCAGCCCTGCCGGGTATCGAGCACGGCATGAGGTTCCGGATGCGGAAAGTCGGCATTATGCCGCAGCGGCGTCATCAAGGGCCTAGATCGACGTCAACGCCTGGCGCTGGCCGATCCAGCGTTCCATGTGGCGTGCCGCAATGTCGGGGTGGCGGGCCAGGCAGCGTTGCGCGAGGTCGCGCGCGGCCTCCAGCAGCGCGACATCGCGCTCCAGATCGGCAAAGCGCAGCATCGGCAGGCCGCTCTGGCGATGGCCGAGCAACTCGCCCGGGCCGCGCAGCAGCAGGTCCTGGCGTGCGATCTCGAAGCCGTCGGTCAATTCGAAAATCACCTTCAGGCGTGCGCGCGCCAGCTCCGAGTGCGGCGTTTCGTACAGCAGCACGCATACCGACTCGCGGCTGCCGCGGCCGACGCGCCCCCGCAGTTGATGCAGCTGGGCGAGCCCCATCCGTTCGGCGTGCTCGATCACCATCAGTGCGGCATTGGGCACGTCGACGCCGACCTCGATCACGGTGGTGGCGACCAGGAGGTCGATTTCATGCGCCTGGAACGCTGCCATCACCGCCTGCTTCTCGTCCGCTTTCAGTCGTCCGTGTACCAGGCCGACTTTCAGGTCGGGGAGTTGTTCGGTCAGCGTTGCATAGGTGTCCTGTGCGGTCTGAAGCTGCAGCTTTTCGGACTCCTCGATCAGCGGGCATACCCAGTAGGCCTGGCCGCCCGCCAGGCAGGCGTCCGTCACCCGTGCCAGCACGTCGTCGCGGCGCGCGGCGCTCACCAGTTTCGTCACGATCGGCGTGCGGCCCGGCGGCAGTTCGTCGATCACCGAGACATCGAGATCGGCGAAAAAGCTCATCGCCAGCGTGCGCGGGATCGGCGTCGCGCTCATCATCAATTGATGCGGCTCCACGCCTTTCTGCATCAGCGCCAGCCGCTGGCCGACGCCGAAGCGGTGCTGCTCGTCGACCACCGCCACGCCCAGCCGCTGGAAACTGCCGGCTTCCTGGAACAATGCATGGGTGCCGAACGCGAGATCGGCTTCGCCCGCGGCAATCGCCTTCCAGGCGGCGCTGCGCTCGGCCTTGCGCTGGCTGCCCGACACCCAGGTGCAGCGCACGCCGAGTGCGCTCAGCGTCGGCGCCAGCTTGCGGTAATGCTGCTCGGCGAGGATTTCGGTCGGCGCCATGAAGGCCGCCTGGAAACCGTTTTCGATCGCCTGCAAACAGGCCAGCGCCGCCACCACGGTCTTGCCGCTGCCGACGTCGCCCTGCAGCAGGCGGCGCATCGGATGCGGCTGTGCCAGGTCGGCGCTGATTTCCTGCCAGGCGCGCGCCTGCGCGGCGGTCAGCGCGAACGGGAGTTCCCGGGTAAATCTGGCGGTCAGTTTTTTGCGGGGCGGCAAGGGCAGGGTCGGACGCGCTTTGCGCTGGCGGCGCGCGGTGGCGAGCGACAGCTGCTGCGCCAGCAGCTCGTCGAATGCCAGTCGTTGCCAGGCGGGATGGCGGCGCGATTCGAGTTCGGCCAGTGCGCATTCCAGCGGTGGCTGGTGCAGCAGGCGAATGCTGGCTTCCAGTTCGGGCAGCCCGAGTTCGTCCAGCCAAGCGGCGGGCAGCGTGTCGGGGATCGGCGCCACCAATGCGCGCTCGACCGTGCGGCGCAGGGTGGCCTGGCCGAGTCCGGCGGTGGTGGGGTAAACCGGGGTCAGCTGCGTCGGCAGCGGCGTGTCGTCGCCGGCTTTGGCAAAGCGCGGGTGCACCATTTCCAGTCCGAGAAAGCCGCCGCGCACCTCGCCGTTGAAACGGAATGATTCGCCCGGCTGGAACAGCTTGAGGTGGCTGGGATAAAAATTCAGAAAGCGGATGCCGAGCACGCCGCTCCCGTCTTCCACCGTCACCGTCAGCATGCGGCGCGGGCGGTACGCGACCTTCGCCTCGCGCACCAGTGCCTGGACCTGCGCCGTCTGCCCGGGGAGCAGATCGCGGATCGGCGTGATCCGGGTTTCGTCCTCCCAGCGCAGCGGAAGATGCAGCACCAGATCGGCGTCGCGGGTGAGCCCAAGTTTGGCGAGTTTGGCGGCGAGCGCCGGGCTGACGGGAAAGGAAAACGCCGCCGCCGCTTTCAAGTGTTCAGTCCGCCACCATCACGGCGTCGGCCTCGACCAGCGCGCCGCGCGGCAAGGCGGACACGCCGACCGCGGCGCGCGCCGGATAGGGCTGGCTGAAGTAGCCGGCCATGATCTCGTTCACCCTCGGAAAGTGGCCGAGGTCGGTCAGAAACACATTCAACTTCACCACGTTGGCCAGCGAGCCGCCTGCCGCGGTAGCCACCGCGGACAGGTTTTTGAATACCTGGTGGATCTGCGCGTCGATGCCCTCGACCATCTGCATCGAAGCAGGGTCGAGTCCGATCTGCCCGGACAGATAAACAGTGCGGTCGACCCGGACGGCCTGCGAGTAGGTGCCGATCGCAGCGGGCGCGTCGGCGGTCTGGATGATGGTTTTCATGCGGTTTCTCTATCGATGTCAAAAAAAAAGAGGTGCCGGTGTAAGGAAGCTGGACGTGCAGCGACTACTCTTCGGGCGCGTCCGGTCCACAGCATGATAACGCGGCGCGGCCCAGGTGTTCGCACCCCTCGGGGGCGGATTGATCCAGCGTTCATAATTTCAAGGAGCATCCCATGTCCACGTTATCCCACGGCGCAGCACTCGCGTCGGCCGCAGCCCTGATGGCATTCTCGATGGCCGCAACGGCCGCCCCCAATCCCGCTGGCAGCAGCGGCCCTGCCGTCGCGGCAAGCGACAAGGTGCACTGCTACAACGTGCACTCATGCAAGGGCAACAGCGACTGCAAGACCGCCGAGCATAGCTGCAAGGGCCAGAACGCCTGCAAAGGCCACGGTTTCAAGGCGATGCCAGCGGGTGCCTGTATGGAAAAAGGCGGCGTCATTGCCGATCTGAAAGCCCAGTAATCCGCCGTGCAATCCCCTTTTTTGAGGGGGTTGCCGTGCGCATCTGATGACGGGTGCGCACGGTAACCGATCATTCGCGAACGAGACTGCCATGCAAAAAACGTCGCCCGGATTCGGGCTGGGGCTGCGCCCCGACCACTATGCCGATTTCATGGCGGGCCCGCAGCCGGTGGACTGGCTCGAGCTCATCTCGGAAAACTACATGGTGCCGGGCGGCAAGCCTCTGGCGATGCTGGACGCGATACGCGCCGACTACCCGGTGGCGCTGCATGGCGTGTCGCTGTCGATCGGCTCGACCGATCCGCTCGATCGCGATTATCTGGCGCGGCTGAAACAGCTGGCGCGCCGGGTCGAGCCGCTCTGGGTATCGGACCATCTGTGCTGGACCGGCGTGGCGGGCAAGAACAGCCACGACCTGCTGCCGCTGCCCTACAGCGAAGAAGCCCTGCGCCTGGTGGTGGCGCATGTGCGGCAGATTCAGGACCTGCTGGGCGAACGCATGCTGCTCGAGAACGTGTCGAGCTATCTCGAATTCACCGATTCGGTCATGCCCGAGTGGACTTTTCTGCGGGCGGTGGCGGAAGAGGCCGACTGCCTGCTGCTGCTCGATGTGAACAACGTGTACGTCAGCAGCGTGAACCACGGTTTCGATCCGCGCGAGTACCTGCGTCATCTGCCGGCAGCGCGTATCCGACAGATCCACCTGGCAGGGCACAGCGACCACGGCGATTACATCGTCGATACCCACGACCGCCCGGTGTGCGACGCGGTGTGGGCGTTGTATCGCGACGCGTGTCTGCAGTTTGGCGAGGTGGCAGCGATGATCGAACGCGATGACAACATTCCGCCGCTGGCCGACCTGATCGCCGAACTCGACCAGGCGCGCGCAATTGCCGGTGCGGCTGCGCGCAGCGGGAGGGCGGTGGCATGAGCGCGCGTGACGTCATGCGGCTGGCCGCGACGCAGCACGATTTCCAGCAGTACCTGTTCGACGCGGCCGGTGCCATCGCGCCGCAGATCCGGCCGGGCGGACGTATCCCGGTGGGAAAGCGACTTGGCATCTACCACAACGCCTACCGCGTCCGGCTGGTCGATACCCTGCGCGACACCTACGAAAAAACCGCGACCTATCTGGGCGGCGCGCTGTTCGCTTCCTGCGCGCTCACCTTTGTCGAAGCGCATCCCCCGATGCATCGCAGCCTGCGCGACTACGGCGCGACGTTGCCGGATGCGCTGGCGGAACGCTTTCCCGGCGATCCGGACATCGCCGAACTGGCCCGCATGGACTGGCTGCTGCGGCAGGCCTTCGACGGCCCCGACGCGATGGCCCTGCCGCTCGAGGCGTTGGCATCCCCGAGCGCGGGCGACTGGGAAACGCTGGGCTTCGTGTTTGTGCCGACGCTGGCCCTGAGTCCGCTCAGGTTCAATACCCCGGCGATCTGGAGCGCGCTCGATCGGGGGGAGACGCCTCCCACCGCAGCGCCATTGCCTGCGCCGGCCGCGCTCTGCGTGTGGCGGCGCGGCTGGCAGCCGCATTTTCGCAGCGTGGACGAAACCGAGTGGGCCGCGCTGGGGCGCCTGCGCGAGGGGGCGCGATTTGCCGACGTCTGCCAGGCCCTGAACGATACCCGCGCCGACGCATCGACGCTGATCGCGCAGTACCTGCGCAGTTGGCTGGCGGATGGCCTGGTGGCCGGCATAACGGACGCGGACGCGTAAGCCGGCGGCGCCGCATCGGGCGGCGTGGCTTACTGGGTTTGCGCGGCGCGGCCGTCCTTCCTGCCCTTGATGCGGAAAATCCGCACCACGTCGGGCAGAACGCGCAGGCCGCGCATCACGCGCGCGAGGTGCATGCGGTTTTCCACCTGCACGGTGAAGAACAGCACGGTGTAGGGGCTGCCGTCCTCCTCCTCCATGGCGACGTTGCCGATGTTGGAGCCGTGTTCGGCGATCGCGGCCGCAACCTTGGCCAGCACGCCGCGCTGGTTGCCGACGACGACCTTGATCGAGACGTCGAACATGTGGCCCGGCTCGGCTTCCCATTCGACATCCAGCCACTTGTCGGGGTCGGTGCGAAAGGCGCGGATCGACGGGCATTCGTGGGTATGGATGATCAGGCCGCGGTCCTTGTGGATGAAGCCGAGAATCGGGTCGCCGGGAATCGGGTGGCAGCATTGCGCCAGCTCGACCGCGATGCCTTCCGTGCCGCGGATGCTGATGGCATGCGGATGCGCCGGCTCGCCGGTTTTTTCGCCCTGCACGTGCAGCAGCTGGTGCGCCACCACCAGCGGCAATTTGCCGCCTAGGCCGATCGCCGCGAACAGGTCCGCGCGGGTCTGCATGCCGTAATCCTTGAGCAGGCGCTCCCATACCGAAGCATCAGGCGCCACCGGCTCGGGATGCAGCGCGGCGATGGCATGGTTGAGCAGCCGCTCGCCCAGCGCCGACGCTTCCTCCACCCGCGTAGTGCGCAGGTAGTTGCGGATATGCGAGCGCGCCTTGCCGGTGACGACGAAATTGAGCCAGGCCGCATTGGGGCTGGCATTGGCTGCCGTGATGATCTCGACGTGGTCGCCGTTCCTGAGCTGGGTGCGCAAGGGCATCAGTTCGTAGTTGATCTTCACCGCAACGCAGTGGCGGCCGACGTCGGTGTGCACCGCGAACGCAAAGTCGACCGCCGTCGCGCCGCGCGGCAGAGCCATGATTTTGCCTTTCGGCGTGAATACGTAGACCTCGTCCGGAAACAGGTCGACTTTTATATGTTCGAGGAATTCCGGCGAATCGCCATGGTCGGCATGAATATCGAGCAGCGACTGCAGCCAGCGGTGGGTGCGAGACTGCACGTCGTTCAATGCCGTGTCGGCCGACTTGTACATCCAATGCGATGCCACGCCCGATTCGGCCAGCCGATTCATGTCAACGGTGCGGATCTGGATCTCGATCGGAGTGCCATTGGGGCCGAACAGGATCGAATGCAGCGACTGGTAGCCGTTGGCCTTGGGGATTGCGATGTAGTCCTTGAATTTGCCGGGGATCGGTTTGTACAGCGCATGCAGCGCGCCGAGGGCCAGATAACAGTTTGGCTGGTCGCGCACCACCACGCGGAAGCCGTAGATGTCGAAGACTTCGGAAAACGCCAGGTTCTTTTCCTGCATCTTGCGGTAGATGCTGTAGAGGTGCTTTTCGCGGCCGGTGATGGAGGCGTCGATCTTGCACTGCTCGAGTTTTTCCTGCAGTGCGATCTTGATCTTGTCGACCAGCTCGCGGCGGTTGCCGCGCGCCGCCTTCACCGCCTTGGCCAGCACCTGGTAGCGGTTGGGGTGGCTGTAGCGAAAGCCGAGATCCTCGAGTTCCTGGTAGACGGTATGCAGCCCCAGCCGGTTGGCGATGGGAGCGTAGATTTCCAGCGTTTCGGTCGCGATGCGGCGGCGCTTGTCTGGCGGCATCGCGCCCATGGTGTGCATGTTGTGCAGGCGGTCGGCCAGTTTGACCAGGATCACCCGCACGTCCTGCGCCATCGCCAGCAGCATCTTGCGGAAGTTTTCCGCCTGCGCATGCTGTTCCGAGGCAAACGACAGTTTGTCGAGCTTGGAGACGCCTTCCACCAGCAGGGCGACCGGCTTGCCGAAACGCGCCTCGATTTCGCTCGCGGTGGCCGGCGTGTCCTCGACCACGTCGTGCAGCAAGGCGGCGCAGAGGGTCTGCGCGTCGAGATGCCAGCCGGCGAGAATGTCGGCGACGGCCAGCGGGTGGGAAATGTAGGGTTCGCCGCTCTTGCGAAACTGCCCTTCGTGGGCACGGCGGCTGAACTCGTAGGCCTGCTCGATCAGGCCGATCTCGTCAGGCGATAAGTAGGACAGCGCCGGACGCAGCGAGTCGAATTCGTGCGTCATCGCCGGCGCGCGTCGGGCGTGCACCGGGTGTGGATTCCGGGAAGGTTCAGGCGCGGCCTCGGTTGAGAATTTCACGGCCGACCTTGCCTGCGGCGATTTCGCGCAGTGCGGTGACGACGGGTTTGTCTTTCGATTCGACCATCGGCTGCGAGCCCTGCGCCAGCTGGCGCGCGCGGTAGGTCGCGACGAGCGTGAGCTCGAAGCGGTTGGGGATCAGATCGATGCAGTCATCAACGGTAATGCGAGCCATACGGATACTCCAGATTCAGTCGGTGCGGGTGCACCTCAGACGTGTCGGAATTCGTCGAACAGCGCGGCGTGCCGTTTGAGCTGGCGCGCCGCTGCGAGGCGAACGCTGCGGGTAATCGCGACCAGGTCCTGCAGGGCGTGGTCGAAATCATCGTTCACGATTATATAGTCGAACGCATCGGCATGCGCGACGTCGTGGGCGGCCGCGGCCAGACGGCGCTCGATCACCGCGTCGCTGTCCTGCCCGCGCCCTGCCAGACGGGTGCGCAGCGCGCCGAACGACGGCGGCAGGATGAAAATCGAGGCGGATTCCGCAAAATGCCGCCGGACCTGCTCCGCGCCCTGCCAGTCGATTTCCAGCAGGATGTCGTGGCCGGCGTTGAGATCGCGGCCGATACTGCCCTTGGAGGTGCCATAGAAATTGCCGTACACCTCGGCATGCTCGAGAAATTCCCCTTCGGCCAGCATCATTTCGAAGCGCTCGCGGCTGACGAAGTGGTAGTCGCGGCCGTCGGTTTCGCCGGGGCGCGGCGCGCGCGTGGTGAACGACACCGACAGCCGGATGGCGGGATCGGCTTTCAGCAGCGCCTTGACCAGACTGGTCTTGCCGGCGCCGGACGGGGCACTGACGATGTACAGCACGCCTTGATGGGGGGAAGGGATCATGGAGGCTCCGTTGCGGGGTTATTCGATGTTCTGGACTTGTTCGCGCATCTGCTCGATCAGCACCTTGAGTTCAAGCGAGACGCGCGAGGTTTCGACCGCCACCGACTTCGAGCCCAGCGTGTTGGCCTCGCGGTGGAGTTCCTGCATCAGGAAGTCGAGCCGTTTGCCGACCGCGCCGGCCTGGTCGAGCACGCGCCGCACCTCGGCGAAGTGGGTGACGAGGCGCGAACATTCCTCGTCGATGTCGGCTTTTTGCGCCGCCAGCGCGACTTCCTGCGCCAACCGCTCGTGGCCGGCCTCGCCGAGCGCGTCGCGCAGCCGTTCGACGAGTTTTTCGCGCTGGATGGCGGCCAGCGCCGGCAACAGCGGCTTGAGGCCGGCCACCTGGGCTTCGGCGGCGGCCAGCCGGTCGAGGATGTGCTGGCGCAGGCGTTCGCCCTCGCGCCGGCGGCTGTCCACAAGGTCGTCGAGGGCCGAGCCCATCGCGGCCAGCGCCGCCTCGTTCAGCGCGTCCTGCGACAGGACGGCGGTTTGCACCGCGCCGGGCCAGCGCAGCACCTCGTGAACGGAGAGGGGGGCGGCTGCCGGCAGGCGCGGCAGCACCTCGTCCTGCCACTGCGCCAGACGCTCAAGAATGGCCGGGTTCAGGCCGTTATCCAGCGAGGCGACAGACGGCAGCACCAGGCCGATGCGGCATTCGACCTTGCCCCGTGCCAGGCGCTGATTGAGCAACTCGCGCAGTTGCGGCTCCAGCGGGCGGAATTCGTCGGCCAGGCGGAAATGCAGTTCCAGATAGCGCTGGTTGACGCTGCGCAGGTCAACGCTGACACTGGCATGATCGAAATTGAGGCTGCGGGCTGCAAACCCGGTCATGCTGGCTGTCATGTAAGCTCTTGAATTGGGTTATAAATGAGGATTGCCGGTTGGATCCGGCGCGCCATCGGCAGAGCCGACCCACAGGCACAAAAGAAAAGATAATAGACGTTCGACTATGGCGACTCAACCTAACCAGCCTCTCCCCAACGGATACCGGCTGAACGAATACACCATCGTCCGCAAGATCGGCGGCGGCGGCTTCAGCATGGTCTACCTGGCGCGCGACGACGACAACCAGTCGGTGGCGATCAAGGAATACCTGCCTGGTGCGCTGGTGCTGCGTACCGAGGGCTCGGTCATCGTGCAGGCCAGCTCGACCGAGAACAACAATATTTTCCGCCATGGCCTGAAGTGCTTCTTCGAGGAAGGCCGGGCCCTGGCACGCATCGATCATCCCAACGTCATCCGGGTGACCAACTTCTTCCGCGCCAACGACACCGTCTACATGGTGATGCGCTTCGAGCGGGGCAAGACCCTGCAGCAGCACATTCAGGCCAACCGCGGCACCATCCGCGAAAGCTTCATCCGTCGCGTGTTCGCCCAGTTGCTCAATGGCCTGCGCGAGGTGCATACGCACAAGCTGTTGCATCTGGACATCAAGCCGTCCAACCTCTACATTCGCCTCGACGGTTCGCCGGTGCTGATCGATTTTGGCGCGGCGCGGCAGACGCTCTCGCAGGAGGAAAGCAAGCTGCAGCCCATGTACACGCCCGGTTTCGCCGCGCCCGAGCAGTATCACAACCGTGAACGGCTCGGACCGTGGACCGATATCTACAGCATCGGCGCCAGCCTGTATGCTTGTCTGGCCGGCTATCCGCCTCAGGCGGCCGATGCGCGCCTGCTCAACGACAAGCTGATGCCGGCGCAGGAGAACTGGCGCGGCGCCTATTCGGACCAGCTGCTCGAAACCATCGATCACTGCCTCAGGCTCAACTACATGGAGCGCCCGCAAAGCGTGTTCAGCCTGCAAAAGGTGCTGATGGACCGTACTGCGATGACGCCGCCGCGCGCCTCGCTGCTCTCCAGCATCAAGCGCTCGCTGCGCAAGGAACTGTTTTAGAGAGTTTTCATGAAATTCACCATTTACCAGGCATCCCGCCAGGGCGGACGCAAGAACAACCAGGACCGGGTTGCCTATTCCTACAGTCGCGAGGCGTTGTTGATGGTGGTGGCCGACGGCATGGGCGGCCATATGCACGGCGAGATCGCAGCGCAGATCGCGGTGCAGACGCTGACCGAGCAGTTCCAGAAGCATGCCAAGCCGCGGCTGGACGATCCGCTGCTATTCCTGACCGAAGCCGGCGAGCGCGCGCACTATGCAATCAACGATTACGCGGTCGAGCAGGATCTGCTGGAAATCCCCCATACGACCCTGGTCGTGGCGGTGGTTCAGGACAACACGGTCTACTGGGCGCACGTGGGCGATTCGCGCTTTTATCTGTTCAGCGACGGCAGCCTGATTGCGCGTACCGAGGACCATACCGCGGTCGCCCAGCTGGTGCGCGACGGCATCATCAGCGAGGAGGAGGCCGGCCATCATCCGGAGCGCAACAAGGTTTCCAACTGCCTCGGCGGCTACGTCACGCCCCATGTCGAATGCGGTGCGCCGATCCCGCTGCACGACGCCGATACGATGCTGTTGTGCACCGATGGCATCTGGGGCATGGTCAGCATTCCCGAAGTGGCCGCGCTGCTGCATGCCTACACGCTGGAGGATGCGGTGCGCCACCTGATGGACCACGCCGAATTTCGCGGCGGCGAGCACGGCGACAACCTCAGCCTGATCGCGATGACCTGGGGCGAGGCGCGCATGCCGAGCAAGGATTCCATTTCCACGCTGGCGCTGCCGGACGGCGGTGTCACCACACAGATCAATGCGTTGCACCCGGTGCCCGGCACTCCGGCGGTATCGGACGACGAGATCGAACGCGCCATCGCCGAAATCCAGCAGGCCATCCAGAAAATTTCCAGCAAGTAGGCGGTTTGCCGGGTAACTGCGGCGCCGCGCGCGCGGCGCGGTAAAATCGCGCTTTCCGTTTTGAGCCCTGCGCCATGTCCAACCCGATCGTTCGCTCCAGCGGTCGCGCGCCCAACGCGCTGCGCACGCTGACTTTCAACCGCCAGTTCACCAAGCACGCCGAAGGCTCGGTGCTGGTTTCCATGGGCGACACCCGTGTGCTGTGCACCGCCAGCGTGCTCGACCGGATTCCGCCGCACAAGAAAGGCAGCGGCGAAGGCTGGGTGACCGCCGAATACGGCATGTTGCCGCGCTCCACCCATACCCGCAGCGACCGCGAAGCCGTGCGCGGCAAGCAGTCCGGGCGCACCCAGGAAATCCAGCGCCTGATCGGGCGCAGCCTCAGGGCCGTGGTCGATCTGAAGAAGCTCGGCGAGCGCACCCTGCACCTCGACTGCGATGTGCTGCAAGCCGACGGCGGCACCCGCTGCGCCAGCATCTGCGGCGCCTGGGTTGCGGTGGCCGACGCGGTCGCCGGCCTGCTCGCAAGCGGTGCGCTGAGCGAAACCCCGCTCACCGACAGCATCGCCGCCGTTTCGGTCGGCGTGTTCCAGGGCCAGCCGGTGCTCGACCTCGACTATGTGGAAGACGCCGGCTGCGACACCGACATGAACGTGGTGATGACCGGCACCGGCGGCATGGTCGAAGTGCAGGGCACCGCCGAAGGCGCGCCGTTCTCGCGGGCCACCCTCGAGGCCCTGCTCGACCTCGCCACCGCCGGCATCGGCGAGATCACCCTGGCCCAGCACCGGGCGCTGTCGGCATGAGAAAGCTTGTCATCGCCTCCGGCAACGCCGGCAAGCTGCGCGAGATCGTGCGCATTCTCGAACCGCTCGCCATCGCCGCTGCGCCGCAGTCCGACTTCGGCGTCCCCGATTGTCCCGAGCCGCACGTTACCTTCATCGAGAACTGCCTTGCCAAGGCGCGCCACGCCAGTGCGCATACCGGTCTGGCGGCGCTGGCCGACGATTCCGGTATCTGCGTCGACGCGCTGAACGGGGCGCCCGGCGTGCACTCCGCGCGCTATGCGGGCGAGCCGAAATCCGATGTGCGCAACAACGAAAAGCTGATCGCTGCCCTCGCCGGGCAGGCGAACCGGCGTGCGCACTATTACTGCGTGATGGTAATGGTGCGCTACGCCGACGACCCCGAGCCGCTGATCGCCGAGGGCCGCTGGTTCGGCGAAATCATCGACACCCCGCGCGGCGAAGGGGGCTTCGGCTACGACCCGTACTTCCTCGTTCCTGAATTCGGCAAGACCGGCGCCGAGCTCGGCGAGGACGAGAAGAACGCCATTTCGCACCGCGGCCAGGCCTTGCGAGAACTCGCCGACAAGCTGAAGCGGCTTGGCTGAGTCCGTCATCCGTTTGTTCAACGGCGGCCTCAAAGTCCAGCCGCCGCTGTCGCTCTACATCCACCTGCCGTGGTGCGTGAAGAAGTGCCCTTATTGCGACTTCAATTCGCACGCGGCGCAAACGCTGCCCGAAGCGGCCTACATCGACGCGTTGCTGCTGGACCTGGAACGTGCGCTGCCCGACATCTGGGGCCGCAGGATCCACACGGTGTTCTTCGGCGGCGGCACGCCCAGCCTGTTCTCGGCCGACGGCATCGACCGCATCCTGACCGGCGTGCGCACCCTGACGCCGCTGATGCCCGATGCGGAAATCACGCTCGAAGCCAATCCGGGCACGGTGGAAGCGGACCGGTTCGCCGGTTTTCGCGCAGCCGGCGTGACGCGCGTATCGCTCGGCATCCAGAGTTTCAACCCGTGCCATCTGAAGGCGCTCGGGCGCATCCACGACGATGCCGAGGCACGCCGCGCCGCCGAGCTCGCCGCCACCCATTTCGATACCTTCAACCTCGACCTGATGTATGCGCTGCCCGACCAGACGCTGGCCGAGGCGCTGGTGGATATCGATACTGCGCTCACCTTCCAGCCGCCGCACCTGTCGGCCTATCACCTGACGCTCGAGCCGAACACGCCGTTCGGCCACACCGCGCCGCCGCACCTGCCGGACGATGACCTTGCGGCCGACATGCAGCTGGCGATCGAGGCGCGGCTACGCGACGCCGGCATGCAGCACTACGAAACCTCGGCTTACGCGCGGCCCGGCCACACCAGCCGCCACAACCTCAACTACTGGGAGTTCGGCGACTACCTCGGCATCGGCGCCGGCGCCCATTCCAAGCTCAGTTTCCACGACCGCATCGTGCGGCAGATGCGGGTGAAGCATCCGCAGCAATACATGGATGCAGTGCAGGCAGATGCCCATGTGGTTGACGTCCGCGTCCTCACGCGCGCCGACCTGCCGTTCGAGTTCATGATGAATGCGTTGCGGCTGATCGAAGGCGTGCCTGCTGCCTTGTTCGAGGAACGCACCGGTTTGCCCTTGATTGTCTGCACCGCAGCGCTTGAGCGGGCGCGTGCGCACGGCCTGCTCGATCGCGATGCGACCCGGCTCAGGCCGACGCTGCCGGGGCAGCATTTTCTGAACGACCTGTTGGCGCTGTTTTTGCCGGATTAGGTCGGCGTGCCGGGCGGGCCCGCCGCGTCGATGCCGACCATGGCGGAAAGCTCGCGCTGCAGCGCAGCTTCGTCGCCCAGGTTCAATTCCACCAGGCGCCGCAGATTGGTGACGCTTTCGAGATCGATATCCGTGCAGTGCATGCCGAGCCGGCCCTGTTCCACA
>DAHWJK010000102.1:0-2918 GCA_027344185.1 Thiobacillus sp.
CTGTACCGCGACGGCCCGCCCTGCGGCGGCGACACCGAATTGCGCTATCTCGCTTCGCGTTGCGCCGAGGCGGAAAGCGCCAGCCGCACCATGCTCGGCGCGACCCAGCGCGACTGGTTCCTCGACACCGTGCGCAACAGCACGGCGACCTGGAAAATCTGGGCCAACGAGGTCACCGCCATGCAGATGAAGGTGGGGCCGGCCTATGTCACCCTGGACCAGTGGGACGGCTACCCGGCGGAGCGCGCCCACCTGCTGTCCGGCATCGGCCTGTACGGCGTGAAGAATTTCATCGCCATTACCGGCGACATCCACAGCTTCATCGCCGGCTATCTGAAACCCGACTACGACGACGCCTCGGAACCGGTGGGGGTGGAACTGGTGGTGGGCTCGGTCAGCTCGGCCAACCTGGTCGAGCTCGCGCAGTCGCAGGTTCCGCTGCCGAGCGCGCCGCTGCCCGCGCCCATTCCCACCCCGCCCGGCGTGGGCGTGGAAAGCCTGCTGATGGCGAGCAACCCGCACATGAAGTTCTTCAACTCCTCCACGCACGGCTACTGCCTGATGGACGTGGGGCAGAACGGCGTCACCTGCACCATGAAGGCGGTCACCACCGTCCGCCAGCCGCAGGCCGGGCTCTACACGCTGAAAACCTTCCTGATCAGGAAGGACAGCACGGAACTCGTCGCGGTCTGAGTATAGGCGCCCGGACGGCGCACGGCGTGCGCACGTCCCCGGGGGCGACGGTCTCATCACGTGGGCCGCCTTTCACGCGCTGCGCACGATCCGGATTTGCAGCCGTCATTGGCGCGGCATGCAAACCCTCAGCGCGGGGGTTCCAGCGCGTCCGCGCCGCCCATGTAGGGAACCAGCACCGCGGGAACCTCCACCCCGCCGTCGGCACGCTGGTAGTTTTCCAGGATCGCCACCAGGGTGCGGCCGACCGCGAGGCCGGAGCCGTTCAGTGTGTGCAGCAGCTCCGGCTTGCCCTGCCCCGACCGGAAACGCGCCTGCAGGCGGCGCGCCTGGGAGGCCTCGAAATTCGAGCACGAGGAAATTTCGCGGTAGGTGTTCTGCGCCGGCAGCCATACTTCGAGGTCGTAGGTCTTGGCTGCAGAAAAGCCCATGTCGCCGCTGCACAGGGCCATCTTGCGGTACGGCAGGCCGAGCTTCTGCAGGATGGTTTCGGCATGCGAAGTCAGGCTTTCCAGCGCGGCGTAGGAGTCCTCCGGGCGCACCATCTGCACCAGTTCCACCTTGTCGAACTGATGCTGGCGGATCATGCCGCGGGTGTCGCGGCCGTAGGAGCCGGCCTCGGAGCGGAAGCACGGCGTGTGGGCAACGAACTTCAGCGGCAACGCTTCGGTGGCGACGATCTCGTCGCGCAGCAGGTTGGTCACCGGCACTTCGGCTGTGGGAATGAGGTAAAGCGTGTCGGCGTCCGGACGCGGTACCTGAAACAAATCTTCCTCGAACTTCGGCAGATTCCCGGTGCCGCGCAGCGAATCGGCGTTCACCAGATAGGGTACGTAGACCTCGGTGTAGCCGTGTTCTGCCGTATGCACGTCGAGCATGAACTGCGCGAGCGCGCGATGCAGCCGTGCCAGCGGGCCTTTCATCACGGAAAAGCGGCTACCGGTGATCTTCACCGCGGCCGCGAAGTCGAGCTGGCCGAGGCCTTCGCCGAGGTCGACGTGGTCACGCACCGGGAAATCAAAGGCCTTCGGTGTGCCCCAGCGGCTCACTTCGACGTTGGCGGTTTCGTCCTTGCCCACTGCCACCGATTCGTGCGGCAGGTTCGGCACCCCCATCAGGAAATCGCCGAGCTCGGTTTGCAACTCGGAGAGGCGCGTTTCCAGCTGCTTCTGCTCATCGCCCAGTCCGGCCACTTCGGCCATCACCGCCGCAGTATCCTCGCCCTTCCCTTTCAGCATGCCGATCTGTTTCGACAGCGCGTTGCGGCGGCTCTGCGCCTCCTGGGTGCGGGTCTGGATCGTCTTGCGTTCGGCTTCCAGCGCATCAAAACGCGCCGTATCGAACGCAAAACCGCGCGCCGCCAGGCGCTCGGCTACGAGGGCTGCGTCTTTGCGCAGCAACTGGATATCAAGCATGGGAGTGAAGGAATCGCGCCAAAAGCGCTATTTTCCACGATAGCCGCCGCTCCCGGCTAGGGGCGGCGTGAATTTAGGCTGCTTCGACCATCCCCACCGCCTCTTCCACATCGACCGCGACGATGCGCGACACGCCCGGTTCCTGCATGGTGACGCCGGCCAGATGCTGGGCCATTTCCATCGTGACGCGGTTGTGGGTGATGAACAGGAACTGGGTGTGGTCGGACATCGCCTTGACCAGGTTGCAGTAGCGCTCGGTGTTGGCGTCGTCGAGCGGCGCATCGACCTCGTCGAGCAGGCAGAACGGCGCCGGATTCAGCTTGAACATGGCGAACACCAGCGACAGCGCGGTCAGCGTCTTCTCGCCGCCGGACAGCAGGTGGATCGAGGCGTTTTTCTTGCCGGGCGGCTGCGCAAACACCTGCACGCCGGCGTCGAGCAGTTCGTCGCCGGTGAGGATGAGCCGCGCCTGGCCGCCGCCGAACAGCTTCGGGAACAGCTCGCCCATGTGCTGGTTGACGCTGTCGAAGGTTTCCTTCAGCCGCGTGCGCGATTCCTGGTCGATGCGGCGGATCGCATCTTCCAGCGTGGTGACGGCCTCCAATAGATCGGCGCATTGCGCGGCGAGATAGTCGGCGCGTTCCTGCGCTTGCGTCAGTTCGTCGAGCGCGGCAAGGTTGACCGCGCCAAGCGCGGCGATCTCGTGCTGCAGGCGGTTGATTTCACTCTGCAGTTGCGAAGGCTTGGGGCTGTCGGCCAGGCCCGATTCGAGGCTGGCCTCGTCGGCGGCCGCCTCGCGCAGTTGCAGTT
>DAHWJK010000114.1:0-9411 GCA_027344185.1 Thiobacillus sp.
CGCGCCGCAGTGTCGTTCACTGCAAGCGGCTTGCGACAAAGGGATGCGCCCGAATCGACCCGTCCCTTCGGGTTGCCGCGAGAAAGCGCGTCTGCGGCGTTGCGCCGCTTGGCAAGGGAGTGCCCTTGCCGGCGCGCCGCGCCTTGCATCCATCGCTTTCTCGCGGCAACGCGGACGCGAAATTAGTGTTAACACGCCCTAGTTGAGCTCTCCCTCCGGGACGGGTTCCAGCGCACGCTGCAGGGGACGCCGCCCGACCCGGATCGAGAGGTCCAACGACTGCTGCTTGCGTTCCACCGTGAGCTTTGCCTGGGTACCCGGCTTCAGGGCGGCAATCAGGTTGAGCAGCGAAGCCGAGTCGGCCACCTTGTTGCCATTGACGGCCAGCAGGATATCGCCCGGCCGCACGCCGCCGGCATCGGCCGGTCCCCCTTTCAGCACCCCTGCAATCAACGCGCCTTCGGTCTTTTTCAGATTGAAGGATTCCGCGAGTTCGGGTGTCAGGTCCTGCACTTCGATACCGACCCAGCCGCGCGTCACGCTGCCGGACTGGATGATTTCCTCCATCACCTGGCGTGCGATGGAAACCGGAATGGCGAAGCCGATGCCCTGTGAGCCGCCGGTGCGCGAGTAGATCGCGCTGTTGACGCCGACCAGGTTGCCGGCTGCGTCCACCAGCGCACCGCCCGAGTTGCCGGGGTTGATGGCCGCATCGGTCTGGATAAAGTTTTCGAAGGTATTGATGCCGAGATGTGTGCGACCCAGCGCGCTGACGATGCCCGCGGTCACGGTCTGGCCGACGCCGAACGGATTGCCTACCGCCAGCACCCAGTCGCCGACATGGAGAGTGTCCTCGCGCGCGAACGTGATGGCGGGCAAGTTGTCGGCGTCGATTTTGAGGACGGCGAGGTCGGTTTCCGGATCGGAGCCGACCACCCGCGCCGGCAGCGTGCGGCCGTCCGCCAGCGCGACCTGGATTTCGTCGGCAGCCTCGACCACGTGCTGGTTGGTGAGGATGTAGCCATTCGGACTGACGATCACGCCCGAACCGAGGTTGGACACCTCGCGCGGGCGCCCATCCAGCCGGTCGCCGAAGAAATAGCGAAAGATCGGGTCCTGCAGCGCGGGGTGGGTCGGATTGCGCACCTTTTGCTGGGTGAAGACGTTGACCACGCTCGGAATGACACGGGTCGCCGCGGGCGCAAACGATGCGCCGACGGCGGGCCCGGCGACGGCCGGCGTCTGCGCCTGCTGGATGACCAAAGGCGTCTTCGCCTGCCAGTGCAGCAGGTCGGGCTTGAACAGCACCAGAATGAACAGCACACCCAGTGCCACCGTAGTGGATTGAGCGAAAAGCAGCCAGAGTTTGCGCATAGTGATTAAATTCATGGACTTGGCGTGATTTCGCCAGGCGAGGATTATAGCCCAGACCGACCCGTATTCTGCGCTATTGCAATGACGGGCTTCCGGAGCGTGCGGCAAATTGGTTAGAATGCCGGTTTTATCGCAACACGTTCGGGTTAGGTAAACATGAGCCAGGAAGTTGAAGGGCAAAAAGTGGACGCACGCAAACGTAAATTCCTGATTGCGGCGACCAGTGCCGTGGGCGGGGTCGCGGTCGCCGGAGTGGCCGTGCCGCTGGTGATGAGCATGATGCCGAGTGCACGTGCCAGGGCGGCCGGCGCTCCGGTGGAAGTCGATATCAGCAAGGTCGAGCCGGGCATGCTGCTGACCGTTGAATGGCGAGGCAAGCCGGTGTGGATCGTCAACCGCACGCCGGACATGCTCGAGCTGTTGGGCAAGCATGAAGACCAGCTTGCCGATCCCAAGAGCGACATGCCGCAACAGCCCGACTACTGCAAGAATGCAACCCGTTCGATCAAGCCGGAATTTCTGGTGGCCGTCGGCATCTGCACCCACCTCGGCTGTTCGCCCACCTACCGCAAGGATGTCGGCGCAGCCGATCTCGGCGCCGACTGGCCGGGCGGGTTCTTCTGCCCCTGCCACGGTTCGCGTTTCGACCTCGCCGCGCGCGTGTACAAGGGCGTTCCGGCGCCGACCAATCTGGTGATTCCGCCCCATCAATACCTCAGCGATGCCAAGTTGCTGATCGGTGTAGACGCAAAAGGAGCCTAAATAAATGTCTGCCCTGCAAAAAATGATGGGTTGGATCGACGACCGATTCCCGCTCACCGCCACCTACAAGGCGCACCTGTCCGAGTACTACGCGCCCAAGAACTTCAACTTCTGGTACTTCTTCGGGTCGCTGGCGCTCCTGGTGCTGGTGATCCAGATCGTCACCGGCATCTTCCTGACCATGAACTACAAGCCGGATGCGGCACTCGCCTTCATCTCGGTCGAGTACATCATGCGCGACGTCGAGTGGGGCTGGCTGATCCGCTACATGCATTCCACCGGCGCCTCGATGTTCTTCGTCGTCGTCTATCTGCACATGTTCCGGGGCCTGATGTACGGCTCCTACCGCAAGCCGCGCGAGCTGATCTGGATTTTCGGGGTGCTGATCTATCTGGCGCTGATGGCCGAAGCCTTCCTGGGCTACCTGTTGCCGTGGGGCCAGATGTCGTTCTGGGGCGCCCAGGTGATCGTCAACCTGTTTGCCGCCGTGCCCTTCATCGGTGAAGACCTGTCAATCTGGATTCGCGGCGACTACGTGATCTCGGACGCTACGCTGAACCGCTTCTTCGCGTTCCACGTGATTGCCTTGCCGCTGGTGCTGATCGCGCTGGTTGCGGTGCACCTGGTGGCGCTGCACGAAGTCGGCTCCAACAACCCCGACGGCGTCGAGATCAAGAAGAAAAAGGATCCCAAGACCGGTATCCCGCTCGACGGCATTCCCTTCCATCCGTATTACACGGTGAAGGATATCGTCGGCGTCATCGTCTTCCTGATGGTGTTCTCGGCGATTGTGTTCTTCGCGCCGGAAATGGGCGGCTACTTCCTCGAGGCGGCCAACTTCGTTCCGGCCGACCCGCTGAAGACGCCCGAACATATCGCACCGCTATGGTACTTCACGCCGTTCTACGCGATCCTGCGTGCGGTGCCGCCGCTGTTCGGCTCGCAGTTCCCCGGCGTGGTAGCGATGGGCCTGTCGATCGTGTTCCTGTTCTTCCTGCCCTGGCTGGATCGCAGCAAGGTCAAGTCGATCCGCTACCGCGGCCCGATCTACAAGATTGCGCTGGCCCTGTTCATCGTGTCCTTCATCGGTCTCGGCTACCTGGGGCTCTTGCCGTCCACACCCGTGGCGACGATCTTTGCCCAGGTCTTCTCGGTCATCTACTTCCTGTTTTTCCTGTTGATGCCCTGGTATACCTCGATTGACAAAACCAAACCGGAACCGGAAAGGGTGACTGGCTAAATGAAACGCTTGAAGAATTTTCTTTTCCTGCTGGCGGCAGCTCCCGTCGTGGCCTTTGGGGCCGGCGCCACGGTTCACCTGGACAAGGCGCCGATCAACCTTTCGGACCAGGATTCCCTGCAGCGCGGCGCCCGCATGTTCGTCAACTATTGCCTCAACTGCCACAGCGCCAGCATGATGCGCTACTCGCGGCTGCAGGATCTGGGACTGACCGAAGAGCAGATCAAGGACAACCTGCTGTTCACGTCCGAGAAGCCTGGTGAGCCCATGCACGTGGCTATGCGCCACGCCGACGGCAAGGCCTGGTTCGGCGCCACGCCGCCCGACCTCAGCGTGATTGCCCGTTCGCGCGGTGCCGACTGGCTCTACACTTACCTGCGCAGCTTCTATCGCGACGACACCCGTGCCACCGGATGGAACAACACCGTGTTCGACAAGGTGGGCATGCCGCACGTGATGTGGAGTCTGCAGGGCGAGATGGTGCCGGTCTATAAAAAGGATGGTGAGCATGAAGTCGTCGAGCGCCTTGTGCTGGCCAAGCCCGGCAGCGTCAGCCTGGCCGAATACGACGCCATGGTCGGCGACCTGGTCAACTACCTGCAATGGATGGGCGAGCCCGCCCAGAACCAGCGCAAGCAGCTTGGCGTGATTGTGCTGCTGTTCCTGGCCGTATTCTTCGTGGTGGCCTACTACCTGAAGAAAGAATTCTGGAAAGACATTCACTGAGCCCGCCCACTGCCGTTCGCCAACAGCCGGACTGTGTCCGGCTGTTGGCGTTTTAAGCATTAACACCGCAACACCTTAGGGAGCCCCGCCATGATGACCCTGTATTCCGGCAGTACCTGTCCGTACAGCCACCGCTGCCGCATTGTCCTGTTCGAAAAGGACATGGATTTTGAAGTCATCGATGTAGACATGCACAACAAGCCGGAAGAAATCGCCAGCATCAGCCCCAACGGCAAGATGCCGGTGCTGGTCGAGCGCGACCTGGTTCTGACCGAGTCCAACATCATCAACGAATACATCGACGAGCGCTTCCCGCATCCGCAGCTGATGCCGCCGGATCCCGTCATGCGTGCCCGCGCGCGGCTGGTGCTGTTCAACTTCGAGCACGACCTGTTCACCCACGTCAACACGCTCGAGCACAGCCTCGGCAAGGGTTCGGACAAGGCGCGCCTGGAAATCCGCGACAGCCTGTCGCAGCTCACGCCCATCCTCACCAAGCAGAAGTACCTGATGAACGACGAGTTCTCCATGCTCGACGTGGCGATCGCACCGCTCTTGTGGCGTCTCGAGCACTACAGCATCGAACTGCCGAAGGTGGCCGCCCCAGTGCTCAAGTATCGCGAGCGCCTGTTCAGCCGTCCCGCTTTCATCAACGCGCTGACCCCCACCGAAAAAGCGCTGCGCAAGTAAGCGGCATAGAGAACCAGCGCAGCGCTGTGGCAGAAATTTCATCCAAGCCCTACCTGATCCGTGCGCTGTACGAGTGGTGCACGGATTCGGGTTACACGCCGCAACTGCTGGTTGCCGTCGATGGCCGCACGCGCGTGCCGGCCGGCTTCGTCAAGGATGGCAAGATCGTGTTCAACATCAGCGCTGGCGCAACGCGCAACCTGATGCTGGACAACGACTGGATCCAGTTTTCCGCACGCTTCGGCGGCGTCTCGCACGAGATTTCGGTTCCGGTGGATCGCGTCGCCGCGATCTTCGCGCGCGAAAACGGACAGGGTCTGCATTTCGAACCGGTCGACGCGCCCGGGTCGCCCGAACCGACGCCGCCGCCTGCATCGGGCGAGGCGCCCGCACCGGCCAAGGGCAAGCCTTCGCTCA
This sequence comes from Thiobacillus sp., assembly GCA_027344185.1. Classification (GTDB taxonomy): domain Bacteria; phylum Pseudomonadota; class Gammaproteobacteria; order Burkholderiales; family Thiobacillaceae; genus Thiobacillus. Next base: position 5,210 of record DAHWJK010000114.1, read on the forward strand.
AGGTCGTCAAGTAATCCACTGCTGCACGGCATCGCTATAATGTCGCGCTTCGCCGCTTTAGCTCAGGGGTAGAGCAACCGCCTTGTAAGCGGTAGGTCGTCAGTTCGAATCCGACAAGCGGCACCACACACGCACGAAAAAAAGCCGCATCCGATGCCGGGTGCGGTTTTTTATTTTAGAGGCGATGTCGGCAGTAGTGGCTCAGTCGATCCCCAGCCGCTCCAGCCGGTAGCGCAGACTGCGGAAGGTGACGCCCAGCACGCGCGCCGCGGCGGTCTTGTTGTAGCGCGTCTGTTCCAGCGCTTCGAGGATGGCGGCGCGTTCCATCTGATCGAGATAATCCTGCAGCGGGTACTTGCTGCCGGGCGTGGCGCCGGTCGACGTCGGGAGCGGGGCCAGGTTGAGTTCGTCAGAGGTGATGCGCTTGTTCTCGCACAGCGCCAGTGCGCGCTCCAGCGTGTTTTCCAGCTCACGCACGTTGCCGGGGAAGGCATAGGCGCAGAGTGCCTTTTCGGCGTCGCGTTCGAGTATGACGTCGTCGCCGCCCAGCTTGTCGAGCAGAAAGCGCGCCATTTCGGGAATGTCTGCGGCGCGGTCGCGCAGACTGGGCATGACGAGGTCGATGACGTTGAGGCGGTAGTACAGGTCCTGGCGGAAGCGCCCGGCCTCCACCAGTGCGGCGAGGTTCTGGTGGGTGGCGCTGATGATGCGCACGTCGACGGATTCCTCGGCGGTGGCGCCGACCTTGCGCACCTTTTTTTCTTGCAACACGCGAAGCAGCTTGACCTGCATCGACAGCGGCAGGTCGGCCACTTCGTCGAGGAACAGGGTGCCGCCGTCGGCCGCCTGGAAAAATCCGTTGCGGTCGGCCTCGGCGCCGGTGAAGGCGCCTTTGCGGTAGCCGAAAAATTCGCTTTCCATCAGCGTTTCCGGAATCGCGCCGCAGTTGACGGCGACGAAAGGCTTGTCGGTCCGGCTGCCCAGCCGGTGGATCAGTCGCGCCGCCAGTTCCTTGCCGCTGCCCGATTCGCCCGAGATGTGCACCGGCGCCTGGGTGCGCGCGAGCTTGGCGATGCGTTCGCGGATGTCCTGCATGGCGGCGGACTGGCCGATCAGCTCGCGCGAAGGCGAATGGACCTGCGCGGCCTCGGGAATTTTCAGCGCGGATTTGACCAAAGCGCGCAGCTGATCGAGCGCCACCGGCTTGGACAGATAATCGAATGCGCCTGCTTTCAGCGCGGCCACCGCGTTGCCGGCATTGCCGTAGGCGGTGATGACCGCGACCGGCACCGGCACGGCCAGTGCACTGGCGGTGGCAATCACGTCCAGCCCTTCGCCGTCCCCCAGCCGCATATCGGTGAGGCACAGGTCGTAACGGGTTTGGGCGAGCCGCAGCTGCGCGTCCGCCACGCTGGCGGCGCGATCGGTTTCCAGACCCATTTTAGCCAGCGTGAGCTCCATCAGGTCGAGCAGGTCGGGCTCGTCGTCCACCAGCAGAATGCGCGGCACGGCAGCCATGCTCACTCGCTGCCCCGCAGGCTCAGGCGGAAGCAGGCGCCGCCCGGTGCGGGGAGGTGGGTCAGGCTCGCATGATTGGCCTCGGCCAGTTCGCGTGCCAGAAACAGCCCAAGGCCGGTGCCCTGCGCATCGGTGGTGCTGAAGGGTTCGAACAGCTTGCTTTCGAATTCGGCTGCGACGCCGGGACCGTCGTCCTCGATCTCGATCTGCACGCTGCCGCCCGTGACCTGCGCGCGGATACGCAGGCTGCCTGCCTGTTTGCGGCTGTAACGCCAGGCGTTGCGCATCAGGTTCCACAGGATCTGGCGCAGATGGTCGGGATCGAACTGGAAATGCAGGGTGTCGGGCATGAGGACTATGACGGCTTCAGCCGGGATTTCTTCAGTCTGGCGCAGTTCGTCGATCAGGGCAGCAAGCAGGGTCGTATCGAAGCTGACTGGATTGAGGCGGTCCCGCCGGTTGAGCGTCAGCACTTCTTCCACCAGGCGGTCGAGCCTGTTCGCGTTGTTCTCGATGATGCCGGTCAGCTTGGTCAGAGCAGGGTCGTGTGTTTCCTCGCGCAGCAGTTGCGCGGCATGGCTGATCGCCGACAGCGGGTTGCGGATTTCATGCGCGATATTGGCAGTCAGGCGTCCCAGTGCGGCCAGCTTCAGTCGCTGCGCGACCTGCTCGGCCTGGCTTTGATCTTCCAGCACCAGCACCCGGCTGTTATCGGCTGTGGTCAGCGGAATGCAGCGCACCCGCAGGCGCGCGGCCGCCGTGTTGAGCGTGGGTGTGGCGCCGGGGCCGATTTGCCGCGACAGCCGTGCCAGTTCGGGCGACAGCGCCTCGAGGCGGGTGATGCCGGGCAGGATCACCCCGGTGGCGCCGAGCAGCGTCAATGCGCGCGGACTGGCGTGGCGCACCACGCCGTCGCCGCGCACGGCCAGCAGGCCGTCGGGCGAATTCTCGATGGCCAGCGCATTGATGCGGTTGAGCAGCGCCAGTTCATCCGCCTGGCGCTGCGCCAGCTTTTCCGAGTGCAGCGCGCGCTGGGTCAGCGCATGCGCTGACCAGCCGATGGCGAAATAGCCCAGGCACAGGATGCCCACCTGGAAAAAGCTGTCGGTACGCTGGCTGGCGTTGAGAATGCTGAAGCCGTGCTGCAGCAGCACCGCAATCGAAGCCATGGCCGCGTACAGCAGGCTGAGCCGGCCGCTGCCGATCAGCCCGCCCGACGCGATCGAAATCACCAGCAGCAGGCCAAGGCCATTGGCCAAGCGTTCGCTGGTGCCCATCAGCAGCACGACGAACAGGATATCCGCGATGATGTGCGCGGTGAGCTGGACCTGGAAATCCGGCCAGCGCGCGCGGATGCCCAGCACGAACAGGGCCGTGGTCACCAGGTAGGCGTAGGCGAAACCCTGGTAGCGGGGGGCGGCGTCGGGGCGAAACAGGTCGGAATCGCCAAACAGCAGGCCCGTAAACACCAGGGCCAGCGTCAGCGTCAGGCGGTACAGGTTGAAATAGTCGAGACTGCGCCAGTGCGACGCGAAATAACCGTGTGTGGCAGGACGCGGGATAGGCGTTGCCGCCGTGCTCATTTTTTGCCGAGTTGCTTGTGTTCGGGTGTGCAGAACAATTCGCCGCCGGAGTAGATGGCCTCGCTGCGCGGCAGGTTCACCCCGCAATGCGCGCATTTCACCATGTCCTCGACGATCGGGGCCTTTGCGGACGAAGGCGGTTTGGCTAGCGAACGCTGATAGGCGCGGACAATGCCCCACACCACAAACCCGATCACCAGCAGCACCAGAATCTTGATCACGCCATCGCCTCCGAAATGGCCCTCAGGATAGCATGGCGGCTCCCGGATGCCGCGCACAGCACCACGAACCACGATGTCTCTCGGTTTGCTTGGCTCTGTCCCTGCGGCGAAAATGTCACACTACCGGTTCTCGGTATGCTTGCCCTTGCCCGCGCAACGGCGGGCAAGCGGACAAGAATGTATCTTTCCATCATAAACAATCATTAAAAACATATAGATATTCGAGAATGGCCGAAACAGCTTGCGAGGCCCGTCTGTACAATTAATCAGGTCAAAACGATGAGGCAATTCCATTCAATTCGGGTGAGGCATTCTGGCGCGGATCGTCTTTATGCTTTTGCTCAAACCCACGAACAAGCTGCCAGAGCAGGCGCAGCGATAGACACCAGCAAACCCCTACAGCTGGCCATAAAGCGCGCACAAATGCGCTACACCCTGACCGGCGTGATCCCAACGGCATCTAATCGTCGATCGACCGGGATGAAGCGGGGCCTATGCCAAACAGTGCTATTTCATACGTGCCATGCTCGTCGCAATGCGCGATACTGAGCGTGCGCATCACTGGAGTTCCTGACGTAGCAAACCCGGCCGGAACGCAGAAAACCGGCCGGAACACGTGTATTGGAATAATTCGAACCCCGATGGACCAATCATGACCAAAAAAGCCCTCATCACCGGCGTCACCGGCCAGGACGGCGCCTACCTTGCCGAATTCCTGCTGGGCAAGGGCTATGAAGTGCACGGCATCAAGCGCCGCACCTCGCTCTTCAACACCGACCGCATCGACCACCTGTATCAGGACCCGCACGAGCAGGGGCGCCGCTTCATCCTGCACCACGGCGACCTCACCGACAGCTCCAGCCTCATCCGCATCATCCAG